>DASWCW010000197.1:0-6734 GCA_036395835.1 Xanthobacteraceae bacterium
ATTGAATTAGAACAATCCTAATATCCGTTGGCTGGAAACATTCCAATATTTGTTTGTTTGCTTGACACTGAAGTGTCACGTCGCTCTTATCGCGTGCGCCGGCGATGCGTCGGCTGCCTTTGATTGCAGGGCCTTGAACCCGGCGAATTGGAGGGAATCATGTGTCTGAGCGCGCGCTTCCGTGCACGAGCATCGCGGTTATCCCTGCTCGAATTTCCCGATCTCCGGGTCCGCCCGAATCCCGCTTGGCTTGCGGAGCTTCTCGACGATCTGAGCGATGCCTTGGCCGAACTCGGCTTGTTTGCGCCGGCTCGAGGCTGGCGATCGGTCGCGCCGACGCGGCTCTCGAGCGAGGAACGCGCGCTCGGCGGCCCGGACGGTCGACCGCTGCAACGATCCGCGAACGCTTATCGCATTTTGGCCATTCTGATCGCGGTGCTCGCGGTGTCGGCGGCCGATCCGGGTTCGGCTTTCGCCGCCGAATCCGACGCGCCGGGGCAATCGGCCGCGGTCGCGCCGGCGTCCAACGACGCGCTCCTGAAAAAGCTCGAGGCCATGGAACGGCGCATCCGCCTGCTCGAAGGCCAGCTCAAACACAAGGCCGCGCCGGCCGCGGCACCGCAGGGGACCGCTCCGGCGTCCGCCACAGCGCCGCAGGTCGGACGGGCCGCAAGCCCCGCCGGAGCAGGCGCGCCGGCGGCACCGAGCGAACCCGCCGCCAAGCCCAACGCGAGCAAAACCGCCGCCGCGCCGCCTGCGGCGAACAGCGCGGAAACCGCCGACAAGAGTATTCTGGGATTGGTCGCTTCTCCCGTTCCGGGCCTCGCGATCGGCGCCTACGGCGAGATTAAGTTCGGCGCTTTTCAGAATCCGGCCGCCAACGGTCAATGGCAGCACGGTTTCGATGGCCACCGCGTGGTGCTGCTGCCGACCTATCAGATCACCGACAACATCATCTTCAACGCCGAGATCGAGTTCGAGCACGGCGGCATCGCGTTCGACGCGGACGACAAGCTGCACGGCTCGGTCGACGTCGAGCAGATTTTCGTCGATTTCAAGATCGTCGACCAGTTCAACTGGCGCGCACCGGGCATCGATCTCGTGCCGATCGGCTATATCAACCAGCATCACGAGCCGACCCAGTTCTACAGCGTGAACCGGCCGGAAATCTACAATGGCCTCATTCCCTCGACGTTCCGCGTGCCGGCGACGAGCGTCTACGGGCGGATCGCGGAGGGCGTGAGATACCAGCTGCAGATCAGCAGCAGCATCGAGGACTTCGGCGACGATTTCGACAAGCGCACCGACGCCAACACCGTGCCGCCGTTTCCCATGCCCTATGTCGCGGGCATCAACGGCATCGACGCGCTCGGCCTGGCGCGGCCGCCGGTCGGGGATTTCCGGCAGCTCAGCAACGACATGGCCTATGCCGGAAAGCTCGACGTGGCGCCGCCGTTCATTCCCGGGCTCGCCGCCAGCGCCAGCGTTTATTTCACCCCGAACACGACCCCGCGCGGCGCTCACGCGGACACCGGCGATCTGCTCGGCCGCTCCAGTCTCGCATTGTTCGATGCCGAGTTCCGCTACCGGGTGCCGGATACCGGCCTGGAGCTGCGCGGCGAATACGCGCAGGCTGTGTTCGGAAATCCGGCCAATCTGCGTGCCAACAACGATTCCGATCCTACCAACAACGTCGGCAAGCGGATGTGGGGCTGGTCCGGCGAGGCCGCCTATCACGTCCCGCTCGGCACGATTCTCAGCAGCGAATGGGAGGCGGTTCCGTTCTATCGCTATACCCGGGAGAATCTGCAGACGGGCGGCTTCGCCGGGACCGACGCCAATCTGCCCACCGGCGCCGGCCAGCTGCAATTCCATACCGCCGGCATCGCCATCTTCCCGTCGCCGAAGATGGTGCTCAAGGCGACGTACCAGCGGGTAATCGATCGCGAGCCGGGCGGGGCCAAGGCGGACTCGGTCCTCGGCGCCGTCGGCTTCTTCTTTTGATGGCGAGCGTGATGGCTCGACGATTTGACGCGGCCGACCGTCTCGCGTCGGTTCGCCGGCGCTCGGCGGCACCCGGTAGTACGAGTGAACCATGACTGAATGGGTGCGCTGGGCTGCGCCGGCCGCGGCGATCGTATCGATCGCATCTCCCGCGTATGCGGTTCAATACCTCTCCGTGGACCAGGCCAGGAAACAGGCATTCCCGTCCGCGACGAACTTTGTCGCGATCGACGGCCGCGCCTGGAAGGCGGAGGCCGGAGGCAGGGCGCTGGGAATTTTCGTCGTCGATCACGTGATCGGCAAGCATCTTTATATCGACTATTCCGTCGCCTTGGACGCGGGCGGGCGCATCCATCGGGTCGAGATTCTGCAATATCGCGAGTCCTACGGCGGCGAGGTCCGGGACGCCAGCTGGCTCGGGCAATTCGTCGGAAAGACCGGCGGCAGTGCGCTACGGGTCGGCAGCGATATCCGCAATATTGCCGGCGCGACGTTGTCGTCGCTTCACGTGACCGAAGGCGTCAAGAGGATCGTCGCGCTCTATGGCAACCGCGGGCGATAGCGTGCGTCGAGCGCGACCCCTCCTCGGCACGTTCGTGGAGATTGCGGTCGCCGGTCGGGCACGATCCGACATGAATGCGGCGATCGATGCCGCATTCGAGGCCATCGCCAAAGTGCACCGGCTCATGAGCTTTCAGGATGGCGGGAGCGACGTCGGGCGGCTGAACCGCGAGGCCGGCGCCCGCGCGGTCGAGGTCGACGCCTGGACGTTCGAGGTGCTGCAAGCATCGCACGAGCTGCACCGCCGCTCCGGCGGCATATTCGACATCAGCGTCGCGCCGGTGCTCCACGAGCGCGGTTTGCTCCCCCGTCTCGACGCCGAAGCGGCACCGAGCCGTTCGAGAATGCGGACCGACGGCATCGAATTGCTTTCCGGCCGCCGCGTCCGCTTTCGCAGTCCCCGTGTCAGGATCGATCTCGGCGGCATCGCCAAGGGCTTCGCGGTCGATCGCGCCCTCGATGTCCTGCGGGCTCTCGGCATGCCGAGCGGTCTGGTCAATGCCGGCGGAGATCTCGCCGGGTTCGGGCCGAATTGCCATCCGGTCCACATCCGCGATCCATGCTTTCCGCAACGATCGCTCGCACGTGTGGATCTCTCGAACGAAGCGCTGGCGTGCAGCGGCGGTCGCCACGATCCGCTGCGTTGCTCCGATGCTTTCGACACGGCGATCATCGATCCGCGCACACGCGAGCCGGTACGCGCGGTCCGCGGCGCCGCGGTGCGCGCCCCATCCTCGATGCTCGCCGACGGACTGACGAAAGTCGTCATGATCGCCGGCGAGGGGGCGGCCGCGTTGCTGGCCGAACATGGCGCGAGCGCCTTGTTCGTTTCGCCCGCCGGAGAGGTCAGGGTCACTGCGGACTGGAAAGACGTGGTGTGCCTTGCCGCTTAGTGCTCGCTTCCGCTTCGCTCTTTACGCGGCCTTTGCGACCCTTTTCGTCACCGGCGCCGCGTGGTTGATCGCGGACGCCCTGAAGGATGGCGACGACGCGGAAACGTGGCAGATCATCGCCGCCAACCTGCTCATGCTGCACGGCGGAGCAGCGATGCTGGCCCTGATGTTGCTCGGCGCCCTGGCTCCTCTGCACGTCCAGCGCGCCTGGTCGACCAGGAAGAACCGAACCACGGGAACCGCGATGCTGAGCTTCAACGCGGTGTTCGTGGCAACCTCGTTCGGCCTATATTATGCGGGAGCCGAGGGCTTTCGCCCGTGGATCAGCGGCGTGCACATCGCCATCGGGTTTGGTTTTCCGCTGTTGTTTTTTGTTCATGTCCTGCTCGGCAGGCGGCAATCGGCCCGCCAAGCCGGCAACCCGCGCCGGATCCGCGGCGCAGACGGCGGACAGGCGAGCGGGGACAGGCAACAGCGAACACCGGGTGTACAAGTTCGACGCTGGTGATGAGCCGCGACTGACCGCGACGCGGCAACGCTAGCGGCGCATCGTTCCCGTCCGCCGTCCGCGCTACGCCGCATCCGGCTCGGCAGAGGCACGCCGCGCGCCGAAATAGGACGACAGCGTGATCGCTGCGATCAGCACCACGAGAAACAGGATTTTCACGGCGCGCCGCTCCCCTGATCGAAAATCGGTCCCGTGGATTTCCTAGCGCGCAATGGTTAAGGTTTTGGCTCGCGCCTCGGCGGGAACGGATTTTTGGCCCGCGACTTGAGCCGGCAGGGGTTTGCGCCTATGTGCTCGCCGCATCGGAGAACAGGATGCTCGATCGCCTGAGGGGCTTTCTCGCCCCGGTTCTGCCCAGCCGTTTCCGTCCCGGCCTCGCCGTGGTGCCGGTCGTGCGGCTCGCGGGCATCATCGGCTTTACCACTCCGCTGCGTCCGGGCCTGACGCTGTCCGGGATCGCGCGGTCGCTCGAGCGCGCCTTTACCTGGCCCAATGCCAAGGCCGTGGCGCTCGCGGTCAACTCGCCGGGCGGCTCGGCGGTGCAGTCGCATCTGATCTTCCGGCGCATCCGCCAGCTCGCCGAGGAGAACGCGCGGCCGGCGATCGCTTTCGTCGAGGATGTGGCCGCGTCGGGCGGCTACATGATCGCCTGTGCGGCCGATGAGATCGTTTGCGATTCGGCCTCGATTCTCGGCTCGATCGGGGTCGTGGGCGGCACCTTCGGGTTCAACCGGCTGATCGAGAAGGTCGGGATCGAGCGGCGGCTCTATACCTCCGGAGAGCGCAAGGCGATGCTCGATCCGTTCCTGCCCGAGAAGCCCGAGGACGTGGAGCGGCTCAAGTCGATCCAGCGGGAAATCCATCAAGGCTTCATCGCGCTGGTAAAATCCCGCCGCGGCGCGGCGCTGACCGGTCCGGAGGAGACGTTGTTCTCCGGCGAATATTGGACCGGGCAAAAATCCCTGGAGCTCGGCCTTGCCGATCGCGTCGGCGATCTTCGTTCCACCTTGCGCGAACGCTTCGGCGACAATCTCACGACCCCGCTGGTGAGTGCGGAGCGCGGCTTTTTCGGCCGGCGGATTCCCGGCGTGGGCGGAACCTATCTGGGCCAACTGTGGGGCGGCACCGGGTTTGCCGAGGATGTGCTCTCGGCGATCGAAGCGCGAGCGATCTGGGCCCGCTATGGGCTATAAGCAAGCCGCTCCGGGACGAGACTCCGGCGAAGCCCAGGTGAGCCCCGCCGGACCATTGGGGAAACCGGGATGCCGCCGCTGATCATATGGGCGCTGGGCGCGTTGGGCGCGTTTGCGGTCGGACGTTGGATCGCCAACGAGGTTCGCCGCAGGAGCGCGGAATTGCAGGCGCGCCGGGAAACCGTCGGTCGAGCCGAGCGCGACCAGGCGCGGACGCTTGAGCGCGATCCCGCCACCGGAATCTACCGGCCGAAGTAGCAATGGGTGCGGGGTTCGCCTTAAGTCAGCGGATCGGCGTCTGCCGTGCGCCGAACATCAGGGCCGCGAAGAACAGGGCAACACCGCAGAAGCCGATGATTTCGAAGGGTGGCACGCAACTCTCCGATTGTTGCGCCGCTGCGAACGGATGTATTCGCCGTTGCGCGGCTGTCGCGGCGGAGTTCCGCTCGGGTTTGCGCCTGCCGGCGGCTTGACCCCCTGTCGGGCCGCCGATAGGTTCCCCACCGCACTGCAACGTCATCGCAGAAATTGCTAAGAAATTTCTGCAGCGGGCGGTGATGAGCAAAGAAGAGAGTTAATCGCCCGTTGCCGCGCCTCGAATCGATGCGGCGATCGCGCCGACGCCTCGCCGGTCGCAACCGCCAGACCTCCCATGAAAGCCGCGCACCCGTTTGCCCGAACGCGCGATGATCCCATGAGCCCCGCGCGATCGTTTCAGGGGTTGATCCTGGCGCTCGAGCAATTTTGGGCGGAATGGGGCTGTGTCATCCTGCAGCCCTACGACATGGAGGTCGGCGCCGGCACGTTTCATCCGGCGACGACGTTGCGCGCGCTCGGGCCCAAGCCGTGGAACGCCGCCTACGTCCAGCCCTCGCGGCGGCCGAAGGACGGCCGCTACGGCGAGAATCCCAACCGGCTGCAGCACTATTATCAGTTCCAGGTGATCCTCAAACCTGCGCCGAGCGACATGCAGGAGCTCTATCTGCGATCGCTCTATGCCATCGGCATCGACCCGGGCATTCACGACATCCGCTTCGTCGAGGACGATTGGGAGAGCCCGACGCTCGGCGCCTGGGGGCTCGGCTGGGAGTGCTGGTGCGATGGCATGGAAGTCTCGCAGTTCACTTACTTCCAGCAGGTTGCCGGCTTCGAGTGCCGCCCGGTTTCGGGCGAGCTGACCTACGGGCTGGAGCGGCTCGCCATGTACGTGCAGGGGGTCGAGAACGTGTTCGACCTCAATTTCAACGGCCGCGAGGATGCCCGCAAGGTGACCTATGGCGACGTGTTCCTGCAGGCGGAGCAGGAATATTCGCGGCACAATTTCGAATACGCCGACGTCGACATGCTGTTCGAGCAGTTCCGCATGGCCGAAGCCGCCTGCCGCAAATATCTCGACGACGGCTGGGTCGTGGAGGGCAACGTGCGCCGCCAGCGCATGGCGCTGCCCGCCTACGACCAATGCATCAAGGCCAGCCACGTCTTCAATCTGCTGGACGCGCGCGGAGTGATCTCGGTGACCGAGCGGCAGAGCTACATTCTGCGCGTGCGCGAGCTCGCCAAGGCTTGCGGCGAGGC
>DASWCW010000198.1:0-3716 GCA_036395835.1 Xanthobacteraceae bacterium
GGCGAAATCACTTCACACGGGGGCCATATCGGCCCGAATTGCCTTTGGCGGAGCAAGTCGGACATGTCGAAACAGATAAGCGGTCTCGTCATCGGAATGGCGGTCTTGGCCATCGCCTTCGCCGCGCAGGCGGCGCAACCATTCGACGCCAAGGCGTTTCAACAGGCGCAAGCCGCCGGCAGGAGCATCCTGGTCGACGTCACCGCCCCGTGGTGCCCCACCTGCAGGCAGCAGCGCCCCATCGTCGAGCGGCTGGAACGGGAGAGGCCGAATCTGATCGTCTACGAGGTCGACTTCGACTCCGAGAAGGCCGTCCTGAAACAGTTTGGCGTCCGCTACCAAAGCACATTGATCCTGTTCCAGGGCGAGCAGGAAATCGGGCGATCGATCGGCGAGACGGATCCGGCTCGGATCCGAGCCTTGGTCGATATGGCCCGGTGATGGCCGCAATCGGCAGTTTGGCGCTCAGTTACGCGGCCGGTGCGCTCTCGACGCTCTCGCCGTGCGTGTTGCCGTTGCTTCCTGTCCTGCTTGTGAGCGCGCTCGAGCAGCACGCGTTGGCGCCGCTGGCGCTTGCCGTCGGGCTGTCCGGTTCTTTCGCCGCGATCGGCATCTTGATCGCCTCGCTCGGATTGGGCCTCGGCGGCCTGGATGCGGACGTTTTGCGATATGCGGCCGCTGCGCTGATGGCCGGCTTCGGCATCGTCCTTCTGATCCCGGATCTACAGACCCGGTTGACGCAAATAGCGGCGCCGTTGGCGGGTGGCGTCAATCGATTGCTCGAACGTCTGAACCCCGGCGGCATAGGCGGGCAGTTCATGCTCGGCGTTCTTCTCGGCGCGGTCTGGTCGCCGTGCGCGGGACCAACGCTCGGTGCCGCCGTGGCTTTCGCCGCCCAGGGCGGCAGCCTGGTCTATGCCGCAGCGGCGATGGCGCTGTTCGCGTTCGGCGCCGCCACGCCGATTCTCGCGCTGGCCTACGGCTCGCGGCAAACCATGCTCGCCCGCCGCGATCGTCTGTGGCGGCTCTCGGGCATCGGCAAACCGGCCATGGGCGTAGCGTTGGCTGCCGTCGGCCTGTTCGTCCTCACGGGTCTCGACAAGGTTGTCGAGGCCAATCTGACGCGCACGATGCCGGGATGGCTGATGAACGCAACAACGTGGCTGTGAGGCCACTGCGCTCTTTCCGCAAGCGCCGTTCGAAACATGCCGCCGCTCCGGCTTCGATCCGTCGCCGGCGCGGCGCCGGACGTCACCCGAGATCGAAGCCCCGATTGCCCGCGTGAGAAAGGGTTTCGAGGAGCTTGCCAAACCTCCTGAATGATCGTTCTTAGGACACGGCATCGCATCGACGCCAAGGCGCGAACGCCACCAAGTCGCATCGTACTGCCGAGCCGTGTTGGTCCAGGAAACTAGCCGCTTCCGGTGCTTTTCGGATGTTCGGCAGGACCGGCGCGATCGTTACGAAGAGGGCACATCGTGCAATGGCGTGACCAAGTGGCTGTGGTGACGGGCAGCGCCCGCGGCCTCGGCCGAGCAACGGCGCGGCTGCTCGCGCAACGCGGCGCCGCCGTATGCGTGAACTATGCCGCGCAAGCGGATGCGGCCGAAGCGCTGATCGCGGAGATCGCGGCCGCGGGCGGGCGGGCGATCGCAGTGGCGGCGGATGTCGCGGATGCGGCGGCGGTCGACGCCATGGTCGCCCGCGCCGAAGCCGAGCTGGGGCCGGTGACGATCCTGGTGAACAACGCCGGCATTTCCTGGCAGGGCACGCTCGACAGCTACGACCGGGACGAGGTCGCGCGCATGCGCGAGGTCAACGTGGACGGCGTGATCCATGCCACGCGTGCGGTGATGGGCGGCATGCGGACGCGGCGCTACGGCCGGATCGTCAACGTGAGCTCGATCGCGGCGATCGGCACCGCGCTGCCCGGCAATGCGTTCTACGCGGCAACCAAGGCCGAGGTGCTGATTTTGACGCGGCGCTTTGCCATGGAGCTCGGTCCGCACGGCATCAGCGTGAACGCAGTGGCGCCGGGCTTCGTGCGCACCGACATGACGCAGCGCGGCCGTGGCGCCGCGGATTGGCAGGGGACGGAGCAGCGTCTCGCCGCACGAGCCATGATGGGCCGCATCGGCGAACCGCAGGACATCGCCAATGCGGTCGCGTTCCTGGTCTCGCCGGAGTCGGGCTGGATCACCGCACAGACGCTGACGGTGGACGGCGGCCGGATGGACTACATCGGACACGGTTAGAATCGGGCGCCGGTTTGCGGCGTGCTGGCCGTCCGGGTCGCAAGTGCATACAATCCCGAGGTGGAGGCGGCTCGGGCGCGCTCGCATCAGGGAGGGTTTCATGGATCGTCGATCATTTCTCGCCACGACCGCGGTTCTGGCGGCCGCAGGCGCTGCGCCCGGGAGGGCGGCGGTGACGTCGAAGACTTTCGTGCTCGTGCACGGCGCCTGGCACGGCGGCTGGTGCTGGAGCAAGGTTGCGTCGATCCTGCGTGGGCGCGGCCACACCGTGCTCGCCCCGACACAGACCGGGCTCGGCGAGCGCTCGCACCTGTTGTCCAAATCCATCGACCTCGACGTCTTCATCACCGACATCGCCAATGTGCTCAAGTGGGAAGATCTCAACG
Source organism: Xanthobacteraceae bacterium (assembly GCA_036395835.1). Classification (GTDB taxonomy): domain Bacteria; phylum Pseudomonadota; class Alphaproteobacteria; order Rhizobiales; family Xanthobacteraceae; genus AP-16. The sequence continues at coordinate 2,642 of DASWCW010000198.1, forward strand.
ACGTGGTGCTGGTCGGCCACAGCTTCGGCGGCAATGCCATCTCGGGCGTCGCCGACCGCATGCGGGACCGGATCCGCCGGCTCGTCTATCTCGACGCCGTCATGCTGGAGAACGGTCAGAGTGTGTTCGGCCAGCTGCCCAAGGACGTCGTCGAGGCACGCACCAAAGCGGCTCAGGAGTCGAGCGGCGGCTTGAGCATTCCGGCGCCGCCGCCTGCCGCCTTCGGCATCACCGACGCGGCGCAGACGCAGTTCGTCGCCAACCGTTTCACCCCGCATCCGTTCAATACGTTCGTTTCGCCGCTCAAGCTCGAGCACAAGGTCGGCAACGGCGTGCCGGCGAGCTACATCGTGTGCACCGACCCGATCTACAAGCCGCTGGAAGCGAGCCGCAATTGGGTCAAGGCCGCCGGATGGAACATGGTCGAGATCAAGGCCGGCCATGATGCCATGGTGATCGCGCCCGACCGGCTCGTCGACCTCTTGGACTCCGAGGCGGCGTGAAGCACTCGCGGGGTATCGAGCGACGGGTGGAGTTGTTGCGCGGCGTATAGCGCCAGGACCGGCCAATGCCACCGCGTTGGCCGGGTCACGCGTGCCGGCCATTTCATTGTTTCACAGGGCTTTCGGCACGATGGCCGGTACCAAGAATGTCGACGACCCCAGTCAAACGGGTGAACGTGGCGGGCGGCGCTGCGGCTTCATCGCCGTCATCGGCGCGCCCAATGCCGGCAAGTCGACGCTCGTCAACGCGCTCGTCGGCTCGAAAGTATCGATCGTCACCCACAAGGCGCAGACGACCCGCACGCTCATCCGAGGCATCGCGGTCGAGGATACCTCCCAACTGATCTTCATGGATACGCCGGGCATTTTCGCCCCCAAGCGCAGGCTCGACCGGGCGATGGTGACCGGCGCCTGGGGCGTGGCCCAGGATGCGGATCTCATCGCTCTGCTGATCGATGCCCCGCGCGGCCTCGACGAAGAGGCCGGCGCCATCCTGGAGCGGCTCGCGCCGTTGCGGCAGCCGAAGATCCTGGTACTGAACAAGATCGATCTCGTGCCCAAGCCCGGATTGC
>DASWCW010000199.1:0-6986 GCA_036395835.1 Xanthobacteraceae bacterium
CCAGGCCTCGCGGTTCCTGAAGATCTACGACCAGTACAAGATTGCTCCGGAGGTGACGCGCCAGCGCATGTATCTCGAGACCATGGAGCGGCTGTTCGGCGGCACCGACAAGATCATCGTGGATACCTCGAAGAACGCCGGAGCAAGCGGCGTGGTGCCGTATCTTCCCTTGAACGAGCTGCAGCACCGTCCGCAGACGCAGACGCCGCAGACGGGAGGCAGCAAATGAAGCTCAGTCTCACCAGCAGCGTCGTCATCGTCCTCGGGGTCGTCGCCCTGATCGTCGCCTACGGTTCGCTGTTCACGGTCTATCAGACCCAGCAGGCGCTGGTGGTCCGCCTCGGCAAGCCGATCTGGGTGATCACCGAGCCGGGCCTGAACTACAAGGTGCCGCTGATCGACAGCGTCATCGGCGTCGACAAGCGCATCCTCGATCTCGAAGCGCCTTCCCAGGAAGTGATCGCGTCCGATCAGAAGCGCCTGGTGGTCGACTCCTTCGCCCGCTACCGGGTCCAGGATCCGCTGAAGTTCTACCAGACGGTGGGCTCGATCGAGGCGGCCAATTCGCGACTCTCCACCCTGCTGATCTCGGCGCTGCGCCGGGTGCTCGGCGAAGCCTCGTTCATTCAGGTGGTGCGCGACGAGCGCCCGCAGCTCACGCAGAAAATGCGCGAGCAGCTCGATCACGAGGCGGCCGCGTTCGGCATCGCGGTCGTCGACGTGCGCATCCGCCGCGCGGATCTGCCCGAGCAGAACAGCCAGGCGGTCTTTCAGCGCATGCAGACCGAGCGCCAGCGCGAGGCCGCGGAGTTCCGCGCCCAGGGCAGCCAGCGCTCGCAGGAAATCCGCTCCAGGGCCGACCGCGACGTCACCGTGCTGATCGCGGACGCCACTTCCAAGGCCGAGCAGATTCGCGGCGAGGGCGACGCCCAGCGCAACCGCATCTTCGCCGACGCCTACGGCAGGGATCGGGACTTCTTCGGCTTCTATCGCTCGATGCAGGCCTATGAGAACGGGTTGCGCCACAACGATACGCGCATGCTGCTCAATCCCGACACCGATTTCTTCCGGTATTTCGTCGATCCGAGCGGCAAGAGCATAGACGCCAAGACCGACAACGCGCGGGCCGGCGGCGCGACGAAATAGCGGCGCCAGCCGACTCGGCCATGGCCGATTTTTTGATCGCGATCGGGCTCGTCTTCGTCATCGAGGGATTGGCGTTCGCCGCGTTTCCGGGGGCCGCGAAACGGGCGATGCTGAGCGTGTTGGAAACACCCGAGCATCTTCTGCGCATCGTCGGCATCGCATGCGCGGCGCTCGGCGTCGTGGTGATCTGGATGGTACGCGGGTGAATAATCCCGAGGATGGGCGACGGAAGCCGGAGGATAATCCCGGCTATTTTTGCTTGCGCTGCTCGCGCCCCGTTGTTCCGTTCTGGCCTCGGGGCACCGGCCGTAGAGCCCCGGCGGCGCCCAGGCGTTGCCGGAACGGCCTGAATTTCGCTGGAGTCGTTTTTCCGCCTCAATCCCGTCACTAAAAGTTTTCTTGCAGGAGGCCGTCCTTGCGTCCCGGTGCGGATGGAGTCAGTGTCCCGGCCAATCTTGCCCCTCGGAGAATGACACCCCATGGCCGGCTACGTTCGCAACTGCGCCCGCAACCTCCGTCGTCCCGCCTTCGCCGCCCTGACGGCGACCGCGCTGGCGGTTACCGCGTTCTCGGCCCCGGCGCTTGCGCGCGGGCCCGACGGGATCTCGGAAGTCGCCGAAACGGTGATCGACGCGGTAGTGAATATTTCCACTTCGCAGACGGTCGATTCCAAGGTGGGGCCGATGCCGCAGCTGCCGCCCGGCTCGCCATTCGAGGAATTTTTCGACGAGTTCTTCAAGAACAGGCGCGGCCAGGGCGACAACCCGAACCGCGAGCACACGCCGCGCCGCGTCAACTCGCTGGGTTCGGGTTTCATCATCGATGCCTCCGGCATCGTCGTGACGAACAATCACGTCATCTCCGACGCCGACGAGATCAACGTCATCCTCAACGACGGCGCCAAGCTCAAGGCGGAGATCATCGGTCGGGACCAGAAGACCGACATCGCGCTGCTCAGGGTCAAGCCCGACAGGCCGCTCAAGGCGGTGAAATTCGGGGATTCGGACAAGCTGCGGCTCGGCGAATGGGTGATCGCGATCGGCAACCCGTTCAGCCTCGGCGGCTCGGTGACGGCGGGCATCGTCTCGGCGCGCAACCGCGACATCAATTCCGGGCCGTACGACAATTACATTCAGACCGATGCGGCCATCAATCGCGGCAATTCCGGCGGGCCGTTGTTCAACCTGGAGGGCGAGGTGATCGGGGTCAACACCGCGATCATTTCGCCCTCGGGCGGATCGATCGGCATCGGATTTGCCGTGCCGTCCAAGACCGCGCTGCCGGTCATCGAGCAGCTGCGCCAATTCGGCGAGACGCGGCGGGGCTGGCTCGGCGTGCGCATCCAGCAGGTCACCGACGAGATCGCCGACAGTCTGGGGATGAAGCAGACGCGCGGCGCGCTGGTCGCCGGCGTCGACGACAAGGGGCCGGCGAAGCCCGCCGGCATCGAGCCCGGCGACGTGATCGTCAAGTTCGACGGTCACGACATCAAGGAAATGCGCGACCTGCCGCGGGTCGTCGCCGACACGCCGGTCGGCAAGGACGTGCAGGTCACCGTCGTCCGCAAGGGCAAGGAAGAGACCAAGACCGTGAAGCTCGGCCGGCTCGAGGACGGCGAGAAGAAACCCGCGCTCGCCAAGAACGAAGGAACTCCGGACGAGAAATCGGTGGTCAAAAAGACGCTCGGGCTCGACCTCTCGAACCTGACCGAGGACCTGCGCAAGCGCTACAAGATCAAGGACACCGTCAAGGGCGTGGTCATCACCGCGGTCGAGGGCGGCTCGGCGGCGGCGGACAAGCGCCTTTCTGCCGGCGACGTCGTCGTCGAAGTGGCGCAGGAGGCGGTGTCGAATGCCGCCGACGTGCAGAAGAAGATCGACCAGCTCAAGAAGGACGGCCGTAAGTCGGCGCTGCTCCTGATCGCCAATGCGGAAGGCGAGGTGCGGTTCGTGGCGCTGGCCCTGCAGTAGCGGCTTCCTCGGGCCCCGTCATTCCGGGCTGGCCCAAAGGGCCAGACCCACAATCCATAGCCACGGCGCTGTCGGCCCGAATCGTGTTCATGGGGTCCGGGTTCGCCGCTGTGCGGTGCCCCGGAATGACAACGCGAATATTATCCCGTCGCGAACTCCTCGCGGCGGTAGCCCTGGATATAAAGCAAGGCCGTGAGATCGCCGTGATCGATGCGCGCCCTCGCGCTCGCCGCGACCTTGGGCCTTGCCCGATAGGCGACGCCGAGCCCAGCAGCCTCAAGCATCGCAAGGTCGTTCGCGCCGTCGCCGACCGCGAGGGTCTGCGCGCGCGCGAGCTTGAGCTTTTCGCTAAGTTCTAGCAGCGCGGCGTGCTTGGCGTCGCGTCCGAGGATCGGCTCTTCGACGTCGTCGATGCGGCCGGCCGCGACAATGAGGCGATTGGCGCGATTCTCGTGAAAGCCGATCATCGCCGCAACGCGGTCGGTGAACAAGGTGAAGCCGCCGGACACGAGACACGTATAGGCACCGTGCGCACGCATGGTATGGACCAGCGCCAGAGCTCCGGGACTGACCCGGATGCGCTCGGCTAGCACGTCGTCGATGATTGTCAGCGGCAGTCCGCGAAGCAATCCGATGCGCTCGCGCAGCGCCGGCTCGAACGCGATGTCACCGTTCATGGCACGCTCGGTGATGGCCGCGATGCGGGATTTCAGCCCGACCTTGTCGGCGAGCTCGTCGACGCATTCCTGGCCGATCATGGTGGAATCCATATCGGCCACCAGAAGCCGCTTGCGCCGATGCGCCAATGGCTGCACCACCACGTCGACCGGGCGCCCGGCGAGCGCGGATCGGAGTTGTGCGACCAGCAGGCGCTCATCGACCGGCGCATCGGGCGTGAAGCAAATATCCGCCGCGACGCCCGGCGCGAGCCAGCATGGTTCGGAGCCGCGCAATTTGCCGCACACGCCGGCGAGCGCGGCCTCATCCAGCGCCGGCGCGCCGGGGTCCGAGACCAAGGTTGCCACATGAGTCATGCCTCAACGAGTGCCTGTCCGAATGCAGGCGAATGCTGAAAAATCCCTAATTGGCGCCATACTTGTGGCCACACTGCCTTGACCATTCGCAATCATTCTCCTACATCTTTGCCGTACGTCTGCCGTACCGGCTCGTTGCTGCAGGAACAGGGGACAGCTGTGGCCCGCACAATACGGAATTCGAAGCTCGACAGTCGATCCGCTCGGCTGAGGCTGGCGCCGCGACGAGAGCCCTATTGGGCATCCATTACCCGCGGCTGCACTCTAGGCTATCGCCGCGGGCCAGGGACTTGGATTGCCAAATATCGCGCCGATAGCGGCGAGCGACGCTATGAGGCCATCGGTCCTGCAGATGATGTCACGGACGGACTGGGCCTCTCCTACGGCCAAGCGCAAGAAAAGGCGCGCGATTTCTTCAAGCGGAAGGCCCGTGAGGCCGCGGGCAATTTTGCCCCGATGGATGGCGTGTATACAGTGGCCGACGCTCTGCGGGAATATTTCGCGGATCGTGAGCGTCGCGGCCATAAGGCCGTCTTGCACGACCGCAAGTCGGCTGACGCCCTAATCATTCCCGAACTCGGTAATATCGCGGTCGAGAAGCTTACGAAGGATCGCATTGTGCGATGGCAAGAAGCCATGGCTAGTCGTCCCGGCCGCCTACGTTCAAAGAAATGTGGGCAGCAGCGGTTCCGAGAGCACGCCGGTACCCCCGAGGACATTCGCCGGCGCCGATCCACGTGCAACCGTGTATTGGCAACGCTCAAGGCTGCGCTGAACTTTGCCCATAAGGAAGGAAGGGTACCCCTCGCGGATGCGTGGCAGAGAGTACAGGCATATCGGAATGTCTATGCAGCCAGGGTGCGATACCTCTCGGATGACGAATCGCGCCGGCTCATCAATGCATGTCCCGCGGACTTCCGCGCCCTGGTCACGGCAGCATTATTGACCGGCTGCCGGTATGGCGAGCTTACACGCCTCACGGTGGAAGACTTCCACCCTGATGCTGGTACCCTGCATGTTCGTATCAGCAAGTCGGGCAAGCCCCGCCATGTGGTATTAACCGCCGAGGGCCAAGAATTCTTTGCTCGCCGATGTCTCGGGAAGGATACAACCTCTTTATTGCTTACTCACGCTAACGGCAAACCATGGCAAAGGACTGAACAGCAGCGGCCGGTGAAAGCTGCCTGTAAGGCCGCGCAGATTGCTGGCTCTAGCTTCCATGCCCTGCGGCATACGTACGCGTCTCGGCTCGTTATGAAGGGCGTTCCGCTTTCAGTGGTCGCAGCCCAGCTTGGTCACGCAACCATCAATATGGTCGAGAAGCACTATGGCCATCTTGCGGCGAGCTATGTCGCGGAGACGGTACGCGGGGCTTTCGGCGAGCTTGGAATTGCGAATGAGGCCGCGAACGTCGCACCGATCCGGGCAGTGTCATGAGGGCACCGGTCGACTGGATTCCCGAGGTAGCGAAGGGGGCCAACGCGTTCTACGACCTAGAGCCGGGGACGACGGCCGCTAACCTGATCTATCGGCTCGGCACGGACAAGCGTTTGGCGGGTGTTTGGAGGACGTTGGCTCAGGCTCGCCAGGACAAGGACATTACGGCCCTGTTTGGGATCGCCGTCTGTTGCGCCTTCGCCTGCTGTAACGACATGTTGACGGTTATTGCCCGCAGGGAGCTGGAGCAGACAGCGGCTCGGTTTCGCACGACGGCTCAGCAATTGCACGATCTCGCAGGGTTGCTACGAGGACACAGGGATCCGGAAAAGCGGGCTCTTAGCAAAGCGGCCAAGGTGTGCGAGGGGCTTGCGAGCAGTTGGGGTTCTGATTTGATGCCCGGCCTCGTAGTCGAGCGGAAGGTTGATCCGAAAGTGCGAGCCTACGTGGTGTACCTCAGCACGGAGGTGGAGAGGGTGATAGGGCGACCCTTTGATAAAGGGGTCGGACAAATCGCAACCGTCGCGTTTGATTTGAAGAAGCAAATCTCGATCCGAACAGTTCAATATTGGCGAACGCACGGTGGCAGCTAAGGAGGCCCCAAAAGGCCTCCTTAACTGTGGTTCGGGAAACGGGACTCAGCAATCTGACCTCGGCTATAGGTGCGTGCATCCGAATACACGACCGCGGATGCACCGATGTTGGACCTGAAAGACCCGCGCAGCTGGGCGCTGACTAAGCCGGCATATAGGCTCGAGGATCCGGAAGTCGAATCCGCGATAGGCGGGCTGACCAAAGTCTACAGCGAGATCAAAGCCGGACATTTGCGGGCGACGAAGGACGGGAAGCGCACGAAATTGCTGACGCCGGACATCGTTGCCTACCTTCTATGGCGTCGCGAACAGCCCTGCGAGCTGCGAAAATCTCCTAATCCTAAGGCTCGAGCATCAGCTTGAGAGCTTTAGGGTAGTCCCAAGAAACGGAACATGAGTAGCGTGGGCAACGGAGCTCGCGGAGGCGCATGGATGAGCCTTGTCCGTCAAAGCCAAAAGACGCCTGCGGAGCAGATCGTGCGCGCTCTCCGCGGCCATTGGCACGGCACCGGTGGAATGGCCCGGTGCCCGGCGCATCCGGATAGGGTGCCCTCGCTCTCGGTCAGGGACGCGGGCGAAAAGCCTCTGGTTCATTGCCATGCCGGCTGCGCCCAAGCCGTGGTGATTGCCGCCCTGCGGGAGCGTGGTTTGTGGGGTCGGGGCGAACAGAGATTCGCACGGATCCGAGCCGCTGCGCAACAGCTGGATACCAGAGCCGACGAAGCGCGCGATCGAGAGCGGACTGAATCGGCCCTCCGAATCTGGGCCGAGACGCGGCCCGCCGTTGGGACGCCCGTTGAAGAATA
>DASWCW010000200.1:0-2448 GCA_036395835.1 Xanthobacteraceae bacterium
TGAACCGAATCCCGGATATCGACTAGGCCGGCTGTTCGCCATCCTGGAGCGGGCGCAATATGCCGCCCTGGGCGATGTCAACGCGAACATCCGAGACAAGTATTTTGGTTCCGCGTCAGCAAACCCCGCTAGAGTGTTCCCGTTGCTGCTGCGCGGCACGCAGGATCATCTCGGAAAGGTGCGCTCCAAGGGCGGCGGAGGACTTGCACACTGGTTCGACCAGCAGATCGCGGAAGTGATGAGCGGTCTCGCCTCCTCGCAACCCTTCCCAAGCACCTTGCGTCTCGAAGACCAAGGCCGTTTCGCCGTCGGCTATTATCATCAACTTAAGGCCGGCAAGACTGAACGCCAGGATATCGACGAGCTTCCCGAAACTGCGAGCCAGGAGAACTGAGCATGCCCGCGATAAACCGCCGCTACGATTTCGTGTATCTCTTCGACGTCGCCGACGGAAATCCGAACGGCGATCCCGATGCCGGCAACTTGCCTCGCGTCGATCCCGAAACAAACCAAGGTCTGGTTACGGATGTCTGTCTGAAACGCAAGGTGCGAAATTTCGTATCGATGACGATGGACGGCAAACCCGGTTACGCCATCTACATTACCGAGCGGGCAATCCTTAATCTTGAGCACGAACGCGCCTATGATGCGCTCAACGTCCACTTCGAGCCCAAGAAACTGCCCAAGGAGGAGAGCAAGGCGAGAGAGATTACAGCCTGGATGTGCAAAAATTTCTATGACATTCGGGCGTTTGGTGCGGTGATGACGACCGAGGTCAACGCGGGTCAGGTCCGCGGGCCGGTGCAATTGGCCTTTGCGCGCTCAGTGGAACCGGTCACTCCCATCGAAATCACGATCACCCGCTGCGCGGTAACCAACGAAAGAGACGCGGAAGGCGCGCCCGACCCAGATGATCTGTTGCGCATCCGCCCAGTACAGCGCGAGCGCGAACAGCAGAACGTTTGCGGCGAAAAACCGGTAGGTGATCGGAATGAACCGCGCGCGCGGCAGTGTCTTAACCAGATACCAGAACGGGACGTTCAGCAGCAGCATCGCCGCGAGCGTTCCCAGGAACAGCCATTGCAGATTGTTGACGCCGCCGGCGACCCCCATCTGATCCCGGATCGGCCGCATGATGTAGTAGGATGACAGGAGTGCGAAGATGTAGAGCCAGGACCAGCCGAGCGCGGACACCTCCGCCGGCCTGACCTCGATTGCGCGGCGGAGCAGACGATACAGCAGGCGTTCGGTGCCGGAATCCGCGGCGCGAGAATCGCCGGAAGCCTGGTTCATTGCGTGATCCCGAGCCGCTTGCGGAGCTCGCCTACGGGAAACGCCTTGCCGAACAGCGGCGTTCCGGGCGCGAAGTCCATCGCTCGCGCAAGCGGCAGCACCACCGGTTCCACGCCGGCATCACGCGCCAGCTGCGATGCTATTTTGACGGCCTCCGGATCGTCTCCCGCCACCGGCATGCCGATCCTTTCGCCATCGCGCGGCGCCTCGCCCTCGAAATTGCGGAAGCCGACCGGGTTGAACGCGCGCACCAGCCGCGCGCCCGGCAGATATTTCAGCGAAGTGGGCCCGATGCCGTTCGCCATCGCCTCCTGGACGATCTCGCCGTCTCGCGCCGCGATCGGGTTGCACGCATCGATGACGATCTTGCCGGAGAGCTCCGCGGCGTGCTCGCGGCCGATCTGCGGCAGCGCGCCGTACGGCACCGCGATCAGCACGACATTGCCGAACGCGATGGCTTCGCGAACCGTGCCCGCGCGCGCGCGGGATCCGAGCGAATCGACGAGCCCTTTGAGCTCTTCCGGATGACGGGAGGAAAACAGCACTTCATGGCCGGCCTTCACCCAGCGCGAGCCCACGGCGCCCCCGATCTTGCCCGATCCGACGATGCCGATCTTCATGGCGGTACCGCCGCCGCCCGCCTGGGCCAAGGCCGGCGTCCGCCGTGCCGCGAACGCGAGCAGAGCGGCCATGCCGGAAATGCGCAGAAATGCGCGACGACGCCGGTCGACGGATTGTTCGCTTGCCATCCTGGTGCTCCCTCGATTTGGCCGGTGCGGCGGAGGTCCGGATAACCAAATAACTCACGTCATGGTGCAATCCCAAATTGACGATCGCGTGATAGCGCCGCGGTCTGGGCGGTCCTGGCCCCGCCGGCTGTTGCCGCATCGCGTCCTTTAACTGCCGGATTTGGCGCGAGTTCCAAACCAAAGGTTCGCGCGGACAGCTTGACTCGCCCAAACATTTTCTCGATTGAAGACATCGGCGTTCAAACAGGACAGTCGAGCCCGCCGACGCAGCGACGGCCGGCATCGGATCGCCGTGGTGCTACGCGCAACGCATGCGGCGGCCGAGCCCCGAGGGCCATCGATGGGGCAGGGCTACTCGAGCATCGGAAGGCGGGGAATTCGAGCCATGGATAAGGCCGCCTATCCG
>DASWCW010000201.1:0-6848 GCA_036395835.1 Xanthobacteraceae bacterium
CGACGAGCTCTATGAGGCGCAGGCGATCGTCACCGGGCAGCGCGAGCCGGAGCGGTTGCGCGCCTTTCCGGATTGCCTGGAGGACGTGCTGGTCAAAGTGTCGGGAGATCCGCGCCTCGTCGGCGATCGGCAGTTGCTTCCGCTCAAAGCGAATGCCGTCGATCTTGTCGCCTCGTTTCGCTACCGCGACCGCATGGCCGGCATTCCGGTCCACGACGAGCAGGGCACGCGGGACCGCCCGTACGATCTGATCGTGAGTTTCGATGCGGCCAAGGTCGACGCGGCGCTGCGTTCGCTCGGGCTTGCGCCGTGGCCGGGACCGCGAGCGCGGCTCGCAATATTTGTCGGCGTGCAGAATGGGCCGACCCCTTATGTCCTGGCGAGCGATGGCGAACGCGGGCTCGAGCAGCGGCTCTCGCTGGAGGCCGCTGCGCACAAACGCGGTATGTCGATCTTGCTTCCGAGCTCGAGCATGCTCGCTGCCGCGGACGTTCGCTTCGATCGCTTGCCGGCGATCGAGCTCGAGCGATGGAATGTGCTCGGCAAGGACGCGGGCGGCGACGCCGCGCTGGTCGGCACGCTGTTTTGGATCTATCAGGAGTTCGGCTGGCGGGCGGATTGGCGTCTGGTATGGCAGGGCGATCACCGCTGGCAGATCCGCGGCGTCAGCTTCGATGTCGCGTTCCGCAACGCGATGGAGGGATCCGCCCGGATTCTCTCCGGCCACGGCGAGCCGAACTAGACTAGGGGTCCGGACTCATTAAATCCACCGTACCAGCGCGGCGGTGAGGCAGACAGAGCCCAGGTAATTTCGCGCGAGCCTGTCGTAGCGGGTTGCGATGCGCCTGAAGTCCGGCCGCGTTGAAGCCGCCGGCGTGAATCGAGCACCGTCGCATACCGGAACCACGACGAAAGCCGACGTCTGCGGGCGAGCAGGGATCCCGCCGCAGAACGCGTGGAACCGTCAAAATCGTCACCGGTTAGCCTCGCAGTTGGGGTTCGCATTGCGAGTCGGCTGGCGGTTCCGCTGGGCCGCAGATGGAGGTCCCATGCCCAAAGGCACGTTTCATTCCGTGGGTTCCGGTATTGCGGGATGGAGTCGACGTAGGTTCCTGACCGCTTCGGCCACATCCGCGGCAGCCCCGCTAGTGGCCCGTACGTTGCGCGCGGAGGCAGTCGATACGCAGCGGACGCCCGCAAGAAATCCGCGTGATCCTGCGAATCTCACGCTTGACGTCAACGGTCGCACGCATCGTCTAGCGCTGGATGCGCGCACGACATTGCTCGATGCACTGCGCGAGCATCTTGGCCTCACCGGGGCGAAGAAGGGCTGCGACCACGGCCAATGCGGCGCCTGCACGGTCCGCGTCGATGGTCGTCGCGTGCTGTCGTGCCTCACGCTTGCGCTGGCCGCCGAAGGCCGCGCGATCGCCACCATCGAGGGGTTGGCCAAGCCCGACGGAACCCTGCATCCGATGCAGCAGGCGTTCATCGACCAGGATGCATTTCAGTGTGGTTATTGCACGCCCGGCCAGATCCTTTCGGCGGTGAGCTGCGTGGAGGAGGGACACGCGGGGAACGCCGCCGAGATCCGTGAATACATGAGCGGCAATCTGTGCCGCTGCGCGGCTTATCCGAACATCGTTGCCGCCGTCCAGCAGGCCAAGAGCTCGATGAAGGAGGGCTGAGATGCAGCCGTTCACCTATGAGCGCGTCGATACCACAACGGCGGCAATCGCCGCCTTCGGTCAGGCCACGCCGGCTTCTGCCTCGGCGAGCCAGTATCTTGCCGGCGGCACCACCCTGATCGACCTGATGAAGCTCGACGTGATGCGGCCGCAAACGCTGGTCGACATCAATGCGCTCGACCGCACGGCGCTGGGACGCATCGAGGCGACCGGGCAAGGCCTCCGGCTGGGCGCTTTGGCGCACATGTCCGAGGTTGCGGACCATCCGCTGATCACGCGCGACTACCCGATGATCGCACAGTCATTGCAACTCGCAGCCAGTCCGCAGATCCGCAATATGGCGACATTGGGCGGCAACGTGCTGCAGCGTACGCGTTGTCCGTATTTTCGGGATGTATCCTATGCGAACTGCAACAAGCGCATTCCTGGCTCCGGTTGCGCGGCCCTCGACGGCTTCCATCGATCGCATGCCGTGCTCGGCGTCAGCGATGCCTGCATTGCGACCTATCCCGGGGACTTTGGTCAGGCGCTGATCGCGCTCGATGGAACGGTCGAGCTCACCGGTCCAAATGGAAACCGCACGATTGCATTCGGAACTCTGCACCGCACGCCGGCCGGGAATCCCGAGATCGAAACGGTCTTGCTGCCGGGCGAGATCATAACGGGGTTCGCGATACCGGCCGCTCCGTGGCTGCGCCGTTCGCTGTATCTGAAAATCCGGGATCGGCAATCCTACGAGTTCGCGCTCGCCTCCGCGGCGATTGCCCTCGATCTTGGAGACGATCAGATCGTACGGGAAGCGCGCATCGCGCTCGGTGGCGTGGCAACGGTGCCTTGGCGAGCGAAATCCGCGGAGAGCGCGCTCAAGGGACAGCAACTCAACGAGCAGATAGTGAACGTCGCCGCGGATGCGGCCTTTGCCGATGCCATGCCGCGTCAGCACAATCGTTTCAAGGTCGCCCTAGGCAAACGGACGCTGGTCCGCGCGCTGCTGCAGGCAGCGACAATGGAGCTGTGATATGGCCAAGGATGCAGCACCCGAACCCAAAGCGAACATGGGACAACCGGTCCCCCGTCTTGACGCGCGGCTCAAGGTCACCGGCGAGGCGCGTTATGCCGCTGACTTCCCGGTCAACAACCCGGCCTACGCCTTCCTCGTGATCAGCGCGATTGCCAAAGGACGGATTACGAATCTCGACGTCGAGACCGCACGTTCGGTACCGGGCGTGCTGGATATCCTGACGCAGGAAAACACCACTGAGTTAAAGGAGGTCAAATTCGGCGCTGGTGGTGCCTCGACCTCGATCCAAAAGCTCGGCCCCGAGATCGCGCATGACGGTCAGATCATCGCCATGGTGGTTGCCGACACGTTCGAAGCCGCGCGGGAGGCCGCCTACAAGGTGAAGGCGACCTATGCCGAGGACAAACCGAGTGCGACCTTCGGCGACGAGGGCTTGAAGGAGGAGGACGCGACCAAGGTTTCCGACCGGCACAAGCATGTGCCCAAGGTCGGCGACGCCGAAGCGGCGCTTGCCTCCGCCGATGTCCTGGTCGACCTCGAATATGGCACGCCGACGCAGCACCACAACCCGATCGAATTGTTCGCGGCCACGTGCGTTTGGAACGACGGGCAGCTCACGATCTACGAGCCGACCCAGTTCGTTTACGGGCTGAAGAACAGTCTGGCCAAGAAGATGAGCATCGCGCCCGAAAACGTGCGTGTGATATCCCCCTATGTGGGCGGCGCCTTCGGGTCAAAGGGCCAGTTTCATCCACGCACCGGGCTCGTCGCGCTCGCCGCCAAGAAGCTCAATCGTCCTGTCAAGCTTATCGTAACCCGCGATCAGGGCTTTACCACTGCCACGTATCGCGCCGAGACGCGGCACCACATTCGCCTCGGTGCCCGCCGCGACGGTAAGATCGTCGGCTACAGCCATGAAGGCTGGGAGATCACGTCGCGGCCCGATGCGTACGTCGTGGCGGGGGTCGAGGACAGCGCGCGGATGTACGACTTCGGCGCGGTTCACACGAAAGTCAACGCCGTGCGTGCCGACCGCAACACGCCGGGCTTCATGCGCTCGCCGCCCGTCGTGCCGTACATCTACGCGCTCGAGAGCGCGATGGACGAGCTCGCGGCCAAGCTCGCCATCGATCCGGTCGAGCTCCGCCGCATCAACGATACGATGAAGGACCCGATCACGGGCAAGCCCTATTCGAGCCGGTCCCTGATGAAGTGCTACGATGAGGCGGCCAAGGCTTTCGACTGGTCGCGCCGCAACCCGAAACCACACTCGATGCGCGACGGCGATTGGTTCGTCGGTTTGGGTTGTGCGACCGCGGTCTACCCGACCCACGTCGGTCCCGCCGCCGCGCGGGTACGGATGTTGTCGAGCGGCGAGGTACGGGTGCAAATTGCCGCGCATGAGATCGGCAACGGCGCCTACACGGTGATTGGTCAGATCGCGGCGGAGCGCCTCGGTGTGCCGCTTTCCGCGGTGAAGGTCGAGCTTGGCGACACCAGTCTTCCGCCGGCGCCGGTGGCCGGAGGCTCCAATACCACGGCGAGTGCCTGCTCCGCCGTGCTCAAGGCATGCGACGCCATTCGCGGCAAGCTTGCCAGCTCCGCGACTACGGCCGATCGGGAACGCGGCGTCGGGTTTGCGGCTGACCGCGGTCAAGAAAAGTCCGAGGACCTGTTCCGACGCCTCGGCGTGGGAGCCATCGAGGAATATGCGGAATTCATTCCGCAGGGCGGCAAACCGGACGCGGTCAAGCAGCTCTACGCCGGTCAGGTCGCCATGGCCGGGGGCCCCGCCGGCGAAAAGCTCATGTACGCGTTCGGTGCGGAGTTCGTCGAGGTGCGCATCCATGCGCTTACCCGGGAAATCCGTGTGCCGCGAATTGTCGGTGCGTTCGCCGCCGGCCGCATCATGAATACCCGCACCGCACGCAGCCAATACATGGGCGGCATGATCTGGGGCATCAGCTCCGCGCTGCACGAGGCAACCGAGATCGACAAAGCCAGGGCGCGCTACGTCAACGACAATCTGGCCGACTATCTCGTTCCCGTGAACGCGGATATCGACCAGGTCGAAGTCATCCTCGTCCCGGAGGAGGACCGCGAAGTCAATCCAGCCGGCGTGAAGGGCATTGGCGAGCTCGCCAACGTGGGCACGGCCGCTGCCGTCGCCAATGCCGTCTACCATGCGCTTGGCGTTCGCGTCCGCGAGTTGCCGATCAGGATCGAAAAATTGCTCGAAGTTGCGTGACATGCGTCCGGTGGCCGGCAATAGCCTCCCAGCAATATCAGGAGCAGGCATGACAAAGATCACCTATGAAATCGTCGAGCATGACGGCGGTTGGGCCTACCGGGTCGATGGGGTTTTCTCCGAGACCTTCCCTTCCCACGATATGGCGCGCAGAGCGGCGGAGCGCGCAGCCAAGGAACAAGTCGTTCCAGGAAACGCGACGGGCATCTCCTACGAAGATAAGGATGGGCGTTGGCACGACGAACTCTCGAAGGGCGATGATCGACCCGAGACCGACGTCGAGGGCTGAGGGAAGCCTCAATCGAACATCTGCGGCCATTCGCGTCGCTGAGATCGGCTGCCCGGGCGGTGATTCAAGCCTCCGAACCGGAGCTTCGAAGCTGGCACGCACATATGCGAAAATCTTGATTTTCTGCGCGTACAACTCAACCTGGTTCCGCAGATCCCGCTCTGCGGATTCCCAGTGCCAGGATCCGATGCAGCAGCTCGGCATAAGCAACGCCGTCATGCAAGGCCGCCGAGGCGAACTCCTCGGCGCGGGCGATCTCGGGATTGGGGTTGGTCTCGATGTAGTAGGGGATGCCGTCGGCCGAGAGTCGGAAATCGATGCGCGCGTAACCGTCGAGCTCGAGCGTGCGGTAAATTCGCTTGGCGGATCGTTCGATGCGGGCGCTCAGCTCCGGCGAGAGATCCTTGGCCGGCCCGTGCAGGATGCCGCGGCGCTCCTGATATTGGGGGTCGTGCTTGACCCGTTCCGTGGCGATGAGTCTTGCGCCATGTGCCATGCTTCCGAACTGGAGCTCCCAGATCGGCAGGACGCGGAGCCGATCGTTCCCGAGCACGCCGACATAGAACTCCCGGCCCTCGATGTACTGCTCGGCAATGGCCGCGGTGCCGATCCGTTCGTGGATGAAGCTGACACGCTCGGCAAGCTTCTCGTCGGACTCCACCACCGACGCCTGCGCGATGCCGTAGGAGGCATCCTCGTTCAAGCTCTTGACGATGAGCGGCAATGCGAGATGCGCGGGACGCCGGACCTTGCGCCGCACCGGGAAGACGGCGAATGACGGCTGCGGGATGCGGTGATACGCCAGAAGCTTCTTGGACAGATCCTTGCCGCGCGCCAGCATGAGCCCGCGCGGGTTGCAGCCCGTGTAGGGGGTGCGAAGCAGCTCGAGATAGCTGGCGACGTTCTGGTCGTAGACGGCCTCGCCATGGAACTGCTCGAGCAGATTGAAGACGACGTGGGGTTTCCAGCTCTCGATTTCATCGCGGATCGGCTTGAGCTCGTCCTGCACGCCGAGCGGCCGGACCTCGTGGCCCGCCTCGCGCAACGTGGTCACGACGTCATACTCGGTCTTCCACTTGTGAATTTCCTGCTCGCTATGGTCGTTGAGCGAATCCGGCGGCATCAGGTCCGGATGCAGGAGCACCAGAACGCGAAGATGCTTCATACCGCGAGCCACTGCCGCCGTGAGGGGCTATAGAGAGAGTCCACCGTCCTGGCCGTCAACAACACGATGAAATCCAATTTGAGTTGCGGCTTGGAGCCGACGGCCCGCAGTTTGAGCTCGCGGCATCTCCGGATCATATCATCGAAAACGGCATCCAGAGTCAGCTGATACTCACCGGTCCATTTCGCCACGACCCGTCGGATGTTGGCGCGATTGCGTCGGAGGAAGGTGGAAGCCGCCATCGACTGGCGGTGCCTGAAATCTTCGGAGAAGATGCGGCGAAGGTCCCGGTCGTAGACCCGCGGATGATCGACCGCGTACCGGGCCTGCTTCTTCTCGTAGTGCTCGGCGAGCGTTTGGGTGAGCCGGCTCAGCGGATCGACCCGCAGCCGGCTGGTGAGCGACGGCTTCTCTGCGGCGATCTCGGCCATCAGCTC
>DASWCW010000202.1:0-1594 GCA_036395835.1 Xanthobacteraceae bacterium
GCGCATAGGCACTTCCTCCCATCCTGAAGTTGTTGGCCGGGTACCCGGGATTGGCGCGAACGCTACCATTCCGGCCGGTCAGGTGGAAGCCAAAAGGCGGCACACCCAGCCTTTCGGGAACGCGCCCAGCGCTCCTCAGCACATCCTTCGATTGCGCAAACTTTTTCGTTTAAAACTTACACTGGTGCACGCGATCTAATCTCAGGAAAGCTGATTTTTCGGAAGCCGGTCGCTCGGGTCGAAGACCCTGACCTGATGCGGCCGGGCGGCGCTGCAATGCCACAAGACGAGAACCTGATCCTCCGGAGTTGCTGTGAGCGCAAAACTGGGCACCAGGATGCCGGCCCGACCCTTGGGGATCGTGCGCCTGATAGCACGTTCCCCGAAACCTCAAGCGAAGCCGCCCATCGCCAAGTGATCCAGGTAATTGCGGACGGCCGCGGCCTTTCCGGATTTCACCAGGGCTTCCGCAGTGCGGCCGCCGAAGGCGGGAATTCGGTGTGCGCGATACCAGGCCATCGCCTGGTCCTTGCCGCCGGCCCACTCCGAGATCAAGCTGATGATCTCCAGCATCTCCTTCACGCGGCTTTGCGTCTTCGGCGCGCGAACGCGGCTTGGTTTGTATAGTGCTTGGCCCTTTAGTCCGACGGTCTCCGCAAGCTGGACCTTCGACATTCCAAAGCTTTTGGCCACACGCTCGACGGCAACCGTTCCGACCGGGTCGATAAGGGTAGCAACGAGCGGCGCGTTCTGTCGCAGTCCACGCGTGGCGGCGTAGCTTCTCGCCGGGGCTCCCTTGTTCCGTCGCGTCGCATCGGGAGAGCGCGGCTTCGGCTCTCGAAGCGTCCGTCGTTTTGCCTTGCGGGAGCGGCTCGCCATGTCAGTTCCTTCGCCCTATTTCACGGGCATGATATGTGCCTATGCGGGCTGGTGGCAAACCGCTTCGTGCGAGAAACTGGTAACTCAGTAAGAGTTCCAGCCCGATCGCAGTTATCTCGAGCGCTTGAGCTCGACCTCGACGAATACGATCTCGCGGCCGGTCTCGTTCTTCACGTCGTGCTCGACGCCGGCCTTGCGGAAATAGGCTTGGCCGGCCGCGATGCGCGCCTGGCTGGTTCCGGCCGCGGCCACGATCGTCAATTCGCCGTCGGTCATCGGCACCACGGCGTAATCGTATTCGTGCCGGTGATGCCCGGTGGCGCTGCCGGGCGGCAGCCGCCATTGCGTGATCCGCACTTCGGGCTCGTCGATTTGCACGAGGGGAATGGCGGCCTTCGGCATGCGCGCTCCCGCTCCGCCGCTCACCATCGCGCCGGCAGCTTGGCGAGCCCGCGCAACGTGATCGTCGGCCGCCAGGTCGGATACTCGACATCCTCCAGCGTCAGTTTTGGCAGCCGCTCTGCCAGGCGGCGGAACGCGATCTCGCCCTCGATCCGCGCCAATTGCGCGCCCAGGCAATGGTGGATGCCGCCGCCGAACGAGAGCGGGCGCACGCCGGTGCGGGTGATGTCGAGTTTTTCCGGATCGGCATAGACCTCCGGATCGCGATTGGCGGCGCCGAGCAGGCACATGACGCTCTCGCCGCGCCGCACGA
>DASWCW010000203.1:0-2084 GCA_036395835.1 Xanthobacteraceae bacterium
GGAAAAATCGCGAGGACCCGCGCCGATTCGCTCAAGCCGCCCGCTTCACCCAAACCTTGTTGTCGTGAAACGCCGCGCCGCCGAACGGCGCGATGGCGTCCGCCCCGGTGAGCGTGTTGATCCCGCGCCCGTCCTCGAACGCCGCATTGGGAAAGATCGATTCGGCGACCAGCACCCCGCGGCGTACCCCGTCGAACAGTTTTGCGTGCAGGCGGACCTCGCCGCGTTCGTTGCCGAGCACCACCTTGTCGCCGTCGGCGATCCCGAGCGGCGCGGCGTCGTCGGGATGGATCATCACTTCCGGCCGCCGCTCGCGCGCGCGCGAGGTCCGGGTTTCCGTGAAGGTCGAATTGAGGAATTGCCGCGCCGGCGAGGTCGCCAGCCGAAACGCATGGATCGGGTCGGCTGCCTCGATGATCTGCCAATGGTCGGGCAGGCGCGGCATCTGCTCGACCGGACCGGCGGTCCAGGGATGCCGGTGCGGCACGGTCGGCCAGTCCGGCTTGAAACGAAACTTGCCGTCGCTCCAGGCAAAGCCGTTGACGTAATGCGCGGTGGCGAAATCGGGCTGGCAATCGATCCAGCGCTTCGCCTCGAGCGCCTCGATGCCGCCCCAGCCGGAATGCCGGAGCGTCCAGTCGATCAGCTCGCGCGCGCTCATGTCGAATCCGGGGTGGCGCGCGCCAAGCCGGCGCGCCAGCGCGCAGACGACCTCGTGATTCGAGCGGCATTCGTCGGGAGGCTCGATCAGCTTGGGCCCGAGCAGGATATATTGGTGGCCGCCGCCCTGATAGAAATCGTCGTGCTCCAGAAACATGGTGGCCGGCAGCACCACGTCGGCCACGCGGGCGGTCTCGGTCATGAACTGCTCGTGCACGCACACGAACAGGTCCTCGCGGGCAAAGCCGCGCTTGACGAGATCCTGCTCGGGCGCGACCGACATCGGATTGGTGTTCTGGACGATCAGCGCGGCCACCGGCGGGCCGTGCATCAGCGCCTCGGCATCGCCGACCAGAATCGGCCCGATGCGCGACTGGTCGAGCACGCGGATCGAGGGGTCGCGGGCGTCGTGCCCCTCGATCATCGTCGTGTCCCAATGGTAGATCGCCGAATTGTTGAAGAACGCCCCGCCGCCCTCGTGCAGCCAGGCGCCGGTCACCGCCGGGATGCAGCTCGCCGCATGCATGTTGACGGCGCCGTTGCGCGAGCGCGAGAAGCCGTAGCCGAGCCGGAAGAACGCGCGCTTGCGCTCGCCGATGAGCGCCGCGAACGCCTCGATGGTGGCGACGTCGCATCCGGTGATCGCCGCAGCCCATTGCGGGGAACGCGAGCGCACGTGCGCCTCGAGCTCGGCCGGGACATCGGTGTAGCGCGCGAGATAATCGCGATCCGCCTTGCCGTCGCGGAACAGGCAATGCATCAATGCGCAGGCGAGCGCGGCGTCGGTGCCGGGCCGGATCAGCACGGCGAGGTCGGCCTGCTGCATGGTTCCGTTGCGATAGACGTCCACCGCCACGATCTTCGCGCCGCGCTCCTTGCGGGCGCGGGTGGCGTGCGTCATCACGTTGACCTGGGTGTTGACGGCGTTGGTGCCCCAGATCACGACGAGATCGGATTTCGCCATCTCGCGCGGATCGGGGCCGGCGAGCCGGCCGGTGCCGGCGAGAAATCCGACCCGCGCCGGCGTGTTGCAGATTGTCGAATAGAAGCCGGAATATTTCTTGACGTGGCGCAGGCGGTTGATGCCGTCGCGCATGAGAAGCCCCATGGTGCCGGCATAGTAATAGGGCCAGACCGCCTCGGCGCCGTGGCGCCGTTCCGCTCTGTCGAAATTCTCGGCGACGAGGTCAAGCGCGTCGTCCCAGGAGATCGGCTCGAAATCGCCGGAGCCCTTTTGGCCCTTGCGGCGCAGCGGGCGCAGCAGCCGGTCGGGGTGATGCACGCGCTCGGCGTAGCGCGCGACCTTGGCGCAGATCACGCCGAGCGTGTAGTCGTTGTCCTGCGCCCCGCGCACGCGGCCGATGGTGCGCGCGTCGAGCACCTCGACTTCGAGCGCGCAGGTCGACGGGCAGTCGTGCGGGCAG
>DASWCW010000204.1:0-7501 GCA_036395835.1 Xanthobacteraceae bacterium
ACGAGACCGCGATCCGGTTCGGATCGGGGCAGCTGCTGGTGCTGCTCAACCGCGGTGAATATTGGCAATGCGGCTATGGCATCGCCAAAGGCTCGCTGGAAGAGATCCGTGCAAAGGGCCTGCCCGAATTGCGCCGTCACATCACCGACCTGGCTCCCTTCGTGCTCGATCGCGTCGGCGCGCTCGATGATTGGCAGAGGATCAAGCTGCTCACCGTGCGGGTCGATCGGCTGCGGCGCTGGTACCGGCCCGGGCTGCTTTGCATCGGCGATGCAGCGCATGCCATGTCCCCGGTCGGAGGCGTCGGGATCAATCTGGCGATCCAGGACGCGGTCGCCGCCGCCAATCTCCTGACCGAGCCGCTGCGGAACGCAACGCTCACCGAAACGCATTTGCTCCGGGTGCAACGGCGACGCGAGCTGCCGACCCGGGTGATCCAGCGCCTGCAGATGCTGATCCAGAACCAGGTCATCGCCAATGTGCTGGCGAGCCGCGGGACGTCGCGTCCGCCGCTTGCGCTGCGCGTGATCGGCAAAGTGCCCGGGTTTCGGCGGCTCCTCGCCCGGCTGGTCGGGATTGGGATCAGGCCCGAGCATGTCCGCGCGCCGGCTCGACGGGCATGAGCGGAAATGGCAGTCTCGGCGTCGCCGGATCGTCTTATGCCGCCAATAAGAAGACGGAGCCGGGGAGGGGGAAATGAAACCGCTGCGTTTCGTCGTACCGGGCCTGTTCGCGGCGGCGCTCGTATGCACGCCCCGCCCCGCCGCGGCCGCCGATGTCATTTGCTACAATTGTCCGCCGCAATGGGCCGACTGGGCCTCGATGCTCAAGGCGATCAAGACGGATCTCGGTCTCGAAATTCCCTATGACAACAAGAACTCGGGCCAGGCGCTCTCGCAGCTGCTGGCGGAGAAGAACAATCCGATCGCGGACATCGGCTATTTCGGCGTGACCTTCGGCATCAAGGGCAAGGACGAGGGCGTCTTGCAGCCGTACAAGCCGAAAGGCTGGAACGACATTCCGCCAGGCCTCAAGGATGCGGAGGGCTATTGGCACACCATTCATTCGGGAACGCTGGGGCTCTTCGTCAACAAGGACGCGCTCGGCGGCAAGCCGGTGCCGGCCTGCTGGCTCGATCTGTTGAAGCCGGACTACCGCGGCATGGTCGGTTACCTCGATCCGTCCTCGGCGGCGGTCGGCTACGTCGGCGCGGTCGCCGTCAACCTCGCGCTCGGCGGTCCGAAGAACGATTTTGGTGCCGCGATCGGCTTCTTCCGTGAGCTCGGCAAGAACGAGGCGATCGTTCCGAAGCAGACCTCCTATGCACGCGTGGTCTCGGGCGAGATCCCGATCCTGTTCGACTACGATTTCAACGCCTATCGGGCCAAATATACCGAGAAGGGCAATTTCGAGTTCGTGCTGCCGTGCGAAGGCTCGGTCGTATTCCCCTACGTGATCGGGCTCGTCAAAGGCGCGCCGCACAAGCAGCCGGCGGAAAAAGTGCTCGACTACATCCTATCCGACAAGGGCCAGACGATCTGGACCAACGCCTATCTGCGCTCGGCGCGGCCGATCCCGCTTCCCGCCGCCGTCAAGTCGCGGTTCCTGCCGGACAGCGACTACGCGCGGGCGAAGACCGTCGACTGGGGCGAAATGGCGACCTACGAGAAGGCGTTCGCGGACCGCTATCTCGCCGAAGTGCGCTGATGTCACTCGCCGCCCGGTTTCGGCTGCGTGCCGCGAAAGCGGCCGGTTCGGGCACCGCCTTCGCCCGGCTCTGCCTCGCGCCGCTCGCGATCGTGGTTGCAGCCTTTTTCGTGCTGCCGATGCTGCGGCTCATCGAGGTCGGCGCCGGCGGGCCGAAGGGAATGGCGGCGTATGCGGCAATCCTGGTCGAGCCGCGCTACCGCTCGACCCTGATCAACACCGTCGTGCTGGCGGCGGCCACGACGGTAACCACCCTCGTCATTGCCACGATCGCGGGCCTGTTCCTGCAAAGAAATCGATTTCCCGGCCATTCGTTGCTCGTCGCGATGCTGACGTTTCCGCTCGCGTTCCCGGGCGTGGTGGTCGGCTTCCTGGTGATCCTGCTCGCGGGCCGGCAGGGTCTGATCGGCGACATCAGCTTCCGGCTCACCGGCGGCAAGCTGGTGTTCGCGTATTCGCTCGGCGGGCTGTTTCTCGGTTATCTCTATTTCTCGATTCCGCGCGTGATCCTCACCATCATGGCCGCGGTCGAAAAGCTCGATCCGCGGCTCGAGGAGGCCGCGCGCTCGCTCGGCGCCGGCCCGTGGGCGGTGCACCGCGACGTGATCCTGCCGGCGCTCGTGCCGGCGTTCGTCGCTTCAGGCGCGATCGCGTTCGCGACCGCCATGGGGGCGTTCGGCACCGCCTTCACGCTCGCCACCAACGTCGACGTGCTGCCGATGCTGATCTACACCGAGTTCACGCTGGCCGCCGACCTCGCCATGGCGGCGGCGCTCTCGGTCGGGCTTGGGCTCGTGGCATGGGCGATCCTGGCGCTTGCGCGCTCGTTCGCCGGCACCACCATCGCGGCGGCCGGGTGAGGCATGCTGACCCGTTTGGTCTTCGCCGGGCAGCTCGCCTTCACGCTCGTCGTCGCCGCGTTCCTGATCGTGCCGGCCGTGCTGTCGATGCTGGCCGGGGTCACCGTGAATTATTTCCGCGGCATTCGCTCCGGCGTGACGCTGGAATGGATGGTCGAGGTCTGGGAGCTCTATGCCGAGACGATTGTTCGCTCCTTCGAGGTCGCGTTCGCGACCCTGCTTCTCACGCTGATCGTCGGCGTGCCGGCGGCTTATGCGCTCCACGTGCGCCAAGGGTCTTGGTCCCGCTTGATCGAGGAGATCATCACCCTGCCGCTCGCAGTGCCGGGCCTCGCGATCGCGCTCGCGCTGCTCTTGACCTATGGCGGCTTCGGCGCGTTTCGCGGTTCGTGGCTGTTCATCGTCGCCGGGCACGTGGTGTTCACGCTGCCGTTCATGGTGCGCGCGGTCATGGCGGTGTTCGCCGCGATCGACGTGAAGACGCTCGACGAGAGCGCGGCCTCGCTCGGCGCCTCGCCGTGGCGGCGCTTCCGTGACGTCATTGCGCCCAACGCCAGACCGGGGATCCTCGCTGGCTCGCTGATGGTGGTGACCCTCTCGCTCGGCGAGTTCAACCTCACCTGGATGCTGCACACGCCGCTGACCAAGACTCTGCCGGTCGGCCTTGCCGACAGCTATGCGTCGATGCGGCTCGAGATCGCCTCGGCCTACACGCTGATCTTCTTCATCATGATCATTCCGTTGCTGATCGCCATGCAGATGCTCGGCCGCGACAAACGGAGCGCCGCATGAGCGCCGGGGTTTCCGTTGGGCTGGAGGCCTGCGCCAAGACCTTTGCCGACGACACCCGCGCGCTCGAACCGGTGACGCTCGAGATCGCGCGCGGCGAGACCCTGGTGTTCCTCGGCCCGTCCGGCTGCGGCAAGACCACGACCTTGCGCATCATTGCCGGGCTCGAGGCGCCCGACGCGGGCGGACGCGTGCGCTTCGACGGCGAGGACGTGACCAGCATCCCGATCGAGCGACGCAACGTCGGCATGGTGTTCCAGTCCTATGCGCTGTTCCCCAACATGAATGTCGCCGAGAACATCGGCTACGGCCTGAAGATTCGCGGCGCGAGCCGGGCGGAGCGCCAAGCGCGCGTCGAGGAACTGGTCGCGCTCACCGGCATCGAAGGACTCGAGCGGCGCCAAGTCGATCAGCTCTCGGGCGGGCAGCGCCAGCGCGTGGCCTTGGCGCGCGCGGTCGCGCCGCGGCCTCGCGTGCTGCTGCTCGACGAGCCACTGACCGCGCTCGACGCATCGCTGCGCGAGCGGCTGCGGGTCGAGCTCAACCGCCTGCTGCGCTCGCTCGGCATCACCACGGTCTACGTCACGCACGACCAGGCCGAGGCCATGGCGCTCGGCGACCGCATCGTGGTCATGCGCGCCGGTGCGATCGCCCAGATCGGCAGTCCGCGTGAAATCTATTTCGAGCCGGCGAGCCGCTTCGTCGCCGAATTCGTCGGCGCCGCCAATATCGTCGAGGGGACCGCGTGCGATGGCGCGATCGTGCTGCCGGGCGGCCGCATCCCGATCGGCACGACCGGCAAAGTCACGCTCATGCTGCGGCCGGAAACGGTCGCGGTCGTGCCGCCGGATGCGGCCGAGCTCAGCGGGCGCATCGAGAACGTGACCTTTGTCGGCGACCGGCAGCGCATCGTGATTGCGGACGCGGCGTCGCGCCCGCTCCTCATCGATGCGCCGAACACGATTGCGGCCGCGCCGGGCGAGCGCGTCGGCTTGCGCGTCGACCCGACGCGGATCCGGGTTCTGCCGGAGGAGAGGGATGAGCAAGGTGGAAAGTCATGACCGCGCCCGTGCTGATCGCGCAGATCTCGGACCTGCACATCAAGCAGCGCGGCGAGCGCGCCTACGAAATGGTCGATACCGCGGCGGCGCTCACACACTGCATCGCGCATCTCAACCGGTTTCGGCCGCGGCCGGCCTTCGTGGTGATCAGCGGCGATCTCGTCGACCGCGGGCTCGAGGAGGAATACGCGCATCTGCGGCGGTTGCTGGCGCCGCTCGAATTGCCGTTCGCGGCGATTCCGGGCAACCATGACGAGCGCCGGAATTTCCGCCGGGCATTTTCGGACGAGGCATCGGCGCAGCAATCAGGGCCGGCAAATCTTCGCATCGAGGTAGGCGGGCTCGTGCTGCTGTTGCTGGATTCCTCGGTGCCGGGCAAGGATGATGGCCGCCTCGATTCCGAGACGCTGCAATGGCTCGATGCGGAACTCGCTGCCGCTCCCGATCGGCCGGCGCTGGTTTTCATGCATCATCCGCCGTTTCAGACCGGCATTGCCCACATGGATCGCCAGAACCTGCGCAATGCGGCGCAGCTTGCGGCGATCCTCGAGCGCCATGCGCAGGTGCGGCTGATCGCGGCCGGCCACGTTCATCGCGCGGTCACGACGCTGTTCGCCGGCGTTGCGGCAAGCATCTGCCCGGCGCCTAATCACGCGGTCGATCTCGATCTGGCCGCCGAGCGCCCGCCGTCATTGCAGATCGAGCCGCCGGCGTTTCATTTGCATGCCTGGTTCGCGGGCGATGGCTTCGGCAAGCTCGTCACGCATCTCGTGCCGATCGGCGAATTTCCCGGCCCATATCCGTTCTTCGATGCGGACGGGAAGCTGTTGTGACCCTCGCGTCGTCACCCTGAGAGGATGAAACCGGAACTTACTCCGCCGCTTTTCTCTCTCCGCCGATCGCGCCTTGCTGCTGCAGCAATTCGATCTCGCGCAGCGAATAGTCGATCGCGCGCAGGACCTCGGCCGTATGCTCGCCGATGCTCGGCAGCGGCTGCCGCGGGGGCAGGCGCTCGCCGTCGAACGCGAGCGGCAGCAGTGGCACCTTGGTTTCCTCGCCCGCCTCCGTCGTCAGCGCGGCAAGGCCGCCGCTTTGATTGAGATGCGGATCGTCGAACAATTGCTCCGGCCGGACGATCGGCGTAGGGCAGCGCATTCGCCTCGAAGCGGTCCTGCAGCTCCCCCACGGTATAATTGCGCAAAATCTCCTGCAGCCGCGGAATGAGCCAGTCGCGCGCCAAGACGCGCTGGTTGTTGGTAGCGACGCGCGCATCGTTCGCGAGGTCGTGCAGCCCGAATGCGTCGCAGAAAATCCTCCATTGCGTATCGCTGACGACGCCGAGAAAAATCTGCTCGCCGCCTTTACCCTCGAACACGTCGTAGATGCCCCAGGCCGAGATGCGCGAGGGCATCGGCTGCGGCGCCTGCCCGGTGACCGCGTATTGCTGCATGTGCTGGTTGCATCCGCGCGGGCGCGTCGGGAAAACGCCACGGATTTCAAGGGGTTACCCGGCCGGCCGGAACGCGGCCCAGCCGAGTCAGCGTAAAGTCCGCATTCCGGCCGGTCAGGGGATGGCTTGCGGTTGGCAACTCAGACCGCTTCGAGCCGGGTCAACGTCCGTCAACAAAAAAAGGGGCGGCGGGGCAAGGGTTAGGTGGGTTTCACACGCGAAGTGGCCCCGCCGCAGGCCCGGCAAAACCCCACTGGGTTTCATGGATTAGGTGGCCGGGCCGCTGACATTATACCACCGATCCGAGTATTTTTATATTGGCTTCGTGCGCAAAGGCTACCCGCCTCCGGCTCGGCTTGGCCATGCGACGCCATCACCTTGCCCTCGAAGTCCTCGATCAGGCGCGGCATTCCGGCCGCGCCTCGGCGAAGCTGCTGGGTGCGATTATCCGGTGGAGGGGGAGTATCGTTGCGTTCATACCTAATACATCCAGTGTAAACTTCAGGGCAGATTCGCGAGGAGGAACGCGTGAGACGCCTATCGCAGAAGGAATCGGGGGGCTATTACACTCCCGATCCCGTCGTTACGAGCCTGCTCAAATGGGCGATCCGCCATGAAGAGGACCGCCTGCTTGATCCATCCTGCGGCGACGGCCGGTTCATTGCAGGGCATCGCAATGCCGTCGGCATCGAGCAGGACCTCCCTGCCACCCAGACGGCCATCAGCCGTGCCCCTTGGGCACTGGTCCATGAAGGCGATTTCTTCTCCTGGGCGTCTGAAACGGCCGAGCGCTTTGACTGCGCGGCCGGCAATCCGCCGTTCATCCGCTACCAAACCTTCAAGGGCGAGGTGCGTGAGCGCGCAATAACCTTGTGCGCTGGACTCGGCGCGGATTTTTCCGGGCTTGCGTCCTCTTGGGCGCCGTTTCTGGTCGCCGCCGCATCACTGCTCAAGCCCGGCGGCCGCATGGCCTTCGTCGTGCCCGCCGAGATCGGCCATGCGCCCTACGCCGCGCCGCTGCTCGAGTATCTCGTCAGCCGCTTCGTGACCATCCATATCGTGGCAGTGCGCAGCAAGCTCTTCCCCGAGCTCTCCGAGGATTGCTGGCTGCTTTACACAGAAGGCTTCGGAGGCAGGACACAGGAGATCCGGTTCTCGGTTCTGGATGCGTTTCGGCCGATGTCACGGCCGCCGCGCGAGCATGTGCGGGTCAACGTGCAGGAATGGCGTAACGACTGGAACCGGCGGCTGCGCCCCTATTTGATGTCGCAGCACGCACGGGACTTGTACCGGCGCATCTCGGGCGAGGAGGGCGCGCCGCGTCTTGGCGATCTCGCCACTGTCGGCATTGGCTATGTCAGCGGCGCAAACGACTTTTTTCATCTGCGGCCGAGCGACGCCGAGAAATGGCAGGTTCCGGCCGCCCTTCTACATCCGTCCGTCCGCAACGGCCGCGCGCTGCCGCCCTTCCGCGTGACCGCCGGCGTAGTGGCGCGTTGGAAGCGCAACGACGACCCCATTCTCCTGCTCAGGCTGCCCAAGACGAATGATCTGCCGCGCGCGGTGCGCCGCTATCTCGACACCGAAGAGGGACAGCAGGCGCGCCAAGCCTACAAATGCCGCGTGCGCGACCC
>DASWCW010000205.1:0-2668 GCA_036395835.1 Xanthobacteraceae bacterium
TCAATCCTTGGCGCGCTCGACATAGCTGCCGTCGGCGGTCATCACCACGATACGGGTGCCCGGGCTGATGTGGGGCGGCACCATGGTGCGCACGCCGTTCGACAGCATCGCGGGCTTGTAGGACGACGAGGCGGTCTGGCCCTTCATGGTCGGCTCGGTCTCCATCACTTCGAGCACGGCCCGCTGCGGGAGCTGGATCGCGACCGGCACGCCCTCGTGGACGCTGAGCATCACCTTCATGCCTTCGGCGAGATAGGCGACCTGATCGCCGATGATGTCCTGCGGCACCGTCACCTGATCGTAGTTCTCTGAGTTCATGAAATGGTAGCCGCCGGCGTCCCGGTACAGGAACTGGTATTCGCGATCCTCCACATAGGCGCGCTCGACCTGCTCGGTGGTGCGATAGCGCTCCGATACCTTCACGCCGTCGCTGATGCGGCGCATGTCGAGCTGCGTGACCGGCGTTCCCTTGCCGGGATGGATGTTCTCCGCGCTCAGGATGACGTAGAGCTTGCCGTCGATCTCGACGATGTTGCTCTTGCGGAGCGAGCTGGCAATGACCTTCACGAGCGATGCTTTCTCATGGCGACCCCAGGGCCTCGGAACGCAGGCCGATTCCGGCGCGCACCATAGCGATCCGCGGCCCGAGTTCCAGCGATTTTCGCGCCGGCGGGCGGCGGCGGAGTGAGGCCGGTCGATGCCGCAGCCCTCGCCATTTTGGGCCCGCGAGGTCCACGCCGATCGCCGGCCCCTGCTGCTCGCGCGCGCGCGCATCGCGGCCGCGGTGCGCGCCTTCTTCGCGGCCCGGGATTTTGTCGAGGTCGATACCGCGATCCTGCAGCTCTCGCCCGGCAACGAGGCGCACCTGCATGCGTTCGCGACCGAGCTCGTCGCGCCGGACGGACAGCGTGTGCCGCGATATCTACGCACCTCCCCGGAGTTCGCCTGCAAGAAGCTGCTGGCGGCCGGCGAGCCGCGGATTTTCGATTTTGCGCGCGCCTTCCGCAACCGCGAGCAAGGCACGCTGCACCATCCGGAATTCACGCTGCTGGAATGGTATCGGGCTCGCGAACCCTATGGCGCGCTGATGGACGATTGCGCGGCGCTGCTGGCGGCAGTGGCGGAGGCCGCCGGCACCAGACGGCTCGTCTTCCGCGACCGCATCGCCACCCCGTTTGCGGAGCCGGAGCGGATGACCGTGGCGCAAGCCTTCGAGCGCTTCGCGAACATCGATGTGCTGGCGACGGCTTCGGCGCACGAGACCGATCGCGATGCGCTTGCCGCGGCGGCGCGGGCGGTGCGGGTGCGCGTCGCGGACGACGACACCTGGGCCGACGTTTTCAGCCGAGTGCTGGTCGAATGGATCGAGCCGAACCTCGGCATCGGCCGGCCGACCATTCTCTACGAATATCCGCTGGCGCAGGCCGCCTGGGCGCGACAGAGCGCAACCGATCCGCGGGTTGCCGAACGCTTCGAGCTCTATGCTTGCGGGGTCGAGCTCGCCAATGCCTTCGGCGAGCTCACCGACCCCGCTGAGCAGCGCCGCCGTTTTGCGGCCGAGATGGCGCTCAAGGAGCGCGTTCACGGCGAGCGCTATCCGGTCGACGAGGATTTTCTCGCCGCGCTCGCGCAAATGCCGCAGGCCTGCGGCATCGCGCTCGGCTTCGATCGGCTGGTGATGCTCTTGACCGGCGCCGCGCGCATCGAGCAAGTGCTGTGGACGCCGGTGCGATAAGTGCCACACGACCGCATGAGTGGAGTGCTTCGCATGAAATCCCACACGCTCCGCACCCCCGCCGCTCTCATCGGTGCCGGGCTCGCCCCACCCGAACGGCTTGCGGAGCTCGAGCGCGTGGCAGCCCGGTACGCTGTTGCGATCACTCCGGCGCTCGCGGATCTCGTCGATCCGCGCGATCCGCATGATCCGGTCGCCCGGCAGTTCGTGCCCGACGCCGCGGAGCTCGAGGCCGCCGCGAACGAGCGCGCCGACCCGATCGGGGACGAGGCGCATGCGCCCGTCGAGGGCATCGTGCATCGCTATCCCGACCGCGTGCTGCTCAAGCTCACCGATATCTGCGCGGCGTACTGCCGGTTCTGTTTTCGGCGCGAGCGGGTGGGCAAGGGCTCGGGCCTGTTGGAGCCGAAGGCGCTCGCGGCCGCGCTCGGTTATATCCGCGCGCATCCGCAGATCTGGGAAGTGGTTCTTTCCGGCGGCGATCCGCTCGTGCTCTCGGCGCGCCGGCTCGCGGCCGTTGCCGCCGAGCTCCGGGCGATCGAGCACGTGAAAATCCTGCGCGTACACACCCGCGTTCCCGTCGCGGCGCCATCCCGCATCACGCCGGCGCTCCTGCGCGCGTTGAAAGCCAGCGGCAAGTCGGTCTACGTCGCGGTGCATGTCAATCACCCGCGCGAGCTCGGCGCGGATGCACGCCGCGCCTGCGCGCGCCTCGTCGACGCCGGCATTCCGCTGCTGAGCCAGACCGTGCTGCTGCGCGGCGTCAACAACGATGCACAGGTGCTGGGCCGCCTGATGCGCGCGCTCGTCGAATGCCGGATCAAGCCGTATTACCTCCACCACGGCGACCTCGCGCCCGGGACCGCGCATTGGCGCACCGGCATCGAGCGCGGCCAGTCGCTGATGCGCGCGCTGCGCGGCCGCTATTCCGGA
>DASWCW010000206.1:0-3388 GCA_036395835.1 Xanthobacteraceae bacterium
TTCCGGCCGCTCAAGGTTATCGCCAAACCGGGCACCGTGGTGTGGGCCAATGCGGGTGCGCCGGTGACTTTGTGCACCAGCCACTGCGGCAACGAGATCATCGAGGCGGTGATCAAGGCGCTGGCTCCCGCCTGTCCGGACCGCGCCATGGCGGGTTGGGGCCGGCGCTTCCGCATCGCCATCCAGGGCCGCGATCCGCGTACGGACCGAGGCTTCATCTGGCACATGTTTCAGGCGCGACCGGGCGGCGGCGCCTCGCCAGTGGGCGACGGCTGGCCCGGCGCGGGCGAGTGGCATTCGGCCGGCGGCATCAAGTTCGGCAGCCTGGAAGTAACCGAGGCGCGATTTCCGCTGTTCTTCACGCGCCACGAGTTCCGCCCGGATTCCGGCGGCGATGGCACATTTCGTGGCGGACCGGGCGGGCTGCTCACGTTCGTTGTCGAGACCAAGGAGCCGGCGCTCGCCAATACGGCAGGTGACGGCGCACGCCATGGCGCCTGCGGGATTCTGGGCGGCTCCGATGGCGCGCCGCATTATTACGTTCTGCATTCCGCCGGCCGTGCGCCGCGCGTGATCCGCACAAAGGAAACCGGCATCGAGGTGCGTCCCGGCGACCGCTTTGAGATTGCGTCGGGCGGCGGAGGAGGTTGGGGCGATCCGGCGGGGCGCAGCGCGGCGGCGCGTGCGAACGATGTCGAGAGTGGATTTTTTTCGGGTTTCGGCTCCTGAAAATGCGTATCGGCATCGACGTCGGCGGCACATTTACCGACTTGGTCGCCATAGACGACCGCGGCGAGGCAACTCTCGCCAAGGTGCCGTCGACACCCCACGATCCATCGCGCGGGGTGCTTGACGGACTAGCGCGGCTGGCCGACACGCTGGCGGTACCGACTGCCGAGCTGTTGCACGCAGCAAATCGCATCGTGCATGGCACCACGGTTGCCACCAACGCGCTGATCGAAGGCAAGGGTGCGCGCACCGGCATGCTGGTTACGGCGGGCCACCGCGACGTTATCGAGATGCGCGAGGGCCTTAAGCCGATCGAACGCTACAACATGCGCATGCCTCCGCCGGCGCAACTGGTACCCCGGGCGTTGCGCCTGCCGGTGGTCGAGCGCATGCGTCACGATGGCCGCGTGGAAGTCCGGCTTGACGCGAAATCCCTTGACCAGGCGATCACAGGTCTGCGTGCAGCAGACGTCGAGGCGGTCGCTGTTTGTTTCCTGCACTCCTGGCGAGATCCACGTCACGAGCAGATCGCAGCTGAAGCGGTGCGCCGCGTATTGCCGAATGCTTATGTGGCGCTGTCGTCGGAAGTGCTGCCCAAGATCAAGGAGTTCGAGCGCTTCTCCACCACGGTGGTGAACGCCTATGTGGGCCCGGTGCTAGCGCGCTATCTCAAGCGGCTCAGCGAACGGCTGAAAAGCGCCGGGTATGCGGGCCCTGTACTGATCATGCAGTCCCACGGCGGCGTGATGCCGATCGAAGAGGCGACGCGGCTCGCCGCCGGCGCGGTGTTGTCAGGACCCGCGGGCGGCGTGGCCGGCAGCCGTCATGCCGGCAAGCTCCTTAGCGAGGGAAACCTCATCCCGTTCGACATGGGTGGCACCTCGACCGACATTTCGCTCATTGTTGACGGCACCTCGAGCCTGGTCATGGATCGGGCCGTGGGCGGCCACCGCGTGGCGCTGGATAGCCTTGACATCGTAAGTATCGGCGCCGGCGGCGGCTCGATCGCGCGCGTCGATGCGGGCGGCATCCTGCACGTCGGGCCGCAGAGCGCCGGCGCCGACCCGGGACCAGCCTGCTACGGCCTCGGTGGCACCGCCGCCACCGTCACCGATGCAAACGTGGTGCTCGGGCTCATCGACCCGGACAACTTTCTCGGCGGCCGGCGTCGGCTCGACCGCGCGGCCGCCGAGGCTGCCGTCGATCGCATCGCCGGCGCCCTAGGCATCGATCGCCAGGCGGCGGCCTATGGCATTCACCGGGTCGTCGACACCACGATGGCTGAAGGTGTGCGGCTGGTCTCGGTGCGGCGCGGCGTCGATCCCCGTAAGTTCTCGCTGCTCGCCTTCGGCGGCGCCTCCGGCCTGCACGCGACCGCGGTGGCGCGCCAGCTTGGGCTCGGCCGGGTGATCGTGCCGCGGGTTGCCGCCGTGCTGTCCGCTTGGGGCATGCTGGCGACTGATCTGCGCTTCGAGATTGCAAAGAGCCACGTGGGGGACGCAGGTCGTCTCGACGGGGACGAGATTGAGCGAATGTTTGCCGCCATGGCGGCCGACGGTACCAAGCGGCTGCGCACGTCATTCGAAGGAACGGTGCGCTGCGATCGCTCGGTCGACATGCGCTATGGCGAGCAGGTGTTCGAGATCAACGTGCCGCTCCACGACGTCGATTGGCGCGAAGAGCCTCTCATGCAGATCGTCCAACGGTTCCATCGCCGCCACGAGCAGCTCTACACTTATTCGCAGCGCGACCAGGAAGCGGTGCTCGTCAATTTGCGTGTTGCCGTGGTCGGTGTGCTGCCGGGTCTTCCGCAGGAGCCGGCTCTCACATCCTTGACTCCGTCACCGCTCGCAGGCGAGCGCCGAATTTATTTGGATGAGTTGCTGATCGCGCCCGTCTACGCCTTCGATCGCTTGGTGCCAGGCCAGCCCATCGACGGCCCGGCAATCATCGAATCCGCGATGACCACGATCCTGCTTCGCCCCCGAGAGAGGGCCATCACGACGCCGCTCGGCTGGCTCGACATTGCGCTGCCGGAGGCATCCCATCCCTGATGGACCGGCGTCTACCTTTGGCACGACTGAGACATCGCGCGGCGGCCATTGGAATTCCGCTGACGGCGGCTAAGCGGAAGTGGGGCGGAAACACCCAAAGGACCGGGTTTGATGTGGTGGACGGCGCCCGCTCCTGGCATTGAAGTGCCATAGAGTGATCGTCGCAGACGAATCACATGAGGGGAGCCGTCCAGATGCAAGTTACCACGATCGGTTTGGATATCGCCAAGAACGTGTTTTCAGGTTCACGGGATCGATGCGGCCGAGAAAGTCGTCGTTCGGAAGCAACTCCGGCGCAGCCAGGTGCTGGCATTCTTCAAAGCACTGCCGCCCTGCCTCATCGGCACGGAGGCCTGCGCCACGGGGCACTATTGGGCCCGCGAGCTGACGAAGCTCGGTCACAGGGTTCGTCTGATGCCGGCGAAGGACGTGAAGGCCTACGTCAAGCGCAACAAGAACGATGTCGCCGACGCCGAGGCGATCTGCGAGGCGGTCCGACGCCCGACCATGCGTTTCGTGCAGACCAAATCGGCCGAGCAACAGGGCCGGTTGATGCTGCATCGCGTGCGCGATTTGCTGATGCGTCAGCGGACCCAGGTGATCAA
>DASWCW010000207.1:0-5294 GCA_036395835.1 Xanthobacteraceae bacterium
AAATCCTGCTGATCGGCGGTGACGCCGAAGGTGCCGAGAATCTTGCCGCCGTGCTTGGCCAGGGCTTCGCTGAAATACTGGTTGTGGCCCTTGCCGTAGTCGGTAGTGTCGTGGATGACCGCGAAGGTCCTGTAGCCGAGGCTGCTCAGGAGCTCGGCGTTGGTCTGATTCTGGTTGATCATCGTGCCGTTGACGCGATGGATCTCGGCATATTTGTTGCGGTAGGTGATGTCGGGCAGCACCGCGCCCCACACCACGACCGGCAGGCCGAACTTGTGATAGGTGTCGACCGCGGCGATCGCGGTCGATGAGCAATAATGGGTTGCCGCCGCGATGATGTCCTTGTCGGCCGCCATCTTGGTGGCCTGCTGAACCGCGACGTTGGGCTTGCACTCGTCGTCGAGCACGACGAGCTCGTATTCATATTTCGCTTTTGCATCTGCGTTGCGCAGCCGCACCGCGAGATCGGCCGAGTTGCGCCCGCCGAGGCCGTTCACTGAGACGCCGCCCGTGAGCGGACCGATGAACCCGACCTTGACTTTGTCCTTGGCCGCGGCGCCCAGCGTGAATGCGGCGAGCAGCACGCCCGCGATGACGAAACCTGCCCCGTGCCGTTTGCTCATTTCTTGCCTCCCTCTTGCGTGGACCGATCTTAGACGAGGCATTTGCCATTGCAAAAGCCGGGAAGGCCGGCACCGCAGGCGCGGGCTCGCAAGCCTCGGTATTCCTGCGATCCACGCTTATCGGGCCTACGTAGATTTCCGGAATGGACGGCCGGCGCGGCGCATCCGAAGCTGCCGCGTTTTTCCGCTTCCCGGAGCGCGGAGCAATCCGACATGAAGGAAACCTCAGCCGAGCTTTTGACGCGGTGCATGGCGGCGACCCGGAACGGGGCGGATTTCCCGGCGATTTGGCATTCGGTCCTGAAGGGGCACGCGCTGGTGGTCGGCCAGCCGGTCAATTCGGTCCGCGCCGGCCACATCACGCTCGAGGTCCCGCTCATCACCGGCCAGCGCCTGGTGTTCGATTCGAGCTCGAGCGAGCTTGCCTTGGGCTGACCGCGGCCCGGCCCGGCCGATCGACGAGCTTCCTTGGCGCTACTGGACCGCCGTCAGCCAAAGCGGATCGAACCAGCGATCGGCCTCCCCGTCATAGGGCAGCCGCGTGATGTCCCAGTGCTGGACGAAACGGGCATAGGCGGCGAACACCGGCGGTCCGCCGCCGACGAAAATCATGCGGCCCGGATATGTGGCGATGGCAGCCTCGGGCGCGAGCGAAGAGCGGATCTCCACGATCGTGCGTTCCGCATAGGCGAATTCTGGCACCGAGCTTTTCGTGCGCGGTCCCGTCAGGATGACATGGCCGCGCGTCATGTCCCAGAAGCGCTGCACGTCCGCGATGTATTCGTGGCCTTTGGCGCCTTCCCACGGCAGCATACCGTTGAGCCCGAGCTGGCCCCGCTTGCCGATGGCGCACATGGCACGAACGTAGGACATGACGCGCTCCCTGGCCCGCCCCCAACCCTCCTGCACGAGAGTCCGGCACTCGCTTGCGATTTCCCGGCGCCTCGGCGGTTGGGCTCTGGCAAATCCCTCGCCATCCATGAGCGATCCAGCCGCGGCCATCAAGCAAATTTGCATCAAACGATTCGAGCTTCGATGCGCCTTTGGGTGAATACCGGAGGTGACGTCCGGGATCGAGGACGGAACAGGATTCCGTGCCCGGGAACTACAACGCAAAGAGACGCGCGCTTCCGCAGAGGAACGCAAGGCGACCTGCGCAACGCGCCCGGAAGTTGGCGCGCCGTGAAGAGGCCGCGATGAGCAACATTTTCTTGGAATGTCCGAAGACCGAGCGCCGGGTCGACCTCGGCATTGCCGCCAAGCCCGCGACCGTCGCCATGCTGAAATCGCTCGGGTTCCCGATGCGATGCCCGTTCTGCGATCAGCCGCACGATTGGCGAATCTTGACGCTGGGGAGCTGGGCGCCGGATCGGCTCAGCACGCAAGCCGGCCGCCGGTGAGGCAGATCAGTCCGCCGCGGAAGCCCGATCCGACTTGATGCGCAAGCAATCGAGCTTGGCTTGGTTCACGCCAGCCGAGCCGCACGCGGGCTTGGTGCCGCGCGCCGGTGCGGGGCAGCGGGCTGTTCGCGCCGAAGCGCGTGCGAAGCTTCCGCCGCCGAGCCGTGCACCGAGGACGAGCCGGCGGGGTGCGCGTGTGGCGTGCTTTTCGGGGCAGCAATGATGCTCTTCGGAGCCGGAATGTTCTTGGCCGCGTCATTCGACGCCACATGCGCCAGCTTCACACCAGGTGCGGGCTGGTGCGCCGCAGTTGCCGAACGATCCGACCGGGGCGATGCAGTCTTGGGCGCCGCCGCGTTCGACGCCACATGCGCCAGCTTCACGCCAGGCGCGGGCTGGTGCGCTGCAGCTTCCGAACGACCCGACCGGGGCGATGCAGTCTTGGGCGCCGCCGCGGCGTTCGACGCCACATGCGCCAGCTTCACGCCGGGTGCGGGCTGGTGCGCTGCAGTTGCCGAACGATCCGACCGGGGCGATGCAGCCTTGGACGCCGCCGCGGCGTTCGACGCCACATGGGCCAGCTTCACGGCGGGTGCGGGCTGGTGCGCCGCGGCTGTCGAACGATCCGGCTGGGACGATGCGGCCTTGGGACGATCATGCGCCGCGGCCGCCGAACGATCCGGCTGGCGCGCCACGACGATCGTATGCGCGGGGTGATCCGTACGGTGGATCGCGATCACCGGCTGAACGCGATGCGGAGCGGGCTTGGCGAGTTGCTCGCAGGGCCGGGGCGCCGCGGGCGTCACGCTCCAATTGCCGGCATCGACGCCGGTCCACTCCTGCGCGGAACGGCCGGTGATGATCCGGACATAGGTTTCGGTCTCTTGCGGCAGAATCCTGCGCTTCGCCAGCCAGTCCTCGACCCGCTTCGGGCCGGCGTTATACGCCGCGGCGGCAAGGCCGAGATTTCCGAACTGCGTGCGCAGCTCGCGCAACAGCTCCGCAGACTTCCGCAGCGCCTGGATCGGATCGAATGGATTGGCGAGCCCAACCAGGCGAGCCGTGCCGGGCATGAATTGCGCAATCCCTTGCGCGCCGGCGTGGCTGACGGAGAGCGGATTGAACCGGCTCTCCTGCCAGATCAGGCGCGTGAAAAAATCGAGCGGAAGATTGTTTTGTGAGGCCGACCGGTCGAGCGTCGCACAAATCGCATCCGCGGTCGCTTCGACAGTCGCGGGCGGCGGCGGAACAGATCCGGCAACGGCATTGGATTGCTTCTCGGGATCCGAACCGGAAACCAAAACGCTCGGCGCCGGCTCGACCGAATCGAGCGCTGCATCCTGCGGGGTTTGATCCGATTGCGCTGCGGTCGTTTGCGGCGACGCATTCGCATCGGTTTCGATCTCAACAGATGCCAGCGGTTCGAGCCGTGCTTGAATCGGCACAAGAACCGGAGCAGCCGCGACCGCTGTCGCGGCAAGCAGAGCACGCATGTGGATTTCCCACCGTCCGAGTTCGAGAGGTGCGGTTCAAATGGATGGATATCCAAGTAGGTTCAAGGCGCCCGATGTCGCAGGGTATAAAGCGATGTGATAGTCGATCAATTGCGGGAGTCGTCGCCTACGCGGCGGGGCAAAGCGAGCGCAAGTCGAGAATGCAGATCAGCCCGGTCCCAACTGGGGGAATAGAGCGCGCGGATTTTCGTCGACGATTTTTCTGAAATCGGCATCGGAGAACCCGGCGCGGCGCAGCGTCCCGAGCGGGTCGCGATCGGCCGGAGGAAACGAATAATCGCTTCCCAGCACGATGCGGTCGACCGAAACCCGGGTCGCCAGCCAGCGCAGGATCGCCGGATCGTGCAGGATCGAATCGTAATAAAACCGGGTCAGGTAAGCCGAGGGCTCGTTCGCCGCAGAATTGCCCTGGGCTGGCCGATCCATACGGCCGTGCATGCAATCGAAGCGTCCGCTCAGATAGGGAAATGTGCCGCCCCCGTGCGAGAGGAGAATGCGCAGCCGCGGGAAGCGATCGAGCACGCCGGCGAAGATCAGCGATCCGACGCAAAGCGTGGTGTCGTGAGGATATTGCGCGATCTGTGACAGCGCGAAACGCGTGGTGCGCGGCAGTGCGGCGGGCTGGGTCGGATGGATGAAGATGGCGATGTCGAGCTCGACCGCCGCGTGCCAAAATTCATCGAGGTCGAGTTCCCCGAGGTTCACTCCCTCGACGTTGGCGGCGACGACCGCTCCGACGGCTCCGAGCTTTTTCACGGCATGCTCGAGTTCGGCCGCGGCGGCCGCTGCATTCGGCAGCGGAACCGTCGCCAGCATGGAGAACCGCCGGTCGTGACGGCCGCATAATGCGGCCAGATGCTCGTTGAGAAACCGGTGCCAGCGACGCCGGCGATCCTCCGCAAGGCCGTAACCGAACACGTCGGCCCAAATCGAGAGCACTTGCCGGTCGACGCCCTGCTCGGCCATCCCCGCGAAGCGCCGCTCGATGGGCTCGACCAGCGTTTCGAAGAACGGCCGCAGCTTCAGCCCGTAGTCGAATTGCAGCGCGCAGCGACAGGAGGGCGGCTGCTTCACGAGCGACACGCCGAACTCCGCGGCGCGCGTTTCCAGCGCCTCGAGGATGCAAGGCGGAACGTAGTGGGCGTGAACGTCGGTCGGCATGCTCGCTGGGCTCGTTGGGGCGCAAGGGTACCGACTTTGCCATCGCTTCGCACCTCAACCTGCTGCTGCCCGACAGCGACCAGCCGGCCCGGGCGGAAATTGCAAGGCGCCGCCGAAGCATCCGGTCGAAAGTTCGTCTGTTGAACTCAACTCCTGGTCGCCGCGGCTGCCGTGCCGCCTAGCTGTGAAACTGAACACTTGTTCAGCTAATTGGGGCAGGAGCAGATCGCGTCCGCCGGCGGCCCGACCAAACGCATTCGCGCAAGGAACCTAGTACGGATGGCCAAGTTTACGTGGCGCGACCATGCCCCATGGTGGGGCGCAGAACAGGAGGCGCGATCATGAATAGAGCGGTTAGGAAGCTTCCGCTCATGCTCGGCGTCGTGGGAGCGATAGCGTTCGCCGCGGCGCCCTCTTGGGCAGTTGAGAAAGGACCGAAAGGGGGTGCCGACACTCAAGCCGGGGCTAGCACCAAAATGTCCGGCGGCACGAGCGGCAAGATGTCGGGACATGGGGCCTCGAGCGAGGGCATGAAGGGCGGCCAGATGTCCGGCCAGAAGATGTCCGGCCAGAAGCTTTCGAAGGGCTCGCAGCTT
>DASWCW010000208.1:0-2322 GCA_036395835.1 Xanthobacteraceae bacterium
ATCCGCAGGGAGCAACCTGTGACCGGGACCGCCCGGTCGGCGAATTAGGCTGCACAAACAGACTCGCTTCCCGACCGTGGCATCCTTGCCAAATTTTGTGGCGACACAGTGCGTTGATCAGGTATTTTCATGGCAGTGTTCAATGAGGCCGTTTTTCTGCTCACTTGGTTGCAAAAACGCCACAGCCCATGCCCTAGGTCCCGGGTTCATATGATTTCGTCGGCTTTGTGATTGGCGGGTCATTCGAATTCACGTGCCGCGGCCAACGTGAATCGCACAAGGTAGTCCGTAATTCCACGACGGCGGGAGTTCAGGCAGCCGGGCTGCGCTGCAACGCCGGGTTAAGCGTTAGGATGATGGGAACTGTGACAGAGTGGAACGTCGGCACTGATTCGAATATTCGTAGTCTCGATCCTCGCGGTAGCGCTGCTCTGCACCGCGGCTGGGAGCGCCCGAGCGGCGGGTGCACTCTATGAGGCGCAAAGGCTGCGGAGTGTGCGCGCAGGAATGCCCGTGCGGCGCCATCGCCATGGTGCCGGAGGCGACCTGAATACGACCGTGTGCGCCGAGAATCTCATCTCGCGCGGATCAGGTCGGCTACCTTTTTGCCGATCATGATCACGGGCGCGTTGGTATTGCCGCCGATGAGCGTCGGCATGATCGACGCATCCGCGACCCGCAGGCCTTCGATGCCGCGCGCACGCGCAGCTGCGGGTCGACGTACCGCCAGCGCATCTACGCCCATCTTGTGCCGACCGGGTGCGCCGCTCATTTTCCTCGCCGGCGCAGGCAGCACGTGCGGATTTCTTTCGAGGCCCGGTGCCGACGATCGCATGCCGCCATTCGGATTTGCCCGATCGAGATCCTCAGGCATAGTCCGGCGTCCGGCAGTCCGGCAGTCCGGCAGTCCGGCAGCCAGGCAGGGAAGCCACTGCGGAGCATGCAG
This sequence comes from Xanthobacteraceae bacterium, assembly GCA_036395835.1. Taxonomy (GTDB): domain Bacteria; phylum Pseudomonadota; class Alphaproteobacteria; order Rhizobiales; family Xanthobacteraceae; genus AP-16. Next base: position 947 of record DASWCW010000208.1, read on the forward strand.
ACCAACTTGACGAGGATCGCCGTCCTTCCCGGCGACGGCATCGGCCCCGAGGTGATCGGGCAGGCGCGGCGCGTGCTCGATTGGTTCGTCGAGCATCGCGCGTTGCCGGTCGCGATCGAGGAGGCTGAATACGGCGTCGAGGCTTATCGCCGCACGGGCGAAGTCCTGCCGGAGGCGACGCGCGCCGCGATCGCGCGCGCCGACTTGGTGCTGTTCGGCGCGAGCGGCGGATCGGAATCCGATCGCATCCCGCCGGACAAGCGCCGTGCCGGCAGCCTGCTGCGCATCCGCCGCTCGCTCTCGCTCTACGCCAACCTGCGGCCGATCCAGGCGCGGCCCGCGCTCTATGAAGCCTCCTCGCTCAAGCGCCGCGTTCTCGAAGGCGTCGATTTCGTCATCGTGCGCGAGCTCGCCGGCGGCATCTATTTCGGCGAACCGCGCGGCGTGGAGCGTTTGGGCGACGGCGAGCGCCGCGGCTTCAACACCCAGACCTACACGTCCTCGGAGATTTCTCGCATCGCGCGGTTCGCGTTCGAGCTGGCGCGCTCGCGGCGCTCGCATGTCACCTCGGTCGACAAGGCGAATGTCATGGAATCCAGCCAGCTCTGGCGCGAGGAGGTCGCGGCGCTGCACGCCGCCGAGTTCGAGGATGTCGCGCTTCGCCACATGTACGTCGACAATTGCGCCATGCAGCTCGTGCGCGAGCCCAGGCAGTTCGACGTGATCGTCACCGACAACATGTTCGGGGACATTCTGTCCGATTGCGCCGCGATGGCGGTCGGCTCGCTCGGCATGCTGCCGTCGGCTTCGCTCGGGCCGGTCGCGAACGGCCGCCGCCGCGTGCTCTACGAGCCGGTCCACGGCAGCGCCCCGGACATTGCGGGGCAGGGGATCGCCAATCCGCTCGGGGCGATCTTGAGTCTCGCCATGGCGCTGCGGCTTTCGCTCGAGCGCCTGGACGATGCGGATCTGCTCGAACGGGCGGTGAGCGATGCGCTCGACGCGGGCGCGCGGACGCGCGACATCGCCGAGCCCGGCGGGAGCTTCATCTCTTGCGCGGAGATGGGCGTCGCCGTGCTGGCCGCGCTACAACGCCTTCGTAGGGTGGGTTGACGCCGGGCTTGACCCGGGGGAACCTACCGAACTCATTCACCTGAACGGAGCGAAATGTCGGTACGCATTCGGAATATTGTCGTCCCGGTTCTGGCGGCAGCGTTGTTCTGCTCCGCGGCCGCAAGCGCCCGAGCCGCCGACGAGCTCTATGAGGCGCAGGCGATCGTCACCGGGCAGCGCGAGCCGGAGCGGTTGCGCGCCTTTCCGGATTGCCTGGAGGACGTGCTGGTCAAAGTGTCGGGAGATCCGCGCCTCGTCGGCGA
>DASWCW010000209.1:0-19875 GCA_036395835.1 Xanthobacteraceae bacterium
GGAAGAGGATCATGGGTGAGAAAGTGATCCCCTTCGAAGAGGATCACGTGAGAGCTAAGTCATTGATTTATTATGAAGGGTATCAAGAAGCTCAACGCGGACTCGCCTTCTTGCCATACTTGCGTCGGTCGTCCCTTTGCCTTGATCATTTGAACCACCTAGCCCACCAACGACGGTTAGCCTGATCGACATAACGTCGTGCGGCAGAAATGTAGGCAATCTCACGACCAGGCGCCTTTTGCTCAGCTTCCAGCAACGCAATTCGTTCGTGTTTGAATGCGAATGGCAGCTTAGCCAATTTTCCAAGTCTAAATTTCGCCATGTCCTCGATGATTTCAGCACTGGTGGTCACGATAGTCTCCACCAAACTGTATTCTACCTTCATTTGATGAAGTCTCATGTGCGCTTCGTATTCATCGAGTAGCGACTCAAGTTCGTCAGCGACTTTTTACTTTGTCCCACCGGTAGCGGCTACCGTCCGCATCCACCTACGTAAACGTCGAAGTTTTGTCATGGTATCGGGATCTGTACGAAATTCGACTATGGTCTCCATTCGTGTGCGCCTGGATGGCCTGGGCATAGCCCGAATTGCAAATTGCAGAACGTCTCCCTTTGATATTGGCTCATCCGAGACTTCGCTCAATGAATTTTCCTCTGGTAGACCAAATAAAATCGGAACAGCATTCAAACTGATCCAGGAAGGGCGTGGATGGCCGGGACAGGCCCGGCCACGACGGTTCTTATCCAGGTCACTCCGCCGCCTCGAGCGCGACCTCGCGCACCTTCTGGCGCTCGCCGTCGCGGCCGAGCGTGAAATGCCGGCGGTGGAACGCCCGCAGGGTCGAGCGGTGGCCGATCGACACGATGCTCGAATGCGCGAGCCGCTGCTGCAGGAGCCGATAGAGCGCGGCCTCGGCCGGCTCGTCGAGCGAGGCGGTAGCCTCGTCGAGGAACAGATAGTCGGGCGCGTGCAGGATGGCGCGCGCGAGCCCGAGCCGCTGCTGCTCGCCGAGCGAGAGCATGCGGTTCCAGTGCGCATCCTCGTAGAGCCGCGGCGCGAGCGCGGCGAGCCCGACCGCTTGCAGCACTTCGCGCACCTCGCCGGCGTCGAAGGTTCCCGGCTCGGCCGGATAGGCGATCGCGGCCTCGAGCGAGCCGATCGGCAGATACGGCCGCTGCGGCAGCACCATGACGCGGGCGCCTTCGGGAACCGCAATTTCACCCGAGCCGAACGGCCAGATCCCGCCGATCGCCCGGAACAAGGTCGATTTGCCCGATCCCGAAGGCCCGGTCACCAGCACGCGGTCGCCGGACCCAAACGCGAGCCCGTCGGCGCCCACCAGCGGCGCTCCCGTCGGCAGCCGCACCTCGAGCGCTTCCAATGCGAGCCTCTCACGCTTGCCCGCCGAGATCACGCGAATGACGGGGGGCGTGCGCGCCGCCGCCTCACCGACCGCGACCGACTTGTCGAAGCCCGACAGGCGCTCGATCACGGCCCGCCATTCGGCGAATTGCTGGTAGATCGTGATGAAGACCGACAGCGCCCTTTGCACGCTGACGAAGGCATGCGCCGTCTGGGTCAGCCCCCCGAGCTGAATGTGATGCGCGAAATACGCCGGGCTCACCACCACATAGGGAAACACCACCGAGGCCTGGTTGTATCCCGCGGTCAGGAACGTGAGCCGCTTGGTCCTGGTCATGATCAAGAGCCAGTTGCCGACCACCGCGCCGAAGCGGTCCATCAGCCGGGTCTGCTCCGCCGGCTCGCCGTGCAGCAGCGCGATCTGCTCGGAATTCTCCCGCGTGCGCACCAGGTTGAAGCGGAAATCCGCTTCGAACCGTTGCTGGTTGAAATTGAGCCCGATCAGCGGCCGGCCGATCAGATGTGTGAGCAGCGTGCCGAGCACCGCGTAGATCAGCGCCGCCCACACCAGGTATCCGGGGATCGCCCAGTCCGCGCCGAACAGATGCAGCGGCGCCATTGCCGACAGACCCCACAGGATCACCACGAAGGAGGCGAACGACACGATCGAGCTCAGCACGTTGACGCCGATGTACAGCGTGCGTTCGATGAACATCCGGATATCGTCGGCGATGCGCTGGTCCGGATTGTCGGCAGCGTCGCCGAGCAGCTGCATGCGGTAATGGTTGGAATGGTCGAGCCAATGCCCGAGATAGCGGATGGTCATCCACCGCCGCCAGCGGATCTGCAGCCATTGATTGAGATAGAGCTGATAGACGGCGAGCACGATGAAGATCGCGGCCAGAACGCAGAAATACAGCAGCTCGCTGACGAACGCATCCCAATTGTATTCCTGGATGGCGTTGAAGAACCGGGCGTTCCACTGGTTGATCAGCACGTCGATGCCGACGAGGCCGAGCTCGATGGCGATCACGCTCGCGAGCAGGATGCGGCCCGGCCAGCGATCCTCGGAGCGGAAGTAAGGGAAGGCGAGGCCCCAGATGGTGCCGAGCGTGGTGAAAAAGCCTCTCACGGGGTGCTCCTGTCGGCTGCGCCGGTCGCGGCGCGGCTCCTTTTAGTACGAATTCCCGCCTGCGCGATGCGACATCACGGCCAAGTGACGCCGAAGGCGTCATCCCCGAGCCCGCGCGAAAGCGAGGCAAGCTGGGATCTCGGGATCAGAACCCTTGAATGACAGATCGAGGGCATGTTCCGGTAACGGGGATGCGGCGCTGCCGGTTCGGGACCGAGACTTCACGCGCCTCCAATACGCCAACTGGCCAATGCGCGCCTGCCTGTATATCCTCAAAGCCGTGAAAAAGAATGCATAACGCGGCAGACACGCTAGCACATGAAGAGACGGTGCTCGTGGAGCCGAAGGCGTGAATGCGGTTTCTGGCAGATGAGAGCTGCGGCTTCAGCGTGGTACGCGCAATGCTCACGGACTGCTTGTTAAAACACGGCCAGAAACTCGGAGATCGCTTCGTTGTACTAGAGCCGGGCCGAATTCGCCTGGGCGGAAGTCCAAGAAACTGACCTCTCGCGCTTCCCTGAAACGAAAAGGGGCCGCGTCGCCGCGGCCCCTCATCGCAATCGCTGTGAGCGATCTTTAGTAATCCATGCCGCCGCCGGGCATCGCCGGGGCGGCCGGCTTGTCCTTGGGCAGCTCCGCCACCATCGCCTCGGTGGTGACGAGGAGGCCTGCCACCGAGGCGGCGTCTTGGAGCGCCGCGCGCACCACCTTGGCCGGATCGATGATGCCGGCCTCGACCAGGTCGACGTAGCGCTCGGTCTGCGCGTCGAAGCCGAAGGTCTCCGAACGGTTCTCCAGAACCTTGCCGACCACGATCGAGCCCTCGACCCCGGCGTTCTCCGCGATCTGGCGGATCGGCGCCTCGAGCGCGCGCTGCACGATCTTGATGCCGGCCTGGATGTCGGCGTTGTCGGATTTCAGCTTCTCGATCGCCTTCCTGGCGCGCAAGAGCGCGACGCCGCCGCCCGGCACGATGCCTTCTTCGACCGCGGCGCGGGTGGCGTTGAGCGCATCCTCGACGCGGTCCTTCTTCTCCTTGACCTCGATTTCGGTCGCGCCGCCGACGCGGATCACCGCGACCCCGCCGGCGAGCTTGGCGAGCCGCTCCTGGAGCTTCTCGCGATCGTAATCCGAGGTGGTTTCCTCGATCTGCTGCTTGATCTGGGTGACGCGGGCCTCGATGTCCTTCTTCTTGCCGGCGCCGTCGACGATGGTGGTCTTCTCCTTCTCGATGATGATCTTCTTGGCGCGGCCGAGCATCTGCAGCGTCACGTTCTCGAGCTTGATGCCGAGGTCCTCGGAGATCAGCTGACCGCCGGTGAGCACCGCGATGTCCTCGAGCATCGCCTTGCGGCGATCGCCGAAGCCCGGCGCCTTGACGGCCGCGACCTTGAGGCCGCCACGCAACTTGTTGACGACGAGGGTAGCCAGCGCCTCGCCCTCGACGTCCTCGGCGACGATCACCAGCGGCCGCCCGGACTGCACCACCTGCTCCAGCACGGGCAGCATCGCCTGCAGGCCCGAGAGCTTCTTCTCGTGGAGCAGGACGTGGGCGTCCTCGAGCTCGGCGATCATCTTTTCGGCATTGGTGATGAAATACGGCGAGAGATAGCCGCGGTCGAACTGCATGCCCTCGACGACCTCGAGCTCGGTCTCGAGCGCCTTGGCCTTCTCGACCGTGATGACGCCCTCGTTGCCGACCCGCTGCATGGCGCCGGCGATCATCTTGCCGATCGATACATCGCCGTTGGCCGAGACCGTGCCGACCTGGGCGACTTCGGCGGACGAGCTCACCTTCCGGGCCCGCCGCTCGATGTCCTTGATCACCGCGCCGACCGCCATGTCGACGCCGCGCTTGAGATCCATCGGGTTCATGCCGGCCGCAACCGACTTGGCGCCTTCCTTGACGATCGCATGCGCCAGCACCGTCGCCGTGGTGGTGCCGTCGCCGGCGCGGTCCGAGGTCTTCTGCGCCACTTCGCGCACCATCTGGGCGCCCATGTTCTCGAACTTGTCCTCGAGCTCGATCTCCTTGGCGACGGTGACGCCGTCCTTGGTGATCCGCGGCGCGCCGAACGACTTGTCGAGAACGACGTTGCGGCCCTTGGGGCCGAGCGTGACGCGTACCGCGTTGGCGAGAATATCGATGCCGCGCAGCATGCGGTCGCGGGCGTCGGCCGAGAATTTTACGTCCTTGGCGGCCATGGAATTCTACTCCGGTTCTTGGATCTGATGTGATGTGGGGTGGAAATGTGCCGAGGTGAGTCGGCGGGTGGTTTGCGGGCGCCGCCCGGTTCAGGCGATCACGCCCATGATGTCGGATTCTTTCATGATCAGCAGCTCTTCACCGTCGAGCTTGACTTCGGTGCCCGACCACTTGCCGAACAGCACCTTGTCGCCGGCCTTGACGTCGGGCCTGATCAGCTGCCCGGCCTCGTCGCGGCCGCCCGGGCCGACGGCGATGACCTCGCCCTCTTGCGGCTTCTCCTTGGCGGTATCGGGGATGATGATGCCGCCGGCCGATTTCCCTTCGGCCTCGATGCGGCGGACAACGACGCGGTCGTGCAGGGGACGAAACTTGAGCTTGGCCATGGATTCCTCATCGGCGCGAAACGCGCTGGGTTGGACCGAGAGCGTTATTGGAGGCTCGTTGGCACTCGCCCATCGCGAGTGCCAGAGGTCGGGAAATATGGCCCGTACCGGGCGCTGTCAAGTCGGATTGCGAGGGACTCCCGGGGGAGGGGGCTCGCCGGCCGGACACCAATTCCGGTTCGATCCCGGCTTGCGCCCGAATCCGGGGGACGATAGCTTGCGCGCGGGGGAAGGGTTGGAGGCGTTCCAGGCATGGACGTCCGCGCCCTCGCGCTTTCCCCCTTCCCATCGATAGCGGCGTGCCGGCTCGGCATCGGGCCGTCGGTCGATGCCGGGAATTGCGCAGGGGCATCGTTCTTTGCACCTGGCGCCGCACCGCCCATCCGCGCTTTGCCGATTTTGCCAGCTCACGTCTCACCCCACCGCCAGGAGTGAAACCATGCAGCCGAACCGTGAGGCCATTGCCGACGCAGCGGACGCCGCCGTTCCGCCCGTGGCTGCGCCGGAACAGAACGGCCCGGAGGCCGTGAACGGCGGCGCGGATGTCGCCTTGTACGACTTTCTGCGCGCGCTGCAGGCGATGCGCGTCGGCGATTTCTCGGTGCGGATGGCCGGGGACCAGGTGGGGCTCGCCGGCAAGATCGCCGATACCTTCAACGAGATCGTGGCCGCCAACCAGCGCATGGCGCAGCAGCTCGAGCGCGTCGGCCAGGTGGTCGGCAAGGAGGGCAAGACCCGGCAACGCGTCAATTTCGGGCTCTCCAGCGGCGCCTGGAGCGAGATGGAGGGCTCGGTCAACAGCCTGATCGACGATCTCTTGTGGCCGACGACCGAAGTCACCCGCGCCATCGCTGCCGTTGGCCAGGGCGATTTGCTGCAGACGGTGCGCCTCGACGTCGACGGACGGCCGCTCAAGGGCGAGTTCCTGCGCTCGGCCACCATCGTCAACACCATGATCAAGCAGCTCAGCGTGTTCACCTCGGAGGTGACGCGCGTGGCCCGCGAAGTCGGCACCGAGGGCAAGCTCGGCGGCCAGGCGCAGGTGCGCGAGGTCACGGGCGTGTGGAAGGACCTGACCGAGAGCGTCAACTCGATGGCGAGCAATCTGACCGCCCAGGTCCGCAACATCGCCGACGTGACGATCGCGGTCGCCAACGGCGACCTTTCCAAGAAGATCACCGTCGACGTGCGCGGCGAGATCCTGCAGCTCAAGGAAGCCATGAACACCATGGTGGACCAGCTGCGCTCCTTCGCTTCGGAGGTGACGCGCGTCGCCCGCGAGGTCGGCACCGAGGGCAAGCTCGGCGGCCAGGCCATCGTGCCGGGCGTGGCCGGCACCTGGAAGGATTTGACCGACTCGGTGAACGCCATGTGTGGCAACCTCACCGACCAGGTCCGCAACATCGCCCAGGTGACCACGGCGGTCGCCCGCGGGGATCTCTCGCGAAAGATCACGGTCGACGTGCGCGGCGAGATTCTCGAGCTCAAAGACACCATCAACACCATGGTCGACCAGCTCAACGCGTTTGCGGGCGAGGTGACGCGCGTGGCGCGCGAGGTCGGCACCGAAGGCAAGCTCGGCGGCCAGGCCTACGTGTCGGGCGTGGCCGGGACCTGGAAGGACCTCACCGACAACGTCAACCTGATGGCGAGCAATCTGACCGCGCAGGTGCGCAACATCGCCGAGGTCGCGACCGCGATTGCCGGCGGCGATCTCTCGAAGAAGATCACCGTCAACGTCAGCGGCGAGATCCTGCAGCTCAAAGAGACCATCAACACCATGGTCGACCAGCTCAACGCCTTCGCCGGCGAGGTGACGCGCGTGGCGCGCGAGGTCGGCACCGAGGGACGCCTGGGCGGCCAGGCCAACGTGCTCGGCGTCGCCGGCACCTGGAAGGACCTGACCGACAGCGTCAACTCCATGGCCAGCAATCTGACCGCGCAGGTGCGCAACATCGCCGAGGTGTCGACCGCCATTGCCAACGGCGACCTTTCCAAGAAGATCACCGTCGACGTGCGCGGCGAGATTCTGCAGCTCAAGGAGACCATCAACACCACGGTCGATCAGCTCAACGCCTTTGCGTCCGAGGTGACTCGCGTCGCGCGCGAGGTCGGCACCGAGGGCAAGCTCGGCGGCCAGGCGGTGGTCCGCGGCGTCGCCGGCACCTGGAAGGACCTGACCGACAGCGTCAACTCCATGGCGTCGAACCTCACCGGCCAAGTGCGCAACATCGCCGAGGTCGCGACCGCGGTGGCGCAGGGCGACCTTTCCAAGAAGATCACCGTGAACGTCAGCGGCGAGATCCTGCAGCTCAAAGAAACCATCAACACCATGGTCGACCAGCTCAACGCCTTCGCGGCCGAGGTGACCCGCGTGGCGCGCGAGGTCGGCACCGATGGCAAGCTCGGCGGCCAGGCCCAGGTGCCCGGCGTCGCCGGCACCTGGAAGGACCTGACCGACAGCGTCAACTCGATGGCGTCGAATCTGACGGGCCAGGTCCGCAACATCGCCGAAGTCTCGACCGCCATCGCCAACGGCGACCTGTCGCGAAAGATCACGGTCGACGTGCGCGGCGAGATCCTGCAGCTCAAAGAAACCCTCAACACCATGGTCGACCAGCTCAACCGCTTCGCCGGCGAGGTGACGCGGGTGGCGCGCGAGGTCGGCACCGAGGGGCGCCTGGGCGGTCAGGCCAACGTGCCCGGCGTCGCCGGCACCTGGAAAGACTTGACCGACAGCGTCAATTCCATGGCGGGCAATCTCACCGCGCAGGTGCGCAACATCGCCGAGGTCACGACCGCGGTGGCGCGCGGCGACCTGTCGCGCAAGATCACCGTCGACGTGAAGGGCGAGATTCTCGAGCTCAAGAACACCATCAACACCATGGTGGACCAGCTCAACGCCTTCGCGTCCGAGGTCACCCGCGTCGCCCGCGAGGTCGGCACCGAGGGCAAGCTCGGCGGTCAGGCGCAGGTGCCCGGCGTCGCCGGGACCTGGAAGGATTTGACCGACAACGTCAACTTCATGGCGAGCAATCTGACCGCGCAAGTGCGCAACATCGCCGAGGTGGCGACCGCGATCGCCAGCGGCGATCTCTCGAAGAAGATCACGGTCGACGTGCGCGGCGAGATTCTGCTGCTCAAAGAGACGCTCAACACCATGGTCGAGCAGCTGCGCTCGTTCGCGGCCGAGGTCACCCGCGTCGCGCGCGAGGTCGGCACCGACGGGCGACTGGGCGGCCAGGCGGTGGTGCCCGGCGTCGCCGGCACCTGGAAGGATCTGACCGACAACGTCAACCTGCTGGCCGCGAATCTCACGACCCAGGTCCGCAACATCGCCGAGGTCACGACCGCGGTGGCGCGCGGCGACCTTTCGCGCAAGATCACCGTCGACGTGAAGGGCGAGATTCTCGAGCTCAAGAACACCATCAACACCATGGTGGACCAGCTCAACGCCTTCGCGTCCGAGGTCACCCGCGTCGCGCGCGAGGTCGGCACCGAAGGCAAGCTCGGCGGCCAGGCTCAGGTCTCCGGCGTCGCCGGCACCTGGAAGGATCTGACCGACACCGTCAACGTCATGGCCGCCAATCTCACCGAGCAGGTGCGCGGCATCGTCAAGGTGGTGACCGCGGTCGCCAACGGCGACCTCAAGCAGAATCTCGCGGTCAAGTCCAAGGGCGAGGTGGCGGCGCTCGCCGAGACCATCAACAACATGACGGACACGCTGGCTACCTTCGCCGACCAGGTCACGACGGTGGCGCGCGAGGTCGGCGTCGAAGGCCGGCTCGGCGGCCAGGCCAACGTGCCCGGCGCCGCCGGCACCTGGAAGGACCTGACCGGAAACGTCAACCTGCTGGCGGCCAATCTCACCACGCAGGTGCGCGCGATCGCCGAGGTCGCGACCGCGGTCACCAAGGGCGATCTGACCCGATCGATTCAGGTCGACGCCCGCGGCGAAGTCGCCGAGCTCAAGGACAACATCAACACGATGATCGACAACTTGCGGCTCACCACGGACCGCAACACCGAACAGGACTGGCTCAAAACCAACCTCGCCAAGTTCACCAACATGCTGCAGGGCCAGCGCGATCTCACGACCGTCGGCCAGATGCTGCTCACCGAGCTAACCCCGCTGGTCAACGCCCAGCTCGGCGTGATCTACCAGATGGAGGGCGAAGAGGGACCGAGCTTGAAGCTGCTCTCGGCCTATGCGGACGGCGGCATGAACGGCCACGCGCAGCGCATCCAGATCGGCGAGGGGCTGATCGGACAATGTGCCGCGGACAAGCGCCGCATTCTCGTCACAGAAATGCCGAGCGATGCCGTGACGATCGGCTCGGCGCTGTTCAAGGTGGCTCCGCGCAACGTCATCGTGCTGCCGGTGCTGTTCGAGAACCAGGTCAAGGCGGTGATCGAGCTCGCGTCGGTCACGGCGTTCACGACCCTGCAGACCACGTTCCTCGAGCAGCTCACCGCCAGCATCGGCATCGTGCTCAACTCGATCGAGGCGAGCATGCAGACCGAGGGGCTGCTCAAGCAGTCCCAGCAGCTCGCCGGCGAGCTGCAGGCGCAGCAGCGCGAGCTGCAGCAGACCAACGAGCAGCTCGAGCAGAAGGCGCAGCAGCTCGCCGAGCGCAACGTCGAGGTCGAGCGCAAGAACCAGGAGATCGAGCAGGCCCGCCGGGCGCTCGAGGAGAAGGCCACCGAGCTGGCGCTCACCTCGAAATACAAGTCGGAATTCCTCGCCAACATGTCGCACGAGCTGCGCACGCCGCTCAACAGCATCCTGATCCTGGGCCAGCAGCTGATGGACAACCCGGATGCCAACCTCACGCCCAAGCAGGTCGAGTTCGCGCGCACCATCCACGGCGCCGGCACCGACCTGCTGAACCTGATCAGCGACATTCTCGACCTGTCGAAGATCGAGTCCGGAACCGTGACGGTCGATGCCGAGGAGATCTTCTTCTCGAATCTGGTGGACATGGTGGCGCGTCCGTTCCGGCACGAGGCGGAAAATCGTCAGCTCTCGTTCGACGTGATGATCGATCCGCATCTCGGGCGCAGCATCGTCACCGATTCCAAGCGCCTGCAGCAGGTGCTCAAGAATCTGCTGTCGAACGCCTTCAAGTTCACCGAGCACGGCGGCGTGCGGCTCAACGTCTCGGCCGCGCTCGGCGGCTGGAGCGCCGAGCATCCGGTGCTCAACCAATCGCAGACCATCGTCGCCTTCGAAGTCTCCGATACCGGCATCGGCATCCCGCTGGAGAAGCAGAAGATCATCTTCGAGGCGTTCCAGCAGGCCGACGCCTCGACCAGCCGCAAGTACGGCGGCACCGGCCTCGGCCTCGCGATCTGTCGCGAACTCGCCAATCTTTTGGGCGGCGAGGTCCATCTGCGCAGCTCGCCGGGCGTCGGCAGCGCGTTCACGCTCTATCTGCCGATCAAATACGCCGGCGCCTCGAACCCGGTGCGGATGCTGCCGGGCGGCGGCCAAGCCTTCCCGTCGGTCGCGTTGCAGATCGTGCCCGACCGCCCGGTCGAGCTGATCCCCGACGATCGTCTGGAGATCGAGCCGGGCGACGCCATCCTGCTCATCGTCGAGGACGACCCGCATTATGCGCGGGTGATTGTGGATCTGGCGCGCGACAAGGGCTTCAAGGTGCTGGTGGCGATGCGCGGCGCCGACGCGCTGGACCTCGCGCGGCAATACCAGCCGAGCGCGGTCTCGCTCGACGTGTTCCTGCCCGACATGCTCGGCTGGACGGTGCTCAGCCAGCTCAAGCAGAATCCGCTGACCCGGCACATCCCGGTGCAGATCATCACGCTCGACGAGGATCGCCAGCACGGGCTCGCCCGCGGCGCCTTCGCGTTCGTCACCAAGCCGGCCACCACCGAAGGCCTGGAAGACGCGCTGTCGCGGATCAAGGAATACACCGCCCGGCGGCGCAAGCGCCTGCTGGTGGTGGAGGACAATCCCGACGAGCAGCTGAGCATCGCCGAGCTGCTCGGTCACGACGACATCGAGATCGTGACCGCCGGCACCGGCGCCGCGGCTCTCACGGCGCTCAAACAACAGCCGAGCGATTGCGTCGTGCTCGACCTGCGGCTGCCGGACATGTCCGGCTTCGAAGTGCTGGAGCAGATTCGCAACGACGCCGAGCTGTCCGACGTTCCGGTCGTGGTATTCACCGGCCGGGAACTCTCCGCCGAGGAGGACGCGCAGCTGCACACGATGGCGCGCAGCATCGTGGTCAAGGGCGTGGAATCCCCCGAGCGCCTGCTCGACGAGACCGCGCTGTTCCTGCACCGGGTCGTGACCGACCTGCCGGCGGAGAAGCAGCGCATGCTGGAGCGGCTCAACAGCTCCGACGAGGATCTGGTCGGTCGCACCGTGCTGCTGGTCGACGACGATGCCCGCAACATCTTCGCGCTGTCGAGCGTGCTGGAGCGGCGCGGCATGCGGGTGCTCACGGCGACGACCGGCAGCGAGGCGATCGAGCTGATCGACTCGACCCCCGACTTGGCCATCGTGCTGATGGACATCATGATGCCGGAAATGGACGGTTATCAGACCATCGAGGCGATCCGCGCCAAGCCGGCGCTGCGCCGTTTGCCCATCGTGGCGCTCACCGCGAAGGCCATGAAGGGCGACCGCGAGAAATGCCTGGAAGCGGGTGCTTCCGATTATCTCGCCAAGCCGGTCAACACCGAACAGCTGCTCTCCGCGCTGCGGATGTGGCTCCATCGCTAAATCGAGGAACCCGATGAAGGATGAAGTCAACATCCTGCTGGTGGACGACCAGCCGGCCAAGCTCCTGAGCTACGAAGTGATGCTCCAGGAGCTTGGCGAGAACCTCATCAAGGCGAGCTCCGCCCGCGAGGCGCTCGAGCAGCTGCTCAAGCGCGAGATCGCCATCGTGCTGGTCGATGTGTGCATGCCGGAGCTCGACGGCTTTCAGCTCGCCGCCATGATCCGCGAGCATCCGCGGTTTCAGAAGACGGCGATCATCTTCATCTCGGCCGTGCATCTCACCGACATGGACCGCCTGCGCGGCTACGCGATGGGTGCCGTGGACTACGTTCCGGTCCCGGTCATCCCCGACGTGCTGCGCGCCAAGGTCAAGGTGTTCGCCGAGCTCTATCGCAAGACCCGGCAGCTCGAGCAGCTCAATCAGGAGCTGGAGCGGCGGGTCGCCGACCGCACGTCGGCGCTGGAAGCCTCCACCACGCGTCTCGTCGAGAGCGAGCGGCGCCGCACGCTGGCGCTCGCCGCCGGCCAGATGGGATCGTGGGATTGGGACATGGTGCGCGGCGAATGCGTGTGGGACGAGGGCCAGTGCCGCATCTTCGGCGTCGATCCGCCGACGTTCGCGGTCACGCCCGAGAACGTTCGCGCGCTCGTTCACCGCGAGGACCTGGAGCGCCTGGAACAGGCGCTGCGGCGCATTTCCGCGGACGCGCAATCCTACCAGACCGAGTTCCGCGTGCGCCGTCCCAATGGGGAGCTGCGCTGGTGCATCGGCACCGCGGCCGCCACCCTCGACGCGGCCAAGCGCGTCGTTCGCGTCAGCGGCGTGACGGTCGACATCACCGACCGCAAGCTCGCGGAGGAGCGCCAGGTGCTGCTGGCGCGCGAAGTCGACCACCGCGCGCGCAACGCGCTGGCGGTGGTGCAATCGATCGTACGGCTCACGCGCGCGGGCAGCATCGAGGACTACGTAATTGCCGTGGAGGGCCGCATCCGCGCGCTATCGTGCGCGCACATGCTGCTGTCGCGCTCGCGCTGGGAGGGCGCGGATCTGCGCAAGCTGGTGGAGGAGGAGCTTGCGCCCTACGGGACTGGCGAGGTCGAAAGCGTCTCGGCGGCAGGGCCCGACGTGGTGCTGCAGCCCGCCACGGCCCAGGCGCTGGCGCTGGCTTTGCACGAGCTCGCCACTAATGCCGCCAAATACGGGGCGCTGTCCACCGCCACCGGCAAGGTGAGGCTGACCTGGGATCTCGAGCCCAATGATCTGGTGCTGCACTGGATCGAGACCGGCGGACCTTTGGTCGAGCCGCCGTGTGTCGAGGGCTATGGCACCCGGGTGATCGGCGCCAGCATCGAGCGTCAGCTCGGCGGCAGCGCCGAATTCGACTGGCGTCCGGAAGGCCTGCGTTGTGTCCTGTCGCTTGCCCGCGCGGCCGGAAATGCGCCGGCGTTGCATGCCGCCGGCGACGCGCGTGCGGCCGTCGAGAAGGATCCCGTGATGCCCGCCAAAGTCCTGGCCGGACGCGTGCTGCTGGTCGAAGACGAAGCGCTCGTCGCCATGATGATGCGCGACATCCTGCTGGAGCTCGGACTGTCGGTGGCGGGCCCGTTCTGCACGCCGGCCGAGGCGGTCGCGGCGGCGCGAGACGGCGGCGTCGACGCGGCAATCCTCGACGTCAATCTCGGCGGGGAGCTGATCTACCCGGTCGCCGACACGCTGGCCGCCCGGGGCGTGCCTTTCGTGTTCGTCACCGGCTACGGCGCGGAGAGCATCGACGGGCGATTCGCCCATGTTCCGATCCTGCAGAAGCCGATCGAGCGCCAGGTGCTGCAGCACCTGTTCGTCGCTCCCGGCAACGGCTCGCTCAGATTGGCGCGGACCGAGCCGGTTGCGGCGGAGCCGCTGTATCCTCCGGCGGCGGCGCTCGCCGGTTCGGAGCACGGCGTCGGGACCGCATAGTTTCGGCCGACGCGGCCGCGATCGGCGGTCGGGAAGGGACGCCGATTCCCACCCAAATCCTCATTCTTCGAGGGGGAGCGATTTAACGGCTCGCTGAGAGTAAAATGCGATCGCCTGCCGGTTCGGGACATTCCGGCTTGCGCGGAACGCCGTAGCCCAGCAAAGTCGCGTCACGGCACGTCGTCAGGATCGGGGGAGGGCTTGCTGTCATGCTCGAGTTTTTTCCGCATCGCCGTGCGGCGGCGCTGATCGGCGTGCTCGCGCTTGCCGGCTGTACGTCGTTCCAGAATCCCTTCGAGCGGGAGGCGCCCCCGCCGCCGCCGGAGGCGGCCGCCGTCGTGCCGACGCTGCCGCCGGCGTTCCAGCCGGAGGAGATCGTCGGGCGCTGGGGCTTTGCCTCCTATCACAAGGAAGGCGACCGGCTCCGCACCGAGACCGCCGCCAAGGCCCAATGCAACAAGCCGTATGTGATCAACCGCGGTCCGACCGGCGGGGTGATGATGCATCTGGCCGATGACGCCAAGGCGAGCGAGCTGCGCCTGAAGGGCGCGCCGGGAGGCAAGACCTATGTGGGTCCCGAGGGTCCCCCGGCGATCCAGCAGGATCGCGAGGTCGTCACCTTCGACGGCCGCGTCCTGGTGCTGCGCTGGATGGATCCGGAGGTCGCGAGCCGGTACGGCACCGGGGTTTACGTGCGCTGCGGCGCGCGTGCGTGAACCAGGTTCCGGAGCGGCCGACGGAATCCTCGATGATGGCGCCATCGAAACCGCCGCGGCTGTTCGCGCGTCCCCTGAAGCTCGGCGAGCGCGGCGCTTTGTCGAAGGCGCTCGCCAAGGCGAGCCTGCCGGTCGAGGATCTCGACGCGCCCGGGCCGCTGTTCTGGCGTTTCGAGACCACCGATTCGATGCCGGTCGGCTTCGGCGGCCTCGAGATCCACGGCGAGGATGCCCTGTTGCGTTCGCTGGTGATCTTGCCGCCGCTGCGCAGCCGGGGCCTCGGCGCCGCCGTGGTCGCGCAGCTGGAGAACGAGGCGGCGCTGCACGGCTGCCGCGCGGTGTGGCTTCTTACCGAGGCGGCCTCGGGCTTCTTCGATCGGCTCGGCTACGCCAAATGCGATCGCGCGGTGGTGCCGCCGAAGATCCGGGAGACGCGGGAGTTCGCCGCGCTGTGCCCGGCGAGCGCCAATGTGCTGGTCAAGCGCTTGCCGGCATGATGCCTCGCCGACGCCCGACACGGGAATGCGCGCGGCTGCATGCCCAGGAGAGAACAATCCTGCAGGTCCTGGCGATGTTGCGAGGAACGGAACCAACGGAGAGACGATCATGAACGAAGACGCCTTGAATTCGAGCGTGCGGAAATTTCTCAAGAAGGTCGGCGTCACCTCGCAGCGGGAGATCGAGAAGGCGGTACGCGACGCGGCGGAGCGCGGCACGCTCAAGCCCAATCAGAAGCTTCCCGCCACCATGCGGCTGCACGTCGGGGGCATCGAGCTCTTGCTCCAGATCGACGGCGAGATCGACCTGGATTGATACCCGTTCGTCAAGGGGGAGATAACCGGAGCGAGCGGCGCGTCGCTATGAAGCAACTCCGCGTCTTTCTCGCCGGCCCCTGGCGCGCCGTCGCGGTGCTGGGCGTGACGCAGATCCTGGCCTGGGGAACGCTGTTCTACACCCCGGTCCTGATGCTGCCGCGGCTTGCGGCGGATCGCGGCTTCACGGCGACCTTGGCGATGGCCGGATTTTCGGCGGGCCTGCTCGTGGCCGGCTTCGTCGCGCGCTACGTCGGCATCCTGATCGACCTCTACGGCGGGCATCGCGTGATGCCGGTGGGCTCGCTGCTCGGTGCGCTCGGATTGCTGGGGCTGGCCTACGCGGCCGACCCGTTGTCGTATTTCGCCGTCTGGGTGGTGCTGGGCGCGGCGATGGCGGCCTCGCTGTATGATCCGGCTTTCGCCACGCTCGGCCGCATTTTCGGCGCGCGCGCGCGCCAACCGATCACGGCGTTGACGCTCGCCGGCGGCTTCGCCTCGACCGTGAGCTGGCCCGCGACCCAAGCCCTGCTCGATGCGCTCGGCTGGCGCGGCACGTATCTCTTCTATGCGGCGCTGCTGGCCGGGATCGCGGCGCCGCTGCACTGGCTCGCCCTGCCGCGCCGCCGGGCCGAACCCGAAACGCGGCTCGTCGGGCCCGCAGAGCCGGCGCCCGCGCTGTTCCCGGCCCGGAGCCGAGCCTTCGTACTGGTCGCCGCGGCGTTTGCGGCCTACGCGTTCGTTCCCTCCGGGCTCTCCGCCCATCTGCTTGCGGTCTTCTCCCGCCACGGCATCGACCCGGGAACCGTGGTCGTGATCGGGGCGCTGTTCGGACCCGCCCAGGTCACGGCGCGCATCTGCGAGTTTGCGTTCGCCCGAAACGTGCATCCGTTATGGGTCGTGCGTTTTGCACTGAGCGTGCTGGTCGTCGCTTTCGCGCTGCTCGCGCTGTTCGGATTCTCCATCCCGGCGGCGGCGGCGTTCGCGATTCTGTTCGGCGCCTCCAATGGCTTGATGACGATCGCGCGCGGCACCGTGCCGCTCGCCCTATTCGGCGCCGTCGGTTACGGGCGGCTGATCGGTCGCATCGCCGGCCCTTCGCTGCTGATGCAGGGCGTCGCGCCCCTGGTGCTCGCGTTCGTGATCGAACATGGCTCCGATCCGCTGGCGCTGCTGCTCGCGGCGGGCCTGACCTTGATCGCGTTGATTTGCTTCATCGTGCTGCGCAGGCCGGAAATCAGAAATCAGTAGTCAGTGTCAGTGGCGGCTCGGCCCCGTTTCGGATTCCTGTTAACCATTCCGCGTCACCAAAAAGAAACCCTAATGCGAGGAAAACGCCGGCGCCGCAATGCGAAGAACGGTGCCGCGTAATCTGTTTACCAAACGGTCGCGGTTTCGGCCTTGTATTCGACCGCAAGGATGTTCCTCGGCATCCGATCCGACGAACCAGCCACGAGTAGGTCGATGCAACGTCTTGTCATGTCCGCGCTCGCCCTGAGCGTTCTTGGCGCGGATCCGGCACTGGCCGGTCCGCAGTCGTTTCCCGTCGATGGGTCAACTCCTCGCGCCGGCTGGCAGACCGCCGAGCTTCGCCAGAATCCGCAGCGCGAGAGAAATCTCGGCGACGGCTTCCTCGAGTTCCTGTTCGGCGGCGGGCGCGGCGTGCGTGCCGCGCCGAGCGATCCGGCAGGCTACGAGCAGGCGGCGCCCGGCTGGCAGCAGGCGCGCGGCGAGCCTGCCGAGCGCTCCGAATGGTCACGGCGCGCACCCGACCCGCGCTTCAACCGGCAGATCGTCGAATATTCCGGCGACGAGAAGCCCGGCACCATCATCATCGATACCCGCGAGCGTCTGCTCTACCTGGTCGAGGACGGCGGCAAGGCGATCTGCTCCTATCGCCTGTAATCATTGGTTTTTTCGGGGCGAATGGCCAATATTCACTGATTCTGCCACGGTTTCAGCCAGGGGATTTCCGTTCTTGACTCAGTCCGCCTCGGCTCGGCGTGGTCGCCTTGGCGGCTGGCCCGAGCGAGCAGGGGCCGGCTGCGCTCGCCGGCGTGCTCGCTGGGCGGGCTGTGGCTTTGGTCTACTGGCTGCTGGCGGCCGGCGCGGCGGCCATCGCCAGGACGTGATTTGGCTGCTGAGGCGACGGCGGCGACCATTAGTCGCCGAAATACCCATCCCGATTGACCAGGAAACCGCGCGCACGGCGCGAGAGGACCAGGCGGGCCGGCGGTAAACGCCATTATTTCGGGCAGGGCACCCGCGAGCCACCGCAGGATGCCATGATGGGGGCTCGATGGTTCAGGCACGGGAGTTCCCGCCCTGTCCCACGCGCCACGGCGGACTCGGGGACTGCCGCGATGAACGCCCGGCACGCGCTCGGGAAGCGTTTGCCGGAGCCGGGCGGTCTTCCACGATGGCGGCCCACGCGCTTTTCGTGAGCGATTTCGGGTGAAGGCACCACGAATCGATATGCTCCACGCGGGGCAGGATGAACCGGATGAGCTGCTCCACGATGTGCGCTCGAGAGCGCAAAACGAGAGAGCGCGATGCCGCCGGCGAAGGCCTCAGAGCCGATATTTCAACACATCGGGGAAAATTTGGCGGATTTCGTCCAGCGGGTCAGCCATATAGTGCGGCTTCTCCGCAGTCAGCGCCCGCGGTAATGATTGTGGTGAGGTGGCAGGTGCGGACGGTGGGGCAGGCGGCGCTGGCACGGCCGGTGCCGCGGCCGCCTTGGCGCGCGCCGGCACGGGCAGGGCCGGCCGGAAGCGAAGCTCATCCACGAGCTTGGCCCAGACCTTCCGGCGCAGACCTTTGGGCCGCAGGCGGTGCTGCTCCTCCGGCCACCACGCGGGGTGCGACCGCGCAAAGTCTACGACGTATTGTTCGCTCGCGAGCGGCATGGCAATGCGGATGAGGTCGAGCCGTCGCTGCTCCCGGCGTCTCCGCTTCCCGACCTGCCGTGAGCGGTAGGTCAAGCACAGATCTCCGCGAACCCCGATCGCCCCTTTGGGCGTGACGAACAAATCGGCATAGCGGTGGTTGTCGAGACCGCGAATGAAGCAGCGCATGCCGATCAATTTCCGCGGTTCGATGACCCGATGCAGCAGATTGGGCCGCACGAACCTGCCGTTCCTACGCACGGGACGGCTGATGTTTTGGAATTCAAGATAGAAGCCCGCACTGGTGCCGGGCCTGCCGATGTGCAGCCAGGATTCGCCATTGGCGCTCAGGTGCAAGCGATATTCCAGGCGATGATCCGGAAGCCTGCCATCAACGTCCACGTCGTGACCGGCCCGGATGGCGGCGAGATTGGCCGGCGTGGCTGCCTGTCGGAACAGCGGCTGCACAGCGATCCGGGTGCAGTCTTCGACCGCAAAGTATCCAAATTCTCGGGGGCGTCGTGCTGGCATGAAAAGATTTAGGGCGCATCGGAGCGCCAGGATGCCCAGGTGGCGGGGCGGTGAATCCGCGGCGCCGCGACTGAGGCACCGGCCCGTCGTGTAATGAGCGCCGGAGCGCCGTTGCGCAGCCGATTTCGAACCACTCTCCTGTATTTCTGTAAGTTCTTCCGTGACCTGGCATGGTGGTAACATCTTCAGAACTAAATAGTCGGTGGGTGCCGGAAGGTGCCCATAGTCGCCGCTAAATAGGTGGTGTCGTTCGAACTGTGGAGAGAGACCAGAATGCTGCAGGCACGTGATTTTCGACATGTGGGTGGTCAGCGCTTCGCTAACGCCGAAGCGTGGGCACGAGAGAACGGACTCAACGGTCGCCGGGTGCGCGACTCATTGCGCAACGGTGATCTGCCGGGAGCTAAAATTGGGAAACGGTGGATGATAGACGTGAGGAACGTCGAAGAGATGCTCGCGCCGCGACGACCGGCCTGAACAAAGTGAAAGGCACCCGGCTTGCGACCGGGTGCCTGACGGAGATTTGAAAACGCCCCCGCCAAAGGACGCCTTCAGTGTTATTTATCCTGCGCCTGAATCACCTTCCAAACAATCACGAGGTCTGTTCCGAGCGGCCGGCCGCGGCCGACTGCTCGGTTTTTTTTGTTATGACCAATCAACCTAACGACGGAGAGCTACTAACATGAGCAACAAAGCCCAGTTCGACATCGGGCGACGCCACGGCCTGTTGCTCGACATCTGCGCCGATCGCGACCTTGACCGCACCGGCATTCACCTCGCGGCCGTCCTGCTGCTGCTCTACTGCAACAGCAAGACGGGGCAGTGCAATCCGAATCAGGAACTCATCGCGCAGGAGATGGGCCGCACCGAACGGACGGTGCGTTATGGAATCGCATCGCTGGAAGCGCGATGGATGCGGCAGGTCCGACATCCTAGAAGGAACACTTGTTACGAGTGGAACTGGGACCGGGTGTCGGCTGAGGAATGGCAGTCCAGGGCGGAAGCCCTACTTCCACCCAGGGCGGAAGCCCCACTTCCACCCAGGGCGGAAGACTACCCTTCCGGTCCATATAACAAGGAATCTAACAGGGAAGAGAACAAGGAAGAGAACACACACAGCGGGGTGTGTGTGA
>DASWCW010000210.1:0-11693 GCA_036395835.1 Xanthobacteraceae bacterium
GTCTACCGGGTCATGAAGGTCCATGGCCTGCTGCTCGATCGACACTGCGGTGGCGCCGAGCGTCGTCACGACGGCCGCATCGCGGTGGATGAGCGAAACCGGCGCTGGTGCTCCGACGGCTTCGAGATCGGCTGTGACAACGGCGAGAAGGTCCGGGTCGCCTTCGCCCTCGATTGCTGCGATCGTGAAGCCATGAGCTTTCTTGCGACGACGGGCGGAATCACCGGCGGTGACGTGCGCGACCTCATGCTGGCGGCCGTCGAGCATCGCTTCGGTCAGGTCAACCGGCTGCTGGTCACGATCGAATGGCTGTCGGATAATGGCAGCTGTTATATCGGCGGGGAGACCCGCGGCTTTGCTCGGGAGATCGGGCTGGAGCCGAGGAGGACGCCAGTCGAAAGCCCGCAGAGCAACGGAATGGCCGAAGCTTTCGTTCGCACGATCAAACGGGATTACGTCCGCGTCAGTCCTCGTGCCGATGCAGCGACCGTCATGCGACAGCTACCGGCCTGGATTGCCCACTACAACGAGGTTCACCCGCACAAAGCTCTCGGATATCGTTCATCCCGTGAGTTCATCGCAGCTCGCGGAAGTTCGTGACCGTGTCCGGTCATTCGGGGGCTACAACAAAGTGCGGCTTGGCTACTCTTGGTAAATTTTAAGATAGACCGACGCGGGCTGCCCCAACCAATTTAGCAGGACAGCAAAGTTGTCGTCCGAAAGGCTTTCACCGGCCTCTGCGCGGTGTAACACCGCCTTGTCTAGGCAGAGGGCCTTTTCCAGTCTTCGAAATGTCATCCCGTCTCTCACCCTCCTCTGCCGAATGTCGCGGCTGAATTGTTGTCGGTCTATTCGCCATCTCCGCACCATTTTTCGCCTGGCGGGGCCCTTCCGTCGGGCTTCACGTCGCTGTCGCCAGAGATCGAGCCACTCCGCCCCGGTGACCTTTCCGCCTGTCATCTTCTCGATCTTGTCCCTGATGTCGGGTTCCGGGATGTGCTGCAATCGACGATAGTTATTGACTGCGGTTTGGGACACCCCGAGCTTTTCCCCGACCTGGCGCTCCGAAAGCCCGGATTTCTTGATCCAATCGTCGAAAGTCATGGGCCCTTGTAATTACGCAGCAGCGCAGTGTCGATTGGCTGAACCGACGCAGAGCTATTCACTGCCCTCCATGACAGGCGACGCCGCCAAGCAGGTGGTCAACGCCAGCGCCGACCCGCATTTCCACAGCGCGCCTTTCATCGCGACTTCCGCGCTGGTTTCCACCAGTTTCATGAATAACGGCGGTGAGAAGCTGCCGCGTCGCCTCGGCGACATCGGCGGCTGCGCCGCTCTCCGCGACGATCAGGATCATCTCGGCGACGCGATCCCACACCGGCCGCGCTTGCCGGAACGGCTCAAGGTCGCGGACAGGATCGCGGCGTCCATCAGCGTCACGAGATGCGAACCCGGGCCTCGTGTCAGAGTGATGGACTGGGCAAGCGGAAGGGTCAGGTCAGGGATCGTGGTTCGGGTCAGCATGGGGGAGTGCAGCTATGGTGGGAAGGCCGCAGCACTTAAGCCGAAAGCGACTGAGCGGGCAACGCCCAAATCGTGGGGGGCGGCCAAAGGGTGACGGTCCCGATCCGGGGGTTCTCGTCACGGACGGGGACCGCTAGGCGCCGATGGCGGCGGCGATCTCGGCGGGGCGTTGCCCGATGGCAACCGATTCTTGACGTCGGCGATGACGGCGCGGGTGAAGCGGAATCGGGCCATGGGGTGCTCCCCCTGTGCTAATCTCCCGGCAAGGAATGCCGGCGGAGCCGGGATCGGTCAGCGCTCGCCCCCGGACAAGACGCGGGCACAAGGCTGGGTGCTCTGACGCCGGTTGAAGATTCCCGCAGGATTGCGCACGCCAGGGCCGTCTGCGTTTCGGAACGTTACCCGTGCCGTTACCCGGCTAAACCTCCGCACCAACAGATCTTAGCAAGCCACTGGCAGCACACGCGAATTTCGGTGGCGGGCCTTCGCGGACCGTGCTCGCGGAACTCGTGGCCACGGAGCGGATCGACACCATTCATACGCGCGGAGTCGCGGCGGCAAAATTCGCCACCAAAGCCATCGAACCGTTCGCAACGCGGCTCGTCCTCGGCTGCGGCGATGAAGCGCTGGCGCATGGCCGCGACCGGGCGTTCTCGCGGGCGCTCTTGCGTGCCGATCGCATCCTGGCCCATTCGGGGTATCTCGCCGACCTGTTGATCGAGGCTCATGCCATCCCGCGCGAACGCGCCATCGTGGTCCCGCGCCGGATCGACACCGCGCTGTTCGATCCGTCCGCGGTTGCCATCGAACGGATCGCGGCGCTGCGGCAAACCTGGAGCGTGCAACGCGGCGAGCGCATCGTCCTCGTTCCCGCGACGATCGATCCCGCCAACGGCCAGCACGTCCTGATCGAGGCCGCCCGCATGCTGGTAAGCGGCGGCTTGCGGCACGTCGTATTCGTGCTCGCCGGCGACAAGAGCCCGCAGCCTGCCTATGCACTCGCGCTCGCGACGGGCGCGCGCGCCCATGGCATCGGTCATCTGGTCCGGCAGGTCGGCATCTGCCCGGACATGCCGGCTGCCTATGCGGCCGCCGATTTCGTCGCCCTGCCCGCAATGGTCCCGCCCACGTTCGGCCGCGCCGCGGCCGAGGCGCTGGCTATGGGGCGGCCCGTGGTCGCCTCAGAGCTCGGAGCGCTGCCGGAGCTGGTGCTCTCCCCGCCGCGCGCGCCGGAATCCGCGCGAACCGGCTGGCTCGTCGCGCCCGCGGACCCGGTGGCGCTCGCCCGCGGCCTTGCGGCGGCCGAAGCCCTCGACCTTGCGGCGCTCAGCTCGGTGGGAGCGCAAGCGCGACGGCTCGCCACGCTGCTGCTTTCGCCCGGTCAGATCATTGCCGCGGTTTTGGCCGTCTATACGGGGCTGCTCGAAAACAATGCGTGACGCGCGCGCTTTTTGCGGAACTCTCCGCATTTGGGCTTGTCGACGCGGCCCTCGCAAAGCCGTCGGGCACGTCTTGGCGTCGTGCCCGGAACGGCGTTGACTTCTGCGTCGTTTCTCCCGATCTTCTCCGGGCCACGTAGTGGATGAGGCCGGCGCTCGCATGCGGGCCGGTATCCGCGAAACGGCGCGTCGCAACAGGCAAAGGAGGTCTTCGCCATTCGTCGCCCGATGAAAGCCGCGCTGCCCGTTCAGAAGGACGGCCCGCGCATCAACGATGAGATTCGCGTTCGCGAGGTGCAGCTGATCGATCAACAAGGAAAGAACCACGGCACCGTTCAGATCAGCGACGCGCTCGCCATCGCCTCCGAAGCGGGGCTGGACCTCGTCGAGGTCGTCCCCAACAAGACCCCCCCGGTCTGCAAGATCCTCGACTACGGCAAATTCAAATACCAGGAGCAGAAGAAGGCCGCCGAGGCGCGCAAGAAGCAGAAGATCGTCGAGATCAAGGAAATCAAGTTCCGGCCCATGATCGACGATCACGATTACGACGTGAAGATGCGCTCGATCCGGCGGTTCTTCGAGGAAGGCGACAAGGTCAAGATCACCTTGCGCTTCCGCGGCCGAGAGCTCGCCCACCAGGAGCTCGGCACCAAATTGCTCGAGCGCGTCCGCGGCGACCTCTCGCCGATGGCCAAGGTCGAGCAGGAGCCGAAATTCGAAGGCCGCCAGATGGTCATGGTGCTCGCCCCGCGCTAGCGGCTGGCGACTGGCATATCCCGGCGGTTGCCAACAAAGGGCCCATCTGCCATAACGCCGGCCTTCCGCCGCCCGGCCAAGGGCTGCCGTGGCGGCGGTATTGTGCTCCATACCAGCACGCATTTCAGGACGGGTCGGCGGATCGCGTTCGCGCATCCCTCGGCCCCGGGAGAGCCAAATGCCCAAGCTGAAGACCAAATCCGGAGTCAAGAAGCGCTTCCGCTTGACCGGAACCGGCAAAGTGATCTCGACCCAGGCGAAGAAACGCCACGGCATGATCAAGCGCACCAACAAGCAGATCCGGCAGCTGCGCGGCACGACGATGATGTCGCCGTCGGACGCAAAAATCGTCAAGAAATGGATGCCTTACGGCTGAACGCCCGACATTTTCGATGGAGTGAGCCATGGCCCGCGTCAAGCGAGGCGTCACCGCGCATGCCAAGCACAAGAAGGTCCTGAAGGCCGCCAAGGGCTATTACGGTCGCCGCAAGAACACCATTCGGGTCGCCAAGCAGGCGGTCGAGCGCGCCCAGCAATACGCCTACCGGGATCGCAAGCGCAAAAAGCGCACGTTCCGTGCGCTTTGGATTCAACGTCTCAATGCGGCGGTGCGCCCGTTCGGGCTGACCTACAGCCGATTTATCGCCGGCCTCGGCAAGGCCGGGGTCGTGGTCGATCGCAAGGTGCTGTCGGATCTCGCCATCCGCGAGCCGGCGGCGTTCGAGGCGATCGTAGGCCAAGCGAAAGCCGCGTTGGCCTGATCCACGCGCCGCCTTTCTGGGCCGATCATGCCGGAGCCGCGCTCCGGACCCATCCGCCCGCGGACTTGACGGCATGCGCTGCGGGCGGTCACAACCTCTCGCCCATCGAGCGAGCCCCAGTCCGATATCATGTCCGATCTCAAGTCCGATCTCCGCCAATTCGAATCGCGGATCCTCGCCGCCGTCACGGCCGCGGCCGATGAAGCCGCGCTCGAAAGCGTGCGGGTCGCCGCGCTCGGCAAGAAAGGATCGATCTCCGAGCTCCTCAAGACGCTCGGCGGCATGAGCCCAGAGCAGCGCAAGGAGAACGGGCCGCTCATCAACGGGCTCAAGGATGCGGTGAGCGCCGCGATCGCCGCCCGCAAGGACGTACTCAAAGCGCAGGCGCTCGATGCGCGGCTCAACACCGAGACGGTCGACGTCACCCTGCCGGTCCGCGAGCCGCCCGCGGAGGCCGGCCGCCTGCATCCATTGACGCAGGTGAACGACGAGCTCACGGCGATCTTCGCCGACATGGGATTTGCGGTCGCCGAGGGGCCCGATATCGAGACCGACGAGTACAATTTCACGCTGCTCAATTTTCCCGCGAGCCATCCGGCCCGCGACATGCACGACACGTTCTTCTTCCCGGAGAAGCCGGACGGCTCGCGCCTGTTGCTGCGCACCCACACCTCGCCGGTGCAGATCCGCACCATGCTCCATCAGAAACCGCCGATCCGGGTGATCTGTCCCGGCCGCACCTACCGGCGCGATTCCGACCAGACCCATACGCCGATGTTCCACCAGGTCGAAGGCTTGGTGATCGACCGGCAGGCGCACCTCGGGCACCTCAAATGGATCCTCGAGGAGTTCTGCAAGGCGTTCTTCGAGGTCGATCACGTCAAGATGCGGTTTCGGCCGTCGTATTTCCCGTTCACCGAGCCCTCGCTCGAAGTCGACATTCAGTGCCGGCGCGACAAGGACGGCATCCGGTTCGGCGAAGGCGAGGACTGGCTGGAAATCCTCGGCTGCGGAATGGTGCATCCCAAGGTGCTGCAGAACTGCGGCATCGACCCCGATGCCTTCCAGGGCTTTGCCTGGGGCATGGGGATCGATCGCATCGCCATGCTCAAATACGGCATGGCGGACCTGCGCGCGTTCTTCGAGGCGGACATGCGCTGGCTCGAGCACTACGGCTTCCGCCCGCTCGATCTTCCGACGCTCGCGGGAGGCCTGAGTGGGTGAGGGGAATCTAATCGAGATGAGAGTACCGCGGTCCTGCCACGAACTCTGTTCGCCTCCCCCCTTGAGGGGGAGGCCGGTTCGCCGAAGGCGAACCGGGAGGGGGGTATGACAAACACGGCGCACCGGCGGCCCGGAGTTTTGCAAACCATCTTCGACGCCGTGGATGCCAAACGATCCCCCTCCCTCTCCCTCCCCCTCAAGGGGGGAGGGGGCCAGAGTTGGGGAGGCGCTCCGAGAAATACTGGCGGCACTGGGAACTCGCGCCAATGAAGCTCACGCGTGTATTGAGCTTGATTGCCGAGGTTCTGGAGTCGGCCCCCTCCCTACCCTCCCCCGCAAGCGAGGGAGGGAATCTGAGCAAGTGGCGCGTCGCGAGATACACGGCTTGGTCCGCCGAGGAGCCGCGATGAAATTCACCCGCGGCTGGCTCGGCGAGCATCTCGACACCGCGGCATCGCTCGAGGCGATCGTCGACCGTCTCACCATGATCGGGCTCGAGGTCGAGCGCGTCGAGGACAAGGCCAAGGAGCTCGGCGCCTTTATCATCGCGCGCGTGATCTCGGCGGAACGCCATCCCAATGCCGACCGGCTGCGGGTGTGCATGGTCGACACCGGGACCGGCGCGCCGGTGCAAGTCGTGTGCGGCGCGCCCAACGCGCGCGCCGGCATGAAGGGGGTGTTCGCGCCGCCCGGCACCCACATTCCGGGCACCGGGCTCGACCTCAAGATCGGCAAGATCCGCGGCGTCGAGAGCCGCGGCATGCTGTGCTCGCCGCGCGAGCTCAAACTCTCGGAGGATCACGAGGGCATCATCGAGCTTCCGTCCGACGCGCCGGTCGGAAAAAAATTCGCCGACCTGATCGGGCTCGGCGACCCGGTGATCGAGATCAATCTCACGCCGAACCGGCCCGATTGCGCCGGCGTGCACGGCATTGCCCGCGATCTCGCCGCCGCCGGCCTCGGCACGTTCAAAAATGCGCCGATCGATGCCGTCAAAGGTGCGTTTCCGTGTCCGGTCAACGTGAAGCTCGAGTTCGGCGCAACGCCTTCGCTCTGTCCCGGCTTCGCGCTGCGGCTCGTGCGCGGCGTCAGAAACGGACCTTCGCCGGATTGGCTGCAGCGCCGGCTCGTCGCGATCGGGCTGCGGCCGATCAATGCGCTCGTCGACATCACCAATTTCGTCACCTACGACCGCAGCCGGCCGCTGCACGTGTTCGATGCCGCCAAAGTTCATGGCGATCTCGTCGTGCGCCGCGCCCGCGCCGGCGAGAATCTCGTGGCGCTCGACGGGCGCAGCTATGTGCTCGACGAGACCATGTGCGTCATCGCCGACGTCCGCGGCGTCGAGTCTCTTTCCGGCATGATGGGCGGCGCGGCGACCGGCTGCTCGGAGACCACCACCGACGTGCTGATCGAATCCGCGCTGTGGGTTCCGGCCAATATCGCCGAGACCGGGCGCAAGCACGGCATCCATTCCGATGCGCGCTATAGGTTCGAGCGCGGCGTCGATCCGGCCTTCATGGTGCCCGGCCTCGAGCTTGCGACCAAGCTGGTGCTCGAGCTGTGCGGCGGCTCGCCGTCGGAAATTTTTGTCGCGGGCGATGCTCGCGTCGAGCAGAAGCGGATCGAATTCCCGCTCACCGAGCTCGAGAGGCTCGCCGGCCTCAACGCCGATCCGCAGGAGGTGCGGCGGGTGCTCGGCGCGCTCGGCTTCTCGGTTGCCGGGCAGGACACCAAGCTGAGCATCTCCGTGCCGTCGTGGCGCCCGGACATCGAGGGCAGGGCGGACATCGTCGAGGAGGTGGTGCGCATCCTCGGTGTCGATCGCGTGCCCTCGACGCCGTTCGATCGCGGCGAGAACCCGCGCAAGCCGGTGCTGACCCAAGGCCAGGTCCGCACCCGACGCGCCAAGCGCGCGCTCGCCGCGCGCGGGCTGGTCGAGGCGGTGACCTGGTCGTTCATCGACAGGCAGAGCGCGGAACTGTTCGGCGGCGGCGGCCCCGCGATCGCCAATCCGATCTCGGCCGAGCTAACCGACATGCGACCGAGCCTGGTCCCGGGCCTCGTCGCGGCCGCGCAGCACAACGCCGACCGCGGTTTTGGCGACGTTGCCTTGTTCGAGGTCGGCCAGATCTTCAAGGGCGACCGGCCGCAGGATCAGCTCACCGCCGCGGCGGCGGTGCGGCGCGGACGCTCCAAATCGTTCGGCACCGGCCGGCACTGGTCGGACCACGACGGCGCCGCCGACGCGTTCGACGTGAAGGGCGATGCGCTGGCGGTGCTCGCCGCCGCGGGCGCGCCGATGACGGCGATCCAGGTCGTGCCGGGCGGTCCGCCCTGGTATCACCCGGGCCGCTCGGGCACGCTCCAGATCGGGCCGCACGTGCTCGGCCATTTCGGTGAAATCCATCCGCGTGCGCTCGATGCGCTCGACGCCGAGGGGCCGGCCGCCGCGTTCGAGCTGATCCTCGAGCGCATTCCGGAGCCGAAGCAAAAGCCGACGCGGGCCAAGCCGTCGCTCGAGCTCTCGCCGTTGCAGCCGATCGAGCGCGATTTCGCCTTCGCGGTCGACCGCGGCGTCAAGGCGGCCGACGTCGTGCGCGCCGCGCAAGCGGCGGACAAAAGCCTCGTCGCCGACGTGACCGTGTTCGACGTCTACGAGGGCGAGGGCATCGCACCGGGCAAAAAATCGATCGCGATCGCGGTCAGGCTGCAGCCGCGGGAGAAGACGCTGACCGACGCCGAGATCGAGGCGATCGCCACGCGGATCGTCGACGAAGTGGGAAAGAGGACCGGCGGCGTGCTGCGGGCATAGCGGAATTTCCATGCCGAACGAACGCTGGCCGCAGTTCCAGCGCGGGCCCGCAGTCAATTTTGCGCAAACGGCCGCGGCTCCCGATCGTCACTCGTGTTTGCGCTCGCTCGGCGGCAAGGCTTCACTGAACGATGCTGCGGCCGAATAAGGCGTTCGGCAGGACGAGCGAGATCTGCGGCACATAGGTCACGAAGATCAGGAACCCGAGCAGGACCATCAGCCAACCGATCGAGGCCCGGACCACGGACATCAGCGGCATGCCGGTGATGCCCGACGCGACGAACAGGTTTAGCCCCACCGGCGGCGTCACCATCCCGATCTCCATGTTGACCACCATGATGATGCCGAGATGCACGGGATCGATGCCGAGCTTCATCGCGGTCGGGAACACGATCGGCGCCAGCACCAGGATGATCGAGGAAGGCTCCATGAAATTGCCGGCGATCA
Source organism: Xanthobacteraceae bacterium (assembly GCA_036395835.1). GTDB lineage: Bacteria > Pseudomonadota > Alphaproteobacteria > Rhizobiales > Xanthobacteraceae > AP-16. The sequence continues at coordinate 8,967 of DASWCW010000210.1, forward strand.
ACAGCACGATGTTGACGATGAGCAGGAATTGCCAAGGCTGCAGATTCCAGTCGATGAGCGTCTGGGCGATGGTTTGCGGAATCTGTTCGGTGGTCAGCACGTGCGCGAACAGGAAGGCGTTGGCGATGATGAACATCAGCATCACCGTCACGCGGCCGGAATCCACCAGTACGCGCGGCACGTCCTTCAGCTTCAGGTCGCCGTAGATGAACACCGCCGCGATGAAGGCGTAGACCGCGGCGACCGCAGCAGCCTCGGTCGGCGTGAACACGCCGCCGTAAATACCGCCCATCACGATCACGATCAGCAGCAGGCCCCATGCCGCCTCGCGGAACAATACGAGGCGTTCCGACCACGACACCTTGGGCTGCCGCGGCAGATCCTTGAGCACCGCGGCGATGTAGATGGCGATCATCAGGCAGGTGCCGAGCAGGATGCCGGGAATCACGCCGGCCATGAACAGTCGCCCGACCGAGGTTTCCGTCGCCGCGCCGTAAACGACCATCACGATCGAAGGCGGGATCAGGATGCCGAGCGTGCCTGCATTGACGATGACGCCGGTCGCGAACGCCTGGGTGTAGCCGACCCTCACCATGCCGGCGATGACGATCGAGCCGATCGCCACCACCGTGGCCGGCGAGGAGCCGGACACCGCCGCGAACAGCATGCACGCCAACACCGAGGCGATGGCCAGCCCGCCCGGCAAATGGCCGACCGCCGCCACCGCAAAGCTGATCATGCGCTTGGCGACGCCGCCTGTGGTGAGAAAATTGCCGGCCAGGATAAAAAACGGAATGGCGAGCAGCGTGAACTGCTCCATGGTTTGAAAGAATTTCAGCGACAGCGACGCCATGCTGTCGTTGGCGAACAGAAAGATCGTCAACAATGAGGCGAGCCCGAGCGACATCGCGATCGGCGTGCCGAGGAACAGGAAGACGAACAGGACGAGGAAGAGAAAAGCCGTCGTCATCGCGAGATCGTCGTGGCGTCGGGAATGTCGTCCCCGGTGACTTCCTTGATCGCTTCCTTGGCCTCGTCGGCGAGCTCGTAGCCCGGCGAGCGTCCGGTCAGAATGCGCCAGCCCATTTCCATCAGCCGGACGAACAGCAGCGCGAAACCGATCGGCAGGCAGAGGCTAAGGATCCAGCGTTTCACCGGAATGTCCTCGGCTTCGACGTCGATGATCTTCATGCGATCGACGTAGACCGACGAGCCGTAGAGCATCAGCCCGGCATAGACGAGCGTCAGCGCCACCACCACCAGGCCGACGATCCGCAGGGTTCGAGGCGGCAGCAGCCTCACGGCCGCGTCAACCCCGATATGCGCCCGCGTGCGCACGCAGTACGACATGCCGATCAGGACCAGCCAAGCGAATAGGTAGAAGTCCGCCTCGAGTGCCCACAAGATGCCGATGTTGAACAGATAGCGCAGAACGACCTGCACGAAGGTCAGCACCGTCATCGCCCCGAGGATTGTGGCGATCAAACCTTCCTCGACGCGATTGGCAATCGCGCGCAGCACCGGCCTCTCCCCCACATGGCTCGCCGAACGCCGCGAGACTGCGGCGCGGCGGCAGCCCCTATTGCGCGGCAGCCCCTATTGCGTCACGCCGCTGTTGGCCTTCTCGGCGGCGGCGATCAGGTCCTTGCCGATCTCAGCCTCGAACCGCTTCCACACCGGCTCCATCGCCTTTTTCCATTGACCGCGCTCATCGGGCGCGAGCGGATGGATGCTGGTGGTGCCCGCATCGGCAATGCGCTTCTTGTCGCGCGCGTTGAACTGATCGGCGATTTCGTTGTTGGTCTTGGTCGCCGAGGCCAGCGCCTTTTCCAAACCGTCGCGGAGTTCCTTGGGCAGGCCGTTCCACCACTTGGCATTGACCAATACCATGTAGTCGACGATCCCATGGTTGGATTCGACGATGTGCTTCTGCACCTCGAAGAACTTCTGCGAGTAGATGTTGGACCAGGTGTTCTCCTGGGCGTCGACGGTGCCGGTCTGCAGCGCCTGATAGACTTCGCTGAAGGCGAGCTTCTGCGGCACCGCGCCTACGGCCTGGAACTGCGCGGCCAGGACGTCGGATTGCTGGATGCGGAATTTGAGTCCCTTGGCGTCGGTCGGCGTCAGCAGCGGCTTGTTGGCCGAGAGCTGCTTCATGCCATTGTGCCAATAGCCCAGCCCCAGATAGTTCTTGGATTCCATTTCCTTGAGCAGCGCCTTGCCGGCGGGGCTCGCCTGAAAGCGGTCGATCGCCGCCACGTCGTCGAACAGGAAGGGAAGATCGAACACCTGCAGCTTCTTGGTGTATTTGTCGAATTTCGACAGCGATGTCGCCAGGAAGTGAACGTCGCCGAGCGCGAGGGCCTCCATCTCCTTGGCGTCGCCGAACAGCTGCGAGTTCGGATAGACTTCGACTCTGACCTTCCCGGGGAGGAGCTTCTCGGCCTCCTCCTTGAATTTCAGCGCGGCCTGGCCCTTGGGCGTGTTCTCGGCGACGACGTGGCTGAATTTGATGACGACCTGCTGAGCCATGCCGGCGCCCGGAGCCATGAACAGGGCGACCGCGGCGGCGGCGAAAAGCCATTTGCGCATAGGCACTTCCTCCCATCCTGAAGTTGTTGGCCGGGTACCCGGGATTGGCGCGAACGCTACCATTCCGGCCGGTCAGGTGGAAGCCAAAAGGCGGCACACCCAGCCTTTCGGGAACGCGCCCAGCGCTCCTCAGCA
>DASWCW010000211.1:0-23529 GCA_036395835.1 Xanthobacteraceae bacterium
GTGCGTGCTCGGCGGGAACCTCGCGCCGCGCGGCGCAATGATCAAACAATCTGCGGCTTCGCCGCACCTGATGCAGCACACCGGACGCGCCGTGGTGTTCGATTCGATCGAAGACATGGCGAAGCGCTTGGACGATCCGGAGCTCGAGGTTGCGGCCGACGACGTGCTGGTGCTGCGCAACGCCGGCCCCAAGGGCGCGCCCGGCATGCCGGAAGCCGGCTATCTGCCGATCCCCAAGAAGCTGGCGCGAGAGGGCGTCAAAGACATGGTGCGCATTTCCGACGCGCGCATGAGCGGCACCGCGTTCGGCACCATCGTGCTGCACATCGCGCCGGAATCCGCCGCCGGCGGTCCGCTGGCGCTGATCGAGACCGGCGACCGCATTCGGCTCGACGTGCCGGCGCGGCGGATCGATGTGCTGGTCGATGACGCGGAGCTCGCCCGCCGCGCCAAGACGACGCGCGCGCGCCCGGACGGGCCCGACCGCGGCTACGCCCGGCTGTTCCAGCAAAGCGTGCTGCAGGCGGACGAGGGCTGCGATTTCGATTTTCTGGTGCCGGGGAGGCGCACGATGTAGCCCGGATGGAGCGAAGCGCAATCCGGGGCCGCCCTTCCCGGATTACACGCCCGCTCCGCGGACGCTCCATCCGGGCTACGGTACCGGTTCTATGTCACGGCAAAGCCCGCGTAACCGTCCGCCGCAATCTGATTGCAGGTCTCCACGTATCTCGGGAACCCGCCGATGTAGGGCATGAACACCCGCGGCTTGCCGGGAATGTTGGCGCCGACGTACCAGGAATTGCACGAAGGAAACAACGTGCCGTCCGCGACCTCGCTGACGTGGGCCATCCATTCGTGCTCGGCCGCGAGCGTCGGTTCGATGCAGCCGCGCCCGCGCTCCCGCGCATACACGATGCAGTCGGCGATCCATTCGACATGCTGCTCGATGCTCGGAAGCATGTTGGTGAGCACCGAAGGACTGCCCGGTCCGGTGATGGTGAACAGATTGGGAAAATCGGCGATCGCGACGCCGAGATAGGTGCGCGGGCCTTCGGCCCATTTTTCACCGACGCTTTTGCCGCCTCTGCCGCGGATGTCGATCTTGCGCAGCGCGCCGGTCATTGCGTCGAAGCCGGTGGCAAACACGATCGCGTCGAGCCGGTACGTCTTGCCGCCGGCGACGAGGCCGTCCGGCGTGGCGCCCTCGATCGGCGCGTTATTTACATCGATGAGCGTGACGTTCGCACGATTGAAAGTCTGGTAATAGCCGGTGTCGATGCACAGCCGCTTGCAGCCAAAAGTATTTCGCGGCGAGAGCGCCGCCGCCACCGCCGGGTCGTGCACCACTTCGCGGATCTTGGCGCGGATGAACTCGGCCGCCGTCTCGTTCGCCTGCCGGTCGACCAAGAGGTCCGAAAACGATCCCAGGAACGACAGACCGCCCCGCCCCCACCGGAACTCGTATTCGCGGCGTCTCTCCGGTTCCGTCACCTCCAGGGCCGAAGCCTCGTTGACCGGATATTGGATGCCGTTGCGCATCTGCTTGGCGCGCTGCCGCAGGCCGGCGTAATCCGCCTTGATCGCGTCTCGCACGCGCGGGTCGAGCGGCGCGTTGCGCGCCGGCACCGCGTAGTTCGGGGTGCGCTGAAACACGTAAAGATGCTCGGCCTGCTCGGCGATGAGGGGAATCGACTGAATGGCGGAGGAGCCGGTGCCAATCACGCCGACGCGCAGGCCGGTGAAATCGACGCGCTCGTGCGGCCAATGCCCGGTGTGATACCAGCGGCCACGGAATCCATCGAGCCCTTTCAGATTGGGGACATTGGCCGACGACAGGCAGCCGGTCGCCATGATGCAATAGCGAGCCGTGCGCTCGACGCCGTCGCCGGTCTCGATGCGCCAGCACTCCGTCGCCTCATCGAATGCCGCGGCCACGACGCGCGTATTGAACTCGATGTCGCGACGCAGGTCGAACCGGTCCGCGACGTGGTTGGCATAGCGCAGGATCTCCGGTTGCGCCGCGTAGCGCTCCGTCCACTCCCATTGCTGCTGCAGCTCGTCGGAGAACTGATAGGAATATTCCATGCTCTCGACGTCGCAGCGCGCGCCCGGGTAGCGATTCCAAAACCAGGTGCCGCCGACGCCGCTGCCGGATTCGCAAACCCGCGCGGAGAATCCCAGTTTGCGCAGCCGATGCAGCATGTAGAGCCCGGCGAACCCGGCGCCCACGATCACGGCATCGAAATCACAGCGCTGCATGTCGGTGCTTCTGTTCTCGGCAAAAAGGATCGGAGACGCTAATGCCGGTCCGGCGTGAATGCAAACCGATGCATGTTTGCAATGGAAGACGGCCTAACCTCGCGGTGTCGCCGATACCTTATCCACCAGCGCGATCAGGCCTTCGAGCACAGCCGTCGGCGTCGGCGGGCAGCCGCGGATGTGCAGATCGACCGGAACGACCTTTTCGACCGCGCCGATCACCGCGTAGCTGCCCTCGAACACGCCGCAGCCGCAGCCGCAATCACCGACCGCGACCACCCATTTGGGATCGGGCGTCGCCGCATAGGTGCGCTCGAGCGCGACCTTCATGTTGCGCGTGACCGGCCCGGTCACCAGCAGCACGTCGGCGTGGCGCGGCGAGGCGACGAAGCGGATGCCGAAGCGCTCGACGTCGTAGACGGGATTGTTGAGCGCGTGGATCTCGAGCTCGCAGCCATTGCACGAGCCCGCATCGACCTCGCGGATGGCGAGCGAACGGCCGTAGAGGCGTCGCGCGCGTTCCGCCAGCGTGCGGCCGAGCTCCTCGAGCGCGGCATCGCCGGGAGCCGGCGCGGCGGTCGTCGCCAGCGGGGAAAGCAGCGAGCGGAACAGCAGCGTGCGCATCTAAAGGTCGTGTCCGGAATAGGAGCAGTTGAAGGATTTGTTGCAGAGCGGGAAATCGGCGACGATGTTGCCTTCGATCGCCGCCTCCAGCAGCGGCCATTGCAGCCACGACGGATCGCGTGCGTGGCACCGCGCGACCCGGCCGTCGGGCGCGAGCCGCAGCCACAGCAGCACGTCGCCGCGGAATGCCTCGACTAGCGCGATGCCCTCGCGCGCGCTCGCGATTGCCGGCAGCGCGGTGCGGATCGATCCCTCGGGGAGCGCCGCGAGCCAGCGCCGCAGCAAATCGACGCTCGCCTCGACCTCGCGGATGCGCACCCAGACGCGAGCGTCGACGTCGCCGGTCCGGTAGACCGGCACGTTGAAGGCGGCATCGTCATAGGGCGGATAAGCCACATCGCGCCGCGCATCGAAGCCACGGCCCGACGCGCGACCGACCAAACCTCCCGCCGCCCAGCGCTCGGCGAGCGCGGGCTGCAGAATGCCGGTGCCGCAGGTGCGATCCTGCAGCGAGGGCGTGCCGTCATAGACCCTCACCACGTCGGCGAACCACGGCATGATCTCGTCGAGCGTGTCGAGGATCATCCGCGCGTGCCCGGCCATCAGGTCCGCGGCGACGCCGCCCGGCACCACGCGATCCATCATCAGGCGGTGGCCGAACGCGCGCCCGCACGCCGCGAGCACGCGCTCGCGCAGGATGCCGCAATGGGCGTGATTGAGCGTGAACGCCGCGTCGTTGCAGATCGCGCCGATGTCGCCGAGATGATTGGCGACGCGCTCGAGCTCGGCCATCACGCCGCGCAGCACTGCGGCGCGCGGCGGCACCGCGATCTCGAGCGCGGCCTCGATCGCGCGCGCGAAGGCGAAGCTGTAGGCGACGGTCGAATCCCCGGAGATCCGCGCGACGATGCGGCCCGCGCCTTCGAGATCGGCACCGGCGAGGAGCCCGTCGATGCCCTTGTGGACGTAGCCGAGCCGCTCCTCGAGCCGCACGACGATCTCGCCGTTGGCGGTGAAGCGGAAATGGCCCGGCTCGATGATGCCGGCGTGCACCGGGCCAACCGGGATCTCGTGCAAACCTTCGCCGTGCACGGGCAGAAAGACGTAGTCGGCCGGATCGCGCAGCTCGGCGGAGGCGCGCGCGCCGAGCGGAGCGCGCAATTCCCAGGCGCCGTGATCGAGCCAGGGCCGCGCATCGGGCAATTCCGCGGGCGCGATGCCGTGAAGATCGCGGATCGCGCGCTCGAGCCGCAATGCCGCCGGATGATGCAGGCCCACGGACGGATAGGTCGCGTTCTTCACGTCTAGCGAGACGACGAGCGGGGTGGGATGCGCGGGGGAGCGCAACGCAAGATGCACATGAGTTTCGTCCGCCCACAGGCTCAGCAGGTCGGCGGCGCCGGCGCCCAGCGCGCGGGCGACCGCGGTCCAGGTCGGCGCATCGACGAGATGCCGCGGCCACGGCCGATGTCCGGCAACCGGCGCATGCTTCGCAAGCTCGGAAAGGATCGCGGTCATCGCCTCATCCCAATTGCGCCGCGACGATCCTGAACCAGCGCACCATCGGCTCGGGGAGCCAGAGGCCGGCGAGCAGCACGAAACCGATGTGGAGAAACAGCGGCACGTAGGACGCCTTGACGCGGCCGGCGGGGCCGGTCGGCTCGCCGAAAATCACTTGCTGGAGCCGCAGCAGCAGCGCGCCGAACGCGACCAGCAGGCCGAACACCAGAATGAGCGCGAGCAGCGGCTGTCGGGAGAAGGTCGAGGAGATCAACAGGAACTCGCTGGTGAACACCCCGAACGGCGGCAGGCCGGCGATGGCGATGACACCGAGCGCAAGCCCGACCGCCAGCACCGGATGGCTCACCGAGAGGCCGCGGATGTCCGCCATGCGCTGCGTGCCCTTGACCTGCGCGACATGGCCGACCGCGAAGAAGATCGCGGACTTGGTCAGCGAATGCATGGTCATGTGCAGGAGCCCGGCGAAATTCGCCAGCGGGCCGCCGATGCCGAACGCGAAGGTGATGACGCCCATGTGCTCGATCGACGAATAGGCGAACAGCCGTTTGATGTCGCGGCGGCGGTAGAGCATGAACGCCGCGAACACCAAGCTGATCAGCCCGAGCGCGATCATGATGCGGCCGACATCGAGCGTCTCCGGATTGGCGGCCAGCAGCATCTTGAAGCGCAGCAGCGCGTAGAGCGCGACGTTGAGCAGCAGGCCCGAGAGCACCGCCGAGATCGGGGTCGGTCCTTCGGCATGCGCGTCCGGCAGCCAGGCGTGAAACGGCGCCAGTCCCACCTTGGTGCCGTAGCCGACCAGCAGAAAAACGAAGGCGAGCGACAGCATCCGCGGATCGAAGCGGCCGGCCTCGCGCAACAGGCGGTCCCATGCCATCGCGGGCAGCCCCTGGCCGAGCACTTCCTGGGCCACGAGATAGACCAGGATGGTGCCGAAGAAGGCGAGCGCGATGCCGACGCTGCCGAGGATGAAATATTTCCACGCCGCCTCGACCGCCGCCGTGGTCCGATAGATGCCGACCATCATCACGGTCGAGAGCGTGGCCACCTCGACCCCGACCCAGAGCACGCCGATATTGTTGGCGACCAGCGCCAGGTTCATGGCGCCCATCATCGCCTGGTAGAGCGCATGGTAGAACCGCAGGAAATTCGGGGTGAGCCGGCCGGTTTCGAGCTCGTGGCCGATGTAGCTCGCGCTGAAGATGCTGGTGGTGAAGCCGATGAAGGTCGTGAGCGTGACCAAATAGATGTTGAAATCATCGATGAGCAGCACGTCGGTGCGGACGCGCTCGACCAACAGCAGCGAGACGCCGGCCGCGAACGTCAGGCCGCAGGCGACGATGTTGATCGCGGCGCCCCAGCGATAGTCCGCGACCAGCGCCAGCAGCAGCGCGGCGAGCAGCGGGACCAGCAGAATCGCGTAGAGCGGCGCGGTCATGATTCATCTCCGCGGTCGCCGCGGAAGCGGTCGAGCGCGCCGACGTCGACGGTGTCGAAGCGCTCGCGGATGCGGAACACGAACACGCCGAACACGATGAAGGCGATCAGGATCGAGAATGCCACCGAGAACTCGACGACGAGCGGCATGCCCTTGGCGCCGGTCGCGGCCAGCACCAGGCCGTTCTCGAGCGACATGAAACCGATGATCTGCGTGACCGCGTTGCGACGGGTGATCATCATCAAGAGCCCGAGCAGAATGACGGCGAGCGCGAAGGCAAGGTCCTCGCGCGCCAGCGGATCGACGGAGCCGGCGACCGGAAATACCAGCATGATCGACAGCGCAACCAGGCCGAGGCCGACCAGCATCACCGGGCCGCCGCCGATCACCTGCTCGATCTCGCGGTGAATCTCGAGCCGGCGCACGATCCGGTGCAGCGCCATCGGGATGATGCCGCCCTTGACCACGAGCGCGATCGCGGCGGTCACGAACAGGTGCGGGGCGTCCTGCAGCTGGGCCTGCCAACCGACCGCCAGGCCCAGCACGATCGCCTGCGCGGCGAACACGTTGAGGGTGGCGGTGATGCGATCCTGATAGAGCAGCAGGAAGCTCAAGATCAACATGCCGGCGGCCAGCAGATGGCCGATGTCGGTGAAGAGCGACATCAGAACCCTCGCGACACGAATTGCAGGAACACGGCGAGCGCCGCGGCCGCGAAGGCGCCGCCCAGGAACACCGGGTAGCGAAACACCCGCATCTTGGCGACGAGGGTCTCGCCGATCGGCAGCAGCACGGCAAACGCCAGGATCTTCGCCAGGTAGCTCGACAGCCCCAGACTCACCGCCGCAAGGCTCTTGTCGGCAGTCGCCATGCCGAACGGAAAGAACAGGCAGGCGAGCAGCGAGAAATACAGCACGAGCCGGACCGCCGCCGCGGCCTCGATCATGGCGAGATGCCGGCCGGAATATTCGAGCACCATGGCCTCGTGCACCATGGTCAGCTCGAGGTGGGTGGCCGGGTTGTCGATCGGGATGCGGCCGTTCTCGGCGACGGCGACGAACACGAAGGCGAACGTCGCGAGCGCCAGCGATACCCGCAGGCCGACCGGCGTGTCGATCATTTGCGCGGCGATCGAGGAGAGCTGCGTGGTGCCGGCCACCAAGGCCACGGTGAACACCACGAGCAGCATGGCGGGCTCGGCGAGCGAGGCGATCAGCATCTCGCGGGAAGCGCCGATGCCGCCGAAGGAGGTGCCGACGTCCATCCCGGCGAGCGCCAGCGCAAAGCGCCCGGTGCCGATCAGCGCCACGATGGCGATGAGATCCGCCGACCAGGAGAACAGCAGGCCCGTCGCATAGGTCGGGACCAGGGCCGCGGCGACCCAGGTCGCCGCGAAGATCACGTAGGGCGCGGTGCGATAGAGCCAGGAGGCATTGGTCGCGAGCACGGCCTCCTTGTGCAGCAGCTTCCAAATATCGGAATAGGGCTGCAGCAGCGGCGGACCGCGGCGGCGCATCAGCCGCGCCTTCACCTTGCGGGTGACGCCGAGCAAGAGCGGCGCAATCGCGACGACGAGCAGCATCTGCACGGCCTGCTCGACGAGATCGAGGATCAGCGCCATGCCGCCACCACGATCAGGAGCACGATCAGCGCCGAGAACGTCAGCGTGAGATAGCGACGGATCGTCAGGAATTGCAGCGGATTGAGCCGGTCCGCGGTCTTGGTGGCGGTGCGGACCAGAGGTCCATAGGCGTAGCGCCAGGCGGGATCGAACACTTTGACCTGGAAATGCGCCGCGCGGGTCTCGCCCGGCCCCGGCATGTCGAGCTTCTCCCTGACCGCGAACACCGTGGTTCCGAACACGCGTCGGATCGGCATGGCGAAGCTCGAGCTGGTGTATTCGGTCGCGGGGCTCAACTGCGGATAGCCGCAATCCCAGATCGGCGCCCGCCGCGTCGCGCGCGTCGCGAAGCGATGGACGAAGATCGCGGTCAGCGTCGCCGAGCTCGCGAGGAAAATCAGCAGGATCGTGCCGTTGTACGAGCTGCGGCCGGCCGCGATCGGCACGATCGAGAGCCAGGCGAGGCCGGATTGCGGCGGCAGCATCTCGCCGACGAGGCCCTGCACCACCGGCCCGAGCCGATCGATGATGATGCCGGGGAGGATTCCGGCGAGGAAGCACAGCAGCGCGAAGGCGAACATCACCGCGAGCGAGATGCGATCGACCTCTTGCGCCGCCTCCGCCGCGCGGGTGCGGGGCCGGCCCAGAAACGTGATGCCGAATGCCTTGACGAAGCAGGTGGCGGCGAGCGCCGCCGACAAGGCGAGCAGCGCGCCGACGGCCGGCACCATCAGCTTCAGGCCCCATTGCGGCAGCTGCGGGCTCACCAGGATCGCCTGGAACGTCAGCCATTCGGAGACGAAGCCGTTGAGCGGCGGCAGCGCGGAGATGGCCGCGCAGCCGACCAGGAACGCGACCGCGGTGTGCGGCATGCGGTGAATGAGGCCGCCGAGGCGCTCCATGTCGCGCTCGTGCGTGGCGCTCAGCACCGCGCCGGCGCCGAAGAACAACAGGCTCTTGAACAGCGAATGATTGAGCACGTGGAACAGCGCAGCGGTGAGCGCCAGCGCCGCCGCCCAGGGAATGCCGTTCTGCTGGAACGCGATTGCCAAGCCGAGCCCGATGTAGATGATGCCGATGTTCTCGACGGTGTGATAGGCCAGCAGGCGCTTGAGGTCGTGCTGCATCAGCGCGTAGAGTACCCCGAGCACCGTGGTCAGTCCGGCGAAGGCCAGCACGATGATGCTGGTCCACCACGGCGGCGTCCCGATCAGGTCGAAGACGATGCGCACAAAGCCGTAGACCGCGATCTTGGTCATGACCCCGCTCATCAGCGCCGACACGTGACTGGGCGCCGCGGGATGCGCGAGCGGCAGCCAGACGTGCAGGGGCACGACCCCGGCCTTGGAGCCGGCGCCGACCAGCACGAGCACCAACGCGATCGCCGCGACGGCGGGCCCGGGATGCGCGGCTCGCATCGCGTCGAACGCGTAGGCGCCGGCAGGGCCGGCGAGGAGACCGAAGGCGAGCAGCAGCGCGAGCGTGCCGAAGCTCGCCATGACGAGATAGACGTAGCCGGCTCGGGCGTTGCCGGGCTCATCGTGATGGGCGACGACGAGCGCCCAGGAGGTGAGCGACATGAACTCCCAGGTCAAAAGAAACGTGAAGGCGTCGTCGGCCAGCACCACGAGATTCATGCCGGCGAGATAGGCGGCAAAGAACGGCAGCACCCGCCGCGGCGCGGTTTCGTGGCGGCCATAGCCGAGCGCGTAGAGGCTCGCGGCGGAGCCGCCCAGGTTGGCCACGACCAGGAAGAATGCCGAGAGCGCGTCGAGGCGAAAATGCGCGCCCAGGCCCGGCAGGCCGATCGGCAGGGTAAGGGTGGAGATTTGCGCGGGATCCGCGACGAGCCGGGCGAGCGCGCCGGCAAGCAGCACGAACGAGACGGCGAGGCTCGCCGCATAGACGATCGGCGAGGCGCTCGCCGTGCGCCCGAGCGCCACCGCGAGCGCGGCGGTGGCGAGCAGCGCCGCCACGCAGGAAAGCGCGAGGATCAGCATTTCGGCTCGGCGGGGTCCCCGGCCCGCGCAGGAAGACTCATTGCCGTTCGTTTCCACGTCATGGCCGGGCTTGTCCCGGCCATCTACGGCGCTCTGTAATTTGAGGTTCAAGCCGTGGATGCCCGGCACAAGGCAGCACAGGCCGGGCATGACGACTCGGAGGCTGGGGTCGTTGCTAGCACATGGCAGCGCCAGTGTGGCGGATTTTCAGCGGATTTCCCCGCCTATGCTGCCATTCGCTCAAATGCTCAGGTAGCGCTGCTGGACGTCGCTCGCGGCCGCAAGCTGCGGCGAGGTGCCGGTCCATACCACCTGCCCCTTCTCGATGATGTAGTGCCGGTCGGCGATGCGGGTGAGCGCCTCGACGTTCTTGTCGATCAGCAGGATCGCGAGGCCGGCGGCCTTCAGGCCGGCCAGGCAGCGCCAGATTTCCGCGCGCAACAGCGGCGCCAAACCTTCGGTCGCCTCGTCGAGAATGAGCAGTTTCGGGTTGGTCATCAGCGCCCGACCGATGGCGAGCATCTGCTGCTCGCCGCCGGAGAGCTGGGTGCCCATGCTCGCGCCGCGTTCGGCGAGCCGCGGGAACAGCCGGAATACCCGGTCGAGCGTCCACGGCTCGGCGGCGCCGGCGCGGTTGGCGGCCGTCGCCACCAGGTTCTCGCGCGCGGTAAGGTTCGGGAAAATCTGCCGGCCTTCCGGCACGAGCCCGACGCCGAGCTTGGCCACCCGATAGGCGTCCAGCGCCCGGATCTCCTGCCCCTCGAAGCGGATCGAGCCGGCGCGCGCCCGCGTCAGCCCCAGGACCGAGCGCACGGTCGTGGTCTTGCCCATGCCGTTGCGCCCCATCAGGGTCACCATCTCGCCCCGCCCGATCGACAGCGAGATGCCGAACAGAACCTGGCTCAAGCCGTAGAAAGTCTCGATCTGTTCGAGTTCCAGGAGGTTTGCGTCAGCCACGCCGGATCCTCCCGAGCAGGCCGTCGATGCCGCCGCGGGCGAACAGCACGATGAGCAGCAGCAACGGGCCGAGGATGATCGGCCAATACTCGGTCACCCGCGAGAGACCCTCTTCCAGCACGAGCAGCGAGATCGCGCCGAACAACGGCCCGAACAGCGAGCCCATGCCCCCGAACACGACCATGACGATGAGATCGCCGGAACGGGTCCAGTACATCATCGCCGGACTGACAAAGTCCGTATGGTTCGCCAGCAGCGCGCCGGCGAGCCCGCACCACATCCCGGCGATGACGAAGGCGGCGAGCCGGTAGCGAAAGGTCGGAAAGCCGATCGCGCGCATGCGCCGATCGTTCGAGCGCGACGCGCGGATGACCATGCCGAAGCGCGAGTTGATTAGCCGCCAGGTGAACGCGATGCTCGCCAGCAGCAGCGCCAGGCACAGGTAATAGAATTGCGTCGGACTGGCGAGATCGATCAGCCCGGCGAACCGGCTGCGCGAATAGATGGTGAGCCCGTCGTCTCCGCCGTACCGGTCGAGGCCGGCGGCCACGTAATAGACCATCTGGGCGAACGCCAGCGTGATCATGATGAAATAGACGCCGCGGGTGCGCAGCGACAGCGCGCCGACGATCAGCGCGAACAAGGCGGAAAGCGCCAACGCGAACGGCCATTGCACGAACCCGGAGCCGACGCCCTCCTCGGCGAGAATGCCGACCGCGTAGGCGCCGATGCCCAGATAGGCGGCGTGACCGAAGCTCACCATCCCGCCGTAGCCCAGGATGAGGTTGAGGCTGGTCGCCGCGACCGCCAGGATGACGATGCGGGTGAACAGCGTCAGCACGAACTGGTCGCCGCTCGCCGCCGTATAGACCGGCAACAGCGCCAGGCCGGCGACGACGAGGAGGACGAAGGGAGCGCGGAGTTCGAGCGCGGCTTTCATCTGCCGGCGACCGGAAACAAGCCTTGCGGGCGGAGCGCCAGCACGATCGCCATGAGCAGATAGATCAGCATCGAGGAGAGTGAGCGCGCTACCGTCGATGCCGCCGTCACGCTGAGCACCAATCGCAGCAGATCGGGCAGAAACGCGCGGCCCAGCGTGTCGACCAGGCCCACGAAGACTGCCGCCACGAACGCGCCGCGAATCGAGCCGATGCCGCCGATGACGATGACCACGAAGGCGAGGATCAAAATATTCTCGCCCATGCCGATCTGCACGGTCAGGATCGGCGCCTGCATCAGGCCGGCGAGACCCGCCAAGGCCGCACCCAGCCCGAACACCAAGGTGAACAGCAGCTTGATGTCCACGCCGAGCGCGCCGACCATCTCGCGGTTGGACGCGCCGGCGCGGATCAGCATGCCGAGCCGGGTCTTCATCACGACGAGGTAGAGAAACAGCGCGACCAGCAGCGCTACCAGGATGATCAGCAGGCGGTAGACGGGATAATAGATGCCGAAAATTTCGACCGCGGCGTTGAGCGCGGGCGGCAACGGCAGGCTCAAGCCGGCCGGGCCCCACACCAGCCGCACCAGCTCGTTGAAGAACAGGATCAGGCCGAAAGTGCCGAGCACGTGATCGAGATGATCGCGCCCGTAAAGCGGTCTGAGCGCGACCATCTCCAGGACGATGCCGAGCAGCAGCGTCGCCCCGAGCGCGAGCAAGGCGCCGGCGAAGAAATCGCCCGTCCACGCCGAGAAGCTCGCCGCGAAATACGCGCCCATCATGTAGAGCGAGCCGTGGGCGAGATTGACGAGATCCATGATGCCGAAGACGAGCGTCAGCCCGGCGGCCAGCAGGAACAGCAGCAGACCGAATTGCAGCCCGTTGAGGCACTGCTCGAGCAGGAGCAACATGCGGGTCAGGGATCGGAGGTCAGTGGTCGGCGGTCAGAAATCAGAGTACCATAAATCGGCAATCCGTGGCCGGGAATCAGGCTTCCGGATTCCGACCACCGACTTCCGATTTCCGAATCCTGGCGTCACCATTTCATCGGACACTTGTCGTGGTAACGGTCCTGGCTGTCCTTGACAATGGTGGCGACCGTCTTGAGCCCGAACGTGCCGTCGGCGTTCTTGACCGTTTCCTGCAGGTAGAAATTCTGGATCGGGAAATGGTTGTTGCCATATTTGTAGGGGCCGCGCACGGAGGCGTAGTTCGCCTTGCGCATTTCGTTGCGGATCGCGTCCTTGTTGGTCAGGTCGCCTTTCAGGGCCACCACCGCGCTGTTGATGAGGTTCACCGCGTCATAGGCCTGGGCGCCGTAGAATGACGGCCCGTGCCCGTGCTTGGCGCGAAAATCCGCGACGAACTTCTGGTTGGCCGGATTGGGCAGGTCGTTGACCCATTCCTGCGCGCCCGGCACGCCGAGCGCGAGATCCTTCTGCAGCGGCAGGGTGGTCTCGTCGATGGTGTACACGGTGTAGAGCGGGATCTGTCCCTTGAGCCCGGCCTGCGCATATTGGTTGAGAATTTGCACGCCGGCCGCGCCCGGATAAAACACGAAGATCGCCTCCGGCTTGGCGGCGCGGGCCTTGGACAGCTCGGCGGAGAAATCGAGCTGGTCGGGCCATTTGGTGTATTCCTCGCCGATGATCTGGCCCTTGTAGGTAGCCTTGACGCCCGTGAGCATGTCCTTGCCGGCGGCGTAGTTCGGGCCGAGCAGAAACACCGTCTTCACGCCCTTCTGGTTGAGGTGCTCGCCCATCGCCATCGGCGTCTGGTCGTTCTGCCAGGACGTCGAGAAGAAGAACGGCGAGCACAATTCCCCGGCGATCTGATGAGGCCCGGCGTTGGCGCTGATCAGGAAGGTCTGGGAATCGACCGCGGGCTTGAGCGAAGCCAGCAGCACGTTCGACCAAATGTAGCCGGTGATGAAATTGACGCGGTCGGACTGGATGACCTTCTCGGTCTTCTGCTTGCCGACCTCGGGCTTCTGCTGGTCGTCCTCGTAGATGACTTCGACCGGCAGGCCGCCCATCTTGCGGCCGAGGTGATCGAGCGCGAGCTCGAAGGAGTTGCGCATGTCGTTGCCGATCACCGCGGTCGGGCCGCTGAACGTGTCGATGAAGCCGATCTTCACCGAGCCTTGCGCCAGGGCTGGCGCAGTCGCGAACGCAAGCGCGGCGGCCAACGCGATGGATGGTTTTTTCATTTTTCCAATTCCTCCCCTCTGGATTCTTTCTTGCACCGTGGCGGACATCTTTCCCGCTCGACATCGTGACCGGCTCCCATCGGCAACGCGTCGAAAAGCTCGATCCGAGCTTGGAATCCGGGAACTTGTGCGCCGAACCGGCAGTATACTGCCGGGTCTTGCTCAAGCAAGCTGACCCGCCATAGGAACGCGCCCAGGAACAGCGCTATAATGTATCATCGTTAGCGGATGCGGCCTGCCAGGGTGCAGGCAGAACGGGTGCAGTCCGGTGCGGTTGCAAGAGAACCCTGGAGGCGCAGGTCCATGCCGGTAGCCGCCGGCTCGCTCGAAGAGGCGCTGGCGCCGATCGCCGACGGCTGCACGCTGCTGGTGCCGCGCGGCAACGCCGGCGTGGCGATGGCGGCGACGCGGGCGCTGGTCCGGCGCGGCGTCAAACGGCTCAACCTGGTCGCGGTCCCGACCTCGGGCATCCAGGCAGACCTGCTGATCGGCGCGGGATGCGTCGAGAGCATCGAGGCGGCGGGCGTGAGCCTCGGCGAGCTCGGGCCCGCGCCGCGCTTTGCGGCCGCCCTGCGCGCGGGCGAGATTCTGGTCAAGGACACGACCTGTCCGGCGCTTCATGCGGCGCTGCAGGCGAGCGAGAAGGGCGTGCCGTTCCTGCCGCTGCGCGGGCTGATCGGCTCGGACCTGGTGAAATACCGGCCGGACTGGCGCGTGATCGACAATCCGTTCGCCAACCATGATCCGATCGTGCTGCTGCCGGCGATCAAACCGGACGTGGCGTTGTTCCACGCGCCGATGGCGGACGCGGCCGGCAACGTGTGGATCGGCGCGACGCGCGAGCTCATCACCATGGCGCATGCTGCGCGCGCAACCGTGGTCACGGTCGAGAGGCTTCACGACAAGAATCTGCTCGAGGATCCGGTGCTCGCGGCCGGAACGCTTCCGGGCTTCTATGTCGAGAAAATCGCAATTGCCCCGCGCGGCGCCTGGCCGCTGGCGCTGCCGGGCCATTACGGGCGCGACGACGCGCATCTCGCCGAATATGCGCGGCTCGCCGCCACGGCCGACGGGTTTGCGCGTTATCTCGACCTTTACGTCCATGAGCGGCGCGCAGCCTGACGGCAAATTCCGCACTGAGGAGCTGCTGGCCGACGTGATGAGCCGGCTGATCGGGGACGCGCGTCACGTCGCGGTCGGCGCACAATCGCCGATTCCGGCGGCTGCCGCGATCTTGGCGCGCGAGCGCGGCGGCGGACGGCCCCATGTGTCGATCCTGGAGAGCCGCACCCACAATTTCTTCACCGACGGCGGGCGCGAATTGTTCGATTGCGCCGGACAGGGCCGGCTCGACGTGTTCTTCCTGTCCGGCGGGCAGATCGACGGGGAAGCCAACATCAATCTCATCAGCGTCGGCGATTACCGCAGGCCCAAGGTACGGTTCTCGGGCTCGTTCGGTTCCGGCTATCTGTATTTCGTCGTGCCGCGCGTCATCCTGTTCCGGCTCGAGCACTCGCGCCGCGCCCTGGTCGAGAAGGTCGATTTCATCAGCGCGCCGGGAACGAGCCCGCACAACGTCTACCGCCCCGGCGGACCGATCGCGCTCATCACGCCGCTGTGCCTGTTCGCATTCGATCGGGAGAAAAAACGCTTCCGGCTCGACAGCGTGCATCCCGGCCACGGCGTCGAGGAAGTCATCGAAAACACCGGCTTCGATTTCGACCGCGCCCCGCAGGTGCCGCAGACACCGCCGCCCTCGGCCGAAACCTTGCGACTGCTGCGCGAGATCGTGGCGCCCGAACTCGCCGAGGCCTATCCGCGATTCGCCGCGTCGATGTTCGGGATCCAACCTATCGAGCGTCGTTCCGGAAGCTGCCCCGGATCGCCGCCCGGGGCAAGCTCCGCGGCTATCCGGAATCCATGACCACAGACCTTGAACCATTGAACCGTCGGTGTTCATAGGTTCCGGGTTCGCGGGCGTACGCCCGCGCCCCGGAATGACGGCACAGGGAGCGACAGACACGCATGCAGAATCTGAAGATCGACGGCGAGCGGCTGTGGGGCGAGTTGATGGAGACTGCCGTGATCGGCGGCACGCCCAAGGGCGGCATCTGCCGGCTCACGTTGAGCGATCTCGACCGAGAAGTGCGCGATTGGTTCAAGGCGCGCGCCGAACAACTCGGCTGCACCGTGACCATCGACGACATGGGCGCAATGTTCGCGCGAAGGCCGGGGCAGGCCGACGTGCCGCCGATCGCATTCGGTAGCCATCTCGATACCCAGCCCACCGGCGGCAAATTCGACGGCGTGCTCGGCGTGCTCGGCGCGCTCGAGGCGCTGCGCACCTTGGTCGAGGCCGGTTACGAGACCTTCGCGCCGATCGAGGTGGTGAACTGGACCAACGAGGAAGGCGCGCGGTTCTCGCCGGCCATGACCTCCTCGGGGGTGTTCGCGGGGGCGTTCGACCGCGCGTGGGCGGTCGCGCGCCAGGACCGTTCCGGCGAAAGCTTCGGCGCCGCGCTCGAAACGATCGGCTATCGCGGCCCGGAACCATGCGGGGCGCATCCGCTCTCGGCGTTCTTCGAGCTGCACATCGAGCAGGGCCCGATTCTCGAGGCCGAGGCCAAGGACATCGGCATCGTCACCGGCGTGCAGGGCATGCGCTGGTACGAGGCGAACGTCATCGGCCAGGACGCCCATACGGGCGCCACCCCGATGCATCTGCGCAAGAACGCGCTGCTCGGCGCCGCCCGTCTGGTCGACCAGATCGATGCGATCGCCCGCGGGCATCCGCCGCTCGCCGTGGGAACGGTAGGCTCGCTCGAGGTCAAGCCGAACTCGCCCAACGTGGTGCCGGGCGAAGTGCACTTCACGGTCGACTTCCGGCATCCGGAGACCGCCGTGCTCGATGCCATGGAGCGCAGCTTGCACGACGCGGTCGCGCAGATCTGCGGGGCGTTGCGGCTCGAGGGCGCGGCGAAGAAGATCTGGGACCAGCCGCCGGTCGCCTTCGATCCGCACTGCATCGCCGCGGTGCGCGAGGCCGCGGCGCAATCGGGGCTCTCGGCGCGCGAGATCGTGTCGGGCGCCGGCCACGATGCCGCCTATGTCGCTCGGGTGGCGCCGACCGCTATGATCTTCGTGCCCTGCCGCGAGGGCATCAGCCACAACGAGGCCGAGTTCAGCTCGAAGCAGCAATGCGCGGCCGGCGCCCAGGTGCTGCTGCAGGCCGTGCTCAATTACGACCGCGCGCTTGCGGAGCGGCAGAAGGGGTGATGCGTCCGGTTCAAAGGCTGGCCGGGGATCAGTCTTTGAGCCCCGCTGCCGCAAGTCTCCGTATCGAAGCGAAACGACCGATCAGGAGTTGGCCTTGTCGTTCGGCTCCTTGACCAGCTCCTTGAGCTTGTCGGACATCGGCAGTTGGATGTCGATGCCCTTGGGCGGGATCGGGTTCTCGAACCACTTGGTATAGAGCTTCGTGAACTCGCCCGAGCGCATCAGGCCCGTCAGGGTCTCGTCGACCAGCGCCTTGAATTGCGGGTCGTCGCGGCGGAACATCAGCGCGTAGGGATCGGACGGGTAGGCCTGCTCCAGCAATTTGAAGTCGCCGGGATTCTTCGCGTTCGCCCGGAATCCGGCGACCAGAATATCATCCTCCATCCAGGCGCTCGCACGTCCGGTGTCGACGAGCAGGAACGACTCGGCGTGATCTTTGCCTTGCATGATGGTGAGGCCGAGCTTCTCGTCATTGTTCATCCTGTTGACGAATTGCGCGGTATTGGTGCCCGCCGTCACCGCCACGGTTTTCCCCTTCAGGTCGTCGGCCGTCTTGATGCCGCCGTCGGCGCGCACGATCCATTTGAACTGAGGCACGAAAAACGTCACCGAGAATGCGACCTGCTTCTGCCGGGCAAGCTGGTTGGCGGTCGATCCGCATTCGATATCGACCGTGCCGTTGGCGACAAGCGGCATGCGCGTCGCGGAAGTGACCGGATTGTATTCCACCTTGAGATTCGGCATTGCGAGCTTGCTCTTCACTTTCTCGACGACGTGCCGACAGAGCTCGATGGAAAAGCCCACGGGTTGCTGTTTGTCGTCGAGATAGGACAACGGAAGCGAGCTCTCACGGTAGCCGATGGTGAAAGTGCCGACGTCCTTGACCTTCTTCAGGGTGCCTTCAAGATCTTGTGCGGCTGCTGTCGTCGAGACGATACCGATGATGCAGGCCGTCAAGGCGATGCTTGCTGAACTGCGCATTTTTGACCCTCCACGGAACCGGACGCCAGGCGTCCATCAAACGCTCAACTCGCTGTCGCGGCGTCGATCGCTTCGCCGAGCCGCTCTACGACAGTGTCCAGCAATGGCGCGTCCACGATGAAGGGCGGCGCCAACAACACATGATCGCCGCGCACGCCGTCGACCGTCCCGCCCATCGGATAGACCATCAGGCCGCGCGCCATCGCCTCGCTCTTGACTCGCGCGTGCAGCTTCAGCCCGGGATCAAACGGCTCCTTGGTGCCGCGATCGGCGACCAGCTCGAGGCCCTGGAACAGACCGCGTCCGCGCACATCGCCCACGTAGGGATGATTTCCGAACCGCTCGTTGAGGCGGCGCGAGAGGTATGCGCCCTGCACCCGCACGTTCGCCAACAACTTGTCGCGGCGTATCACCCGCTGCACGGCCAAAGCCGCGGCGCACGCAACCGGATGACCCATGTAAGTGTGGCTGTGCTGGAAGGCGCCCGAACCTCCGGCAACGGCCTCGAAAATTTTGTCCTGCAGCAGAAGCGCGCCGATCGGCGCATAGCCCCCGCCGAGACCCTTGGCGATCGTCATCAGATCCGGAGCGATCCCTTCGTGCTCGCAAGCATGCAGCTTCCCCGTGCGGCCCATGCCGCACATCACCTCATCGAGAATGAGCAGAATGCCGTGGCGGTCGCAGATCTCACGCACGCGTCGGAAATAGCCCGGCGGCGCCGGGACCGCGCCCAGGCTGGCGCCGACGACCGTCTCGGCGACGAACGCGATGACCCGGTCGGCGCCGAGCTCGGTGATCTTGGCGTCCAGCTCCCGGGCCAGGCGTTCGCCATAGGCTTGCGGCGTCTCGTCCGCGCCGCGGCCGCGATATTCGTGCGCCGGCGATACATGGTGCGTCTCGACCAGGAGCGGCGCGAATTGCCTGCGCTGCCACTCCCGGCCGCCGACCGCAAGCGCTCCAAGCGTGGTGCCGTGATAGCTTTGGCGTCGTGCAATGAAGTATCGTCGCTGCGGCTCTCCGCCTTCGACGAAATATTGCCGCGCAAGTTTGAGCGCGGCCTCGATCGCCTCCGAGCCGCCGCTGACGAACAACACGTGAGCGATGCCGTCCGGCGCGTGCGCGACAAGATCATCCGCCAGCTGCTCGGCAACTTGGGTGGTGAAGAAGCTCGTATGCGCATAAGCGAGCTGGTCGACCTGCTCATGCATGGCGCGGAGCACGTCCGGATGCGAGTGCCCGAGACAGGAAACCGCCGCGCCCCCCGAGGCATCGATGTATTCCTTGCCCGCGGTGTCGCGAATGGTGACGCCGTGACCGCTCGCCGCGCGAGGATAGGGATGTGCGATGCGGCGATGAAGGACACGGGTCATGATCGCGACCGCCCGTTCCGGGACCGCCCCATGAACGTCTCGAAAGCGGCGAGCTGTTTCTCGCTGGCGGCGATGGCGGCAAGCGTCTGCGAGCCGTGGCGCGCGGCGACGAGGGCGGCGAGGCACTCCACCGCTGCGAAAGCCGGAGCCATGGTGTGGAAAAACGACGGCGTCGCGGTGGGCACGATCAGCGTCTCGTCAGCGAGTGCGGCGAGCGGCGAAATTTCACTGTCGGTGACGGCGACGATGCGCACCCCGCGTGCGCGCGAGTAGCGCACGGCGTGAATGGTGTGGCGGGTATACGGCTTGACGGAAATGGCCAACATCACGTCGGCGGCGCCGATCGTGCGCAGCAGGTCGACGCCCGTCCCGCCGGCGCTGTCGATCAGCACGGACGCCGCGCCGAACAGCGACCGCACGTAATGGAAGATATAGGCCACCGAAAAGCTCGATCGCAGCCCGAGACAGAACACCCGCTCGGCGCCGGCGATCAGTTTCGCCGCGGCGGTGAAGCGCTCGATCGATTCCGGCGAGGCCAATGCCTGCAGGTGCTGCGCAAGCGAGGAGAGTAGATCGTGCACCAGGGCAGCCTCGCCCTCGGTGTCGCGCCGCTGCAGAAGCTCCGCGGCGCGCGCACGGAAGCTTTCGGGCCGCCGCCGCACCGCCTCGGCATAGAGCTTGCGGACCTCGTCATAGCCCTTCAGGCCGATGCGCTGCGCGAGCCGGGTCATGGTCGCGGGTGCCACGCCGGCGCGTCGCGCCTGCTCGCGCGTGGTCAGCAGCGCGACATCCGCGGGATGGTCGATCATCCAGCGGGCGGCCTCCTGCAATTGCGGCGATAGGCCCTCGAACTCGGACTTCAGCAAGGCGGCGAGCGCTGCAGCTCCCATGACCGATCTTTAGCGGATTGCAGCGGTTCCTGCAACGAATGTTTCAAAAACGCCAGATCCGATCCGAATGTTTTAACGAGCTTAGCTTCGCAAGGCTGCAAAACGACGTGTCGCTTCTGACCCGGCAAGCCGTGAAGGAAGCTCATGTCGCTTTCGACCCGCCCCCCAAAAATTCCGCCACCTCCGGCTTTTCCTTGAGCTCGGCGAGATCCGCCTCGCTCGGCAGGTGCGGCTTGTCGCGGGTGGCGTTGACCATGCACAGAAAGCCGAGCGGCTCGTGTGCGGTCGCGCGGAACTGGTGCCAGGTCCAGGCCGGCACCGTGACGAGGTCGTGGGTCTTGACCGCCCGCACCTCGCTGCCGACGAGGCATTTCCCGCGGCCGCGCAGGATCAGCACGCCGTGCATGTGCTCGTGGCGCTCGAGCGAGGAAAATCCGCCCGGCTGCACCTCGAAATAGCGCAGCTCCCCGGCAAGGTCCGGATCCGAGAACAGGATTTGCCGCGACACCGACTTGAATAAGGCTCGCTCGTCCTCCTTGTAGGGCAGGCACTCGACGCCCTCCCAGCCGTAGTCGCGCTGTGCCCTGCGGTGGATCGGCTTGCCGCGCGCGGTTCTCTCATCCATGCCCATGCCGCTCGACCGCGGTCACGAAGGCCGCCGTCGCCTCTACCAGGCGCTCGCGCTCGGCCAAGAGCGCGCCGCCGATCAGCAACATCGTATCGGTTCCGTAGAAATCAAGCATCTCCGGAACGCGCTCGAGCGACATGCCGCCCGCCGGGGTGGGCACGCTCGCGCGCATCCCGGCCCGATCTTCCAGCGCAGCCCGGGCGATCCGCCGGCAGGTATCGGCGGAATAGCCGAAGCGGCCGCCGTGATTGGGGAATACGACGGCGTCGGCCCCGAGCAGCCGGAACAATTTTCCGATCAGGAGCGGCGGCGCGATTTTCGACGCCCCGGCCAGCGCCGGATGCGCAAAGAACGCGAGCCCGGCGTTCTCACGCACCAGCCGGTGGAAATTGGCGAGGCCGGCGATCATGGGCGCCACCATCACGCTATCGATCCCGGCCTGCCTGGCCATGGCGACCTGCCGGCGCATGGAATCGAGATCGCCCGAGAGGCTCGGCACGTAGTGCGCCGCCCGGCCGGTCGCCCGCTCGACGGCCCGCAGCGCCGGCGCGATCGCCGCGACCCTCGCCGCAAACGGCGAATAGGCCTGGTCGGCGAGACCGTGGTCGTCCTTGACGTAATCGACGCCGCCCTGCGCGAATTTTTCCGCCAAAGCCGCGAGCTGCTCGGCCGGCAGGCCCTGCGGCTTGAGCGCGGAGCAGGTCAAGGCCCGCGCGCCCACGCCGGCTTTTTGGCGCAACCCGTGCAGCCCGTGGCGCGGGCCGCCGAAATACGCGGCCAGCTCGGCGGGAATTTCAGCATCGTGCAGCACGACGTCGTCATGGATCGAACTGTTGCCGAACAGCATGTTGATGAGCTGCCCGGGGTCCTGGCCGACGGTCTCGACCGCAAGCGCGATGCGCACCTCGAAGCTGCCGCCCGCCTTCTGCTCGATGCCGGCGACCCGGCCGACGATGTTCGCCAGAACGCCGTCGTCCTCGATCGCCTCGATCGGCATCTCCACGCTCTGCTCGACCGCGATGGCGCGGGCGCGGTCCTCGATCGAGGAGGCATCGGAGCGAACGTGATAGATGGCCTGCAATGTCCGGGACATGAAGATCAGCGGACGTTCCGGGTGTCGGTTACCGGCCCATAGCATGCGATGGCGGATACACAACCCGCCTGCGCAAGGCCCGGCGACCCATCCATGCCGCGCCGCAACATCGATCTTTCCTTTCGATACGGCGCCGTGGGCTTTGACGAATCGCCGCTCCCCATGGCTAAACTAGGCGGGGCCGGCACGAAATGAACGTCATTGTTTTCGCCTCGCGCAAGGGTGGCAGCGGGAAGAGCATGCTGACCGCCCACGTTTCCGCGCTTGCCAGCAAGCGCGCGTGCTGCCTGTTGATCGATGCCGACCCGCAGGGCTCGCTCACGCTCTGGCACAAGCTGCGCGGCACGGGCGAGCCGGCGCTACGCAGCGGCACCCGCGGCGTCGGCGAGATCATCAAGGCTGCCAAGCGCGAGCGCGAATGGGCGTTCGTCGATACGCCGCCCAACATGTCGGCCGTGGTGGCAGACGCCATCCGGGCCGCCACGCTGGTCATCATTCCGGCCCGGCTCGCCGTGTTCGACCTCGCGGCGATCAGGGAGACCATCGAGCTCGCGCGGGCCAACCGCGTGCCCCACGCGGTCGTCATCAACGCGGCGCCGGCGCGGCGCGACCACACGGAAGCGCCCTTCGTCACCGAATCGCGCGAAGTGATCTCGCGGCTCGATATTCCGGTCTGGGGCGGCCAAATCACCAACCGGGCGGATTACGGCTATGCGCTCGGCGCCGGCAAGGGGGTGACCGAATTCGACCCCCGCTCGCAGGCGGCGGCCGAGATTTCTTCGCTGTGGTCCGCGATCGATCGCTCGGTGAGGGCGATCCACGGCCTCTACCGCAGCGCCGGGGCCATGCACCGGGTGGCGGCGTAAGCACTTGCCGTAGCCCGGATGGAGCGAAGCGCAATCCGGGGCTGACCGTGCGAATACCCGCTGCGACGCCTTGTTCGGCGGAGCTTCTTCAATGATCCCGGATTCCGCGCCGCTGCGCGGCGCTCCATCCGGGCTACAGCCCCGGCGGTTTCACCGAGCGCTCTTCGCCAACAGATCCAGGTTGTTCTGGATGTACGGGTTGCCCGGATCGAGATCGCGGGCGGCGACGAGCCTCTCCCGGGCGTGCCGGTAATCGCCGCGCAACAAATAAGAATAGCCCTGGTTGTTGAGGATCTCCGGGGTGGGCCCGAGGATCTTGATCGCATGCGCATAGGCGCGGTCGGCGAGCTCGAATCGGCGCAGCCGATCATAGGAAGCCGCCAAGCCGAGCCAGGCTTCGGCGTCGCGACGGGTGTCGCCGGGGCCTTTTTCGACCGCGCGGCGGAAATGGCGCTCGGCCAAGCCGAAATCGCTTTCGCGGAAATGCCGCTTGCCCAGGTTGAGATCGTCGTTCGGGTCCTCGGGCTCGGCCGGCGCCGCCGCGACGATTTGTCGATCGGCCGCGATCGAGCCGGTCGTCGCCGGAGACGCCGGAGACGCGAAAGCGGTCGTCGCGGCGGAATCGCTTTGGCCCGGATTGAGGAACGCGACCGTCTTGTTCCAGGATTCGCAGCCGGTCAGCCACAACAGGCATGCGGCCGTCGCGAATACGCGAACTAGGCCGTGTTGACGGTTTTGATCCAGAGTTTCGCTGCTGCGACGCATAGCATCGAAAGGTAAGCTCTCGCGGTTTTCTCGTATCGGGTGGCGATGCGCCGGAATTGCTTGAGGCGATTGACGCATCGCTCGATGAGGT
>DASWCW010000212.1:0-7419 GCA_036395835.1 Xanthobacteraceae bacterium
TGGTCCGCTCGTCAACATGTCGGGGGAGGTCGTCGGCATCAACAGCGCCATCCTCTCGCGCTCGGGCGGCAATGTCGGGATCGGCTTCTCGATCCCGTCGAATATGGCCAAGCGCATCTACACGGAGCTGGTGGCCCGCGGCAAGATCACGCGCGGCTGGCTGGGCGTGTCGATCCAGCCGCTGACGCCCGAGTTGGCCAAGAGCTTCGGGCTCAAGGAGCCCAAGGGCGTGCTCATCGCGGACGTCGTCAAGGACAGCCCGGCCGACAAGGCGGGGCTCGCGTCCGGCGACGTCCTGATGGAGTTCGACGGCAAGAAGGTCGATGTCCCGCAGGATCTCCAGAAGATCGTCGCGGTGACCGCGCCCGGCAAGGGCGTGCCCGTGAAGGTGTGGCGCGACAAGGGCGAGAAGACGCTGGACATCAAGATCGGCGAGACCCCGGAAGAGACCGCGCAGCCGGAGCCGAGTGGCAAGGGCAAGAGCCTGCTCGGCCTCGAGACGCGGCCGATCACGCCGGAGATCGCCCGCCAGCTCAACCTGCGCACGACGGAAGGCGTGGTCGTGGCGCGGGTCGAGGAGGACGGTCCCGCGGCCGAGGCAGGGCTGCAGCGGGGCGACGTCATCCGCGAGGTCAACCGCCAGCGGATCCGGAGCGTGCCCGATTTCGAGCGCGTCACGCAGGCTCTCAAGCCTGGCGACCGCGTCACCGTCCTGCTGCAGCGAGGCCCGCAGTCCCTCTACGTGGCCTTCACGGTCGCCAAAGGCTAGCGCCGGCCGCCGATAAGGGCCCAGCTGCGACCCAGACGTAGTTGCATGTTGGGGCGCCCTCGGCCAGGGGGGCTCAACGTAGAGAGACTACGCTTCGCCCCGGGCCTTCGGGCGCCGCCTCGCATCTGGACCCTTCTCGCCGGCTGGCTCCCGTTATGCCGTTTTGGACCTGACCGCCGAGCATGAGACCGTCTGCTACACTTACTTTGAGTGCACGCGACGGGGGCCCTGCCCCCGTCGCTGCGTAACATCATGGAATACAGGGACTATTACAAGATTCTCGGTGTGCCCAAGAACGCCGACGACAAGGCGATCAAGACCGCCTACCGCCGGCTGGCGCGCAAGCACCACCCCGACGTCGCGAAAGGCAAGGACTCGGCAGCCCGGTTCCAGGAGGTCGCCGAGGCCTATGAAGTCTTGGGCGATGCCGAGAAGCGCAAGCGCTACGACACGCTTGGGCCCGATTGGCAGCGCTATGCGGAAGCCGGCGCCGGAGCGCGAGGGCCGTTCGAGGGCGCTGAGGTTCATTTCGGGCGCGGCGGCGAAGGCTTCTCGGACTTCTTCCGGACGATCTTTGGTGATCTGGGTGGAAGCGGCGGGGGTGGCCGCGGGGGCGGCCGCTCGGGCGGCTACCGCGATATCGATCTCGGAGACCTGGGCGACCTCGGCGCGGGCTTCGGCCCCGACAAGGGCGGCGATGTCGAGGCCGGCATCGAGGTCTCGCTGGAAGATGCTTTCCGCGGCGTCAGCCGGACCGTCTCGCTCGAGCTCGACGAGCCCTGCCCGGTCTGCAGCGGGTCAGGCCACGTCAACCGCAAGCCGTGCCCTCAGTGCCGGGGCGGCGGCTGGTCCAAGGGACGCCGCAATCTCGAGGTCAAGATCCCGGCGGGCGTGTCGACAGGCTCTCGCGTGCGAGTGGGAGGAGAGGGCCAGGGCGGCTCGGGAGGTGGCAGGCGTGGTGACCTGTATCTCAAGGTCACGGTGCGTCCTGACGCGCGCTTCGAGCGCAAGGGTGACGACCTCTACTCGACCCTGCCGGTGGCGGCCTATGACGCGGCCCTCGGCACCGAGGTCTCGGTGCCGACGCTCAAGGGCCAGGTCTCGATGAAGATTCCGCCGGAGACGACCAGCGGACGCTCCTTCAGGCTGCCGGGCTACGGCATGCCGCACCTCAAGGGCGGCGGCGCGGGCGACCAGTTCGTGCAGGTGCAGCTGACCATTCCGTCGGGGCTGTCCCCGAGGGAACGGGAGCTCTACAAGGAACTCAAGACACTTCGTGAAGAGGGGACGCGATGAAGTTCGACAAGTTCACCGTGAAGGCGCAGGAGGCGGTCCAGGCGGCACAGTCGCTCGCCGACCAGGATAATCACCAGGCCCTCGAGCCCGAGCACCTGCTGCTGGCGCTCCTGCAGCAGCAGGAGGGAGTGGTCGGTCCGCTGCTGGCCAAGCTCGGCGCGCGGCCCGAGGCCATAGCCCGCGAGGTCCAGGGGGCGCTCGACAAGCTTCCGAAGGTCAAGGGCGCGGGGCGCCAGTACGCCTCGGAGCGGCTCGAGGCGGCGCTCAACCGCGCGTGGGACGAGGCCCAGCGCCTCAAGGACGAGTACTGCTCGACCGAACACCTGCTGATCGGCATTGCCCAGGACAAGTCGGGCGCGGCCGGACGCATCTTAGCATCGAACGGGGTCACGCCCGAGGCGATCTACAAGGCGCTCGTGGAGGTGCGGGGATCCCAGCGCATCACCGACGCCAATCCCGAGGAGAAGTACCAGGCCCTCCAGAAATATTCCAAGGACCTGACCGACCTCGCGCGCAAGGGCAAGCTCGACCCGGTCATCGGCCGCGACGAGGAGATCCGCCGCGTCGTCCAGGTGCTCTCCCGGCGGACGAAGAACAACCCCGTGCTGATCGGCGAGCCCGGCGTCGGCAAGACCGCGATCGTCGAGGGGCTGGCGTTGCGCATCGTCAACGGCGACGTGCCTGAGAGCCTCGCCGACAAGCAGCTGTTGGCGCTCGACATGGGCGCGCTCATCGCCGGCGCGAAATATCGCGGCGAGTTCGAGGAGCGGCTCAAATCGGTGCTGCAGGAGATCATCGCGGCCGAAGGCGGCATCATCCTGTTCATCGACGAGATGCACACGCTGGTCGGGGCCGGCAAGGCCGAGGGGGCAATGGATGCCTCCAATCTGCTCAAGCCGGCGCTGGCGCGCGGGGAATTGCACTGCATCGGCGCCACCACGCTCGACGAATACAAGAAGCACGTCGAGAAGGACGCGGCGCTGGCGCGGCGCTTCCAGCCGGTGTTCGTGTCCGAGCCTTCGGTCGAGGACACCGTCTCGATCCTGCGCGGCCTGAAAGAGAAATACGAGCTGCATCACGGCGTGCGCATCACCGACAGCGCCATCGTGGCGGCCGCCACCCTCTCGCATCGCTACATCACCGACCGGTTCCTGCCCGACAAGGCCATCGACCTGATCGACGAGGCGGCGGCGCGGCTGAAGATGCAGGTGGATTCCAAGCCCGAGGAGCTCGACTCGCTCGACCGGGAGATCGTCCGCCTCAAGATCGAGCAGGAAGCCTTGCGCAAGGAATCCGATGCCGCTTCCAAGGATCGCCTGGCGCGGCTCGAGAAGGAGCTCGCCGGGCTCGAGGAGCAATCCGCGGCGCTCACCTCGCGCTGGAAGGCCGAGAAGGACAAGCTCTCGGATGCCCAGAAGCTCAAGACCGAGCTCGACCAGGCGCGCAACGAACTCGCCAACGCGCAGCGCCGCGGCGAATACCAGCGTGCCGGCGAGCTCGCCTATGGGCGCATTCCCGAGCTCGAAAAGAAGCTGAAATCCGTGGAATCCGGGGCCGCCGACGGCGCGCTCGTCGAGGAGGCGGTCACCGCCGATCACGTCGCCCACGTCGTCTCGCGCTGGACCGGCGTGCCGGTCGAACGCATGCTGGAAGGCGAGCGCGACAAGCTCTTGCGGATGGAAGACGAGATCGGCAAGCGCGTGGTCGGCCAGGCCGAAGCGGTGCACGCGGTCTCGACCGCGGTGCGCCGCGCGCGCGCCGGCTTGCAGGATCCGCACCGGCCGATCGGCTCGTTCATGTTCCTGGGGCCGACCGGGGTCGGCAAGACCGAGCTCACCAAGGCGCTCGCCGAATTCCTGTTCGACGACGAGCAGGCGCTGATCCGCCTCGACATGTCCGAGTACATGGAGAAGCATTCGGTCGCGCGCCTGATCGGCGCGCCGCCCGGCTACGTCGGCTACGAGGAAGGCGGCGCGCTCACCGAGGCGGTGCGGCGGCGGCCCTACCAGGTCGTGCTGTTCGACGAGATCGAGAAGGCGCATCCCGACGTGTTCAACGTGCTGCTGCAGGTGCTCGACGACGGGCGCCTCACCGACGGGCAGGGCCACACCGTCGACTTCCGCAACACGCTGATCGTGATGACCTCGAACCTCGGCTCCGAGTATCTGATCAACCAGCCGGAGGGCCAGGAGACCGACGCCGTGCGCGACCAGGTCATGGCGGTGGTGCGCGCGAGCTTCCGTCCCGAGTTCCTCAACCGGGTGGACGAGATCATCCTGTTCCAGCGGCTCAAGCGTCCGGAGATGAGCCGCATCGTCGATATCCAGATGCAGCGGCTGGCGAAGCTGCTCGAGGATCGGAAAATCACCGTCGTGCTCGAGCCCTCGGCGCGCGAATGGCTCGCCGAGAAGGGCTGGGATCCGGCCTACGGCGCCCGGCCGCTCAAGCGGGTGATCCAGAAATCGGTGCAGGATCCGCTGGCCGAGCTCATTCTGTCGGGGCGCATCAAGGAGGGCGAGCGGGTCGTGATCTCGGCCGGCGCCCACAACCTGGTGTTCAACGGCGAGGCGGCCGCGCAGGCGGCGTAGCGATGCAGCTTATCGGCTGGCGGCCTGCCCGGTCTGCGCGACGCGCGCCGGCGCGCGGCTGAGCATCGCTTCCAGCCGCTCGCGCTCGCGCTCGAAGCCGGCGAGGATCGGGCCTTCCAGCACGCGGCCGCGCGGCAGCTTGATGCGCATCGGATCGACGAAGCGGCCGTTGACGGTGATTTCGTAGTGAAGATGGGCGCCGGTCGAAAGTCCGGTCGAGCCGACGTAGCCGATGATCTGTCCCTGGTGCACGCGCGCGCCCGCCTGCAGCCCGCGGGCGAATCCCGACATGTGACCATAGGCGGTCTGATAGCCGTTGGCGTGGCGCAGGCGCACGTATTTGCCGTAGCCGGATTCCCAGCCGACCTTCTCGACGGTTCCGTTGCCGGAGGCGTAGATCGGGGTGCCGTTGGGCGCCGCCCAGTCGACGCCGGTGTGCATCTTCATGTAGCCCAGGATCGGGTGGCGGCGAACGCCGAAGCCCGAGCGCATCATGCCGAGCGTGACCGGCTTGCGGACCAGGAATTTCTTGGCGCTCTTGCCGGTCTCGTCATAATAGTCGACCAAATTGTCGTCGGTCGCCTGATAGCGGAAATACCGCTTGGTCTCGCCCCCGACGGTCAATGCGGTGAACAGCACGTCGTTCCTGCCTTCGGCGCCCTCCTCCTCGCCCGAGAACAGCACCTCGAAGGAGTCGCCGGGCTGCGCCCGCCGCTGGAAGTCCACGTCGTAGGAATAGATGCGGATTACATCGTCGATGACCGGGCGGGGCACCTGATTGCGCAGCGCCGTCTCATAGATGCTCTGGTAGAGCCGCACGGCATTGGGATTATCATCGTCCTCGTCGGCTTCGGCGACTTCGCTGTCGGTGTGCTGCACGTCCACCGGGACATATTTGCCGGCATCCGACAGCGCGACGACCGCCTCGATGCCGCTGTCGCCGAGCAGGATGACCCGGATCGGCTGCAGCCGCTGCTGGCCGGCTTCGCCGGGCGCGAGCAGGATCCGCAGCTTCTGCCCCTCCTTGAGGGCGCCGTCGCGGCCGCGCGGGCCGAACACGGCGGCGATCGCCTTGACCTCCTCGGGCGTCGCGCCGAAGTCGCGCTGCAGGATCGCGCCGACGGATTCGCCCTTCTTCGCGCTGACCGTGCGCTCGTTCCAGGAATTGCCGCCGGTCGTCTGGTTGGCGGTCTTGGGCAAGAGCGTGATGTTCTCCGGGACGATGCGGGCCTCGAAGCCGACATAAGGGTCGAGATTGCCCTCCGCCGCATAGGCGAGCTTGGTGCCCGGCTGAAGTCCGGCGTTCACCGGGGGGCGAACCGAGCCGGTCGCCCATTCGGCGACGTCGCGCACCCGAATCACGATCTCCTCGAGCGGCAGGATCGCGGCGATCTTCGCCTTGGGCAGCAGCGCGGCCAAATCCCGGGTGAAGAACGAGACTTCGGCATCGGGCTCGGTCTCGGGAGGGGCATCGGTGCCCGCGGCGCCGGACGGGGAGGCATCCGCCAGCAGCTTTTGCGGGTTGAACGGCGGGATGTTGGCGGAAAGCTCGGAGGTGGAGAGCGACAGGTTCGACGCAACCCGGATGAACGGTCGGACGCGGACCACCTCGCGATCGCCGACGCGAGCCATGGCCGACACGCGGATGACTTGGCGGGCGGCATTGATTTCGGTCGCGGTGGGAAGCTTGTCGGTCTTGCGCGCGGTGGTGCCGAGCCGGTCGCTGATGCCCGCGAGGGTGCCGCGCAACGCCGCTTCGATGCGTTCCGGGACGGCCCCGAAGGTGGTCTCGCCGTCGAGCGCCGCATAAACGGCGCCGCCCATCAGGGCGGCGCCACACAGCCCGGTCAGGACGGTGCCGCTGAACCATTGCACCGACACGCGGCGCCGGTCGACGAAACCGGCATTGCCGCCGTCGACGGAAAGCGGCGGCTCCTCGCCGAAATCGGAATCCGATTCCGCACGCAGTCGTGAAGGGCCGCGCAGCTTGCCCTGGTCCAAGATGTCGTCCCCACCGCGCCGTGAAGCGCGTTGCCGCGGAAGCCGCGACGATGCCGGTTGGCCCGGCTACCCCCGTTCGAGGAGACCACGATACCGTGCACCCCCGGTCCGTCACCGACCGATCCGGCTGGCCGCACGAATAGGATTCGCGATCCCCAATTCGCAAGCACGACCGAGGAATGTGGCCGCAGTACGGCGCGACCGGCGCGGCCCGAAGCCCACACAGGGATTGCGGTTTTGGCCCGCTTGGCCCACCAGGGCTTGCACCGGACTGCCGCGCGCCGAAATCGGCCCGGCCGCGGTTGACAAGCCAAAAGCCCGGAGCATATATACGCGTTCCACGGTGTGCCGCCCGCCTCGGCGTGATGGCGCGCCTACGAAGCCCTCACTGAGATGCTCGTGGACCAGCTTCCGATGACCATCGGAAGCGCGGGCTTCGATGGTTCTCCCGGGCTTCAGGAAGCGGGACCACCCCGGTCCTGGGCTGTTTGACAGGTGAATCGGAAGAAAGAGAAACGTGGACGGCGGGGTCCTTGCGGGCCGCCTCCTCGCGAGAGGATGCGGCCGGACGAGACTTCGGCGGTACACGTTTCAGGTCACACCATGGGTCGCACAAGCGATCTTAGGTGACGGACCTCGTCAAACGTTGTGATCAGCCGGTTCAAGTTCTCATCCAACCTGAGAGTTTGATCCTGGCTCAGAGCGAACGCTGGCGGCAGGCCTAACACATGCAAGTCGAACGCCTGTAGCAATACAGGAGTGGCA
>DASWCW010000213.1:0-19790 GCA_036395835.1 Xanthobacteraceae bacterium
CGCACGCCAGCGAGCTGTTGGTCAAGCGTGGCGATCAGGTCAAGCGCGGCCAAATCATTGCCCGTGCCGGCCAGACCGGCAACGTCTCTTCCCCGCAGCTGCATTTCGAAATCCGCAAGGGTGCGACGCCGGTCGATCCGACGCGCTATCTGTCGGGCACCTGAGCGTCAACCGTTTCGATCAGCCCCGCGACTGACCTCCAGGAGCTGATCATCGCGGGGCGGCCGGTTCCTCCAGCGGAACCTTGAGCCGCCCCGCGAGGTCCTGCACGTATTGCCAGGCCACTCGGCCGGAGCGGGATCCCCGGGTGGTCGCCCATTCGAGCGCTTCGGCCCGCAGCTTTTCGCCGTTCATCGGAATGCGGTAGTAGCCGACGTAACCGGCCACCATGGCCAGATATTCGTCCTGGCTGCAGCGGTGAAAGCCGAGCCAGAGTCCGAAACGATCCGACAACGACACTTTCTCCTCCACCGCCTCGCCGGGATTGATCGCGGTCGAGCGCTCGTTTTCCATCATGTCGCGCGCCATCAGGTGCCGCCGGTTGGAAGTCGCATAGAAGATGACATTGTCGGGCCGGCCCTCGATGCCGCCTTCGAGCACCGCTTTGAGAGACTTGTAGGAAGTATCCTCGGTATCGAACGAGAGATCGTCGCAGAACACCAGGAAGCGCGGCGGCGCCGCGCGCAACAGCGCCATCAGTTCGGGCAGGCTTTCGATGTCCTCGCGGTGGATCTCGACGAGTTTTAGCCGCGCGCCCTCCGGGCCGTCGCCGAGCTTGGCGTTGACCGCCGCATGCGCGGCCTTGACCAGCGACGATTTGCCCATGCCGCGCGCGCCCCACAGCAGCGCATTGTTTGCCGGCAGGGAATGCGCGAACCGCTCGGTATTTTCGACCAATAGGTCGCGCACCCGGTCGATGCCCTTGAGCAGCGACATGTCGACCCGGTTGACGCGGGCAACGGGAGCAAGCTTGCGCCCGTCCGGGTGCCAGACAAAGGCGTCGGCCGCATCCAACCGCGGCGCTGCCGGCGCGGGCGGTGCCAGCCGGTCGAGCGCGTCGGCGACGCGGTGGAGCGTTTCGGAAAACTCCACGAGGTCGAATTCAGGCTTGGCGCGCGACATGGCAAGTCCGGATTGGGCAACGGAGCCTTAGCGGGACCGCGGGGCCCCGGCAAGCACCCGCGGTCCGCCGCGCCTCGCAAATGCCCTCGGCCCGGTCCTGTCTCATTGCGTGAGCAATGCGCAGCATGCGCCGTTCTCGGCTCGTTTGCGCCGATCCGCGGCGTTGCAATTGGGCGTGCGCGGGCTATAGTCCGCGCCGATTTTGCCGGGCACAGGCCAAGGGCGTCTCGCCAGTTCCGCATACGGCATGACCCCCTCCCTGACCTTCCCCTCGCCGGGAGGGTGAGCCGGGCTTGCGGCACGGGGACGAGGATCAATGCTGATCACGCCGGCATTCGCCCAAATGGGTCTGGGAGGCGGCAGCGACATGCTGATGTCGCTGCTGCCCTTCGTCCTCATTTTCGTGATCATGTATTTTCTGATCCTGCGTCCGCAGCAGCGGCGCGTGAAGCAGCATCAGGAGATGGTGAAGAGTCTGCGGCGAGGCGACACCGTCATCAGCTCCGGGGGGCTGATCGGGAAGGTCACCAAGGTCGTCGATGACGACCAGATCGAGGTCGAGATCTCGGACGGCGTCCGCGTGCGGCAAATGCGTTCGATGGTGTCGGAAGTGCGTGCCAAGGGGGAACCGGTCAAGGACGAGGCATCCGGCTGATCGCGGCCGCTGCGAAGGACACGGGTTCTCATGCTGTTTTTCTCGCGCTGGAAAGCGATCTCGGTGCTGGTCACGGCGATCGTGGCCTGCCTGTTCGCAGTTCCCAATTTCTTCCCCGAACGCATCGTACAGCGCTGGCCGGCCTGGGCGCAGCGCCACATCGTGCTGGGGCTCGACCTTCAGGGCGGCTCGCACCTTCTGCTCGAGGTCGACTCCAATGCCGTGCGCAAAGAGAAGGTCCAGGCGCTGCTCGATGACGTGCGGCGCGTGCTTCGAGAGGCGCGCATCGGCTATACCGGACTCGTCGCCCGCGGCGAGAGCGTCGAGGTGCGCATTCGCGAAGGCGGCGATCCGCAACTCGCGCTCGCCAAGTTACGGGAGCTTTCCCAGCCGATCGGCGGCGTACTGGGCGGCGGCGGTCAGCGCACCGTCGAGATCGCCGATCTCGGTGGCGGCCTGATCCGGCTGACGCTGACCCAGGCGGCGATCACGGAGCGGATCCGGCAGTCGGTCGATCAGTCGATCCAGATCGTGGAGCGCCGCGTGAACGAGCTCGGCACGGTCGAGCCGAGCATCCAGCGCGAAGGCGTGGACCGCATCCTCGTCCAGGTTCCCGGGCTGCAGGACCCGACCCGCCTCAAGGAGATCCTCGGCAAGACGGCGAAGCTGACGTTCCGGCTGGTCGATGTCTCCATGAGCGCCGAACAGGCGCTCCAGGGTCAGCCGCCGCCGGATTCGGAAATTCTCAAGGACCACAATCGGGCTCCGTACCTGATCCAGAAGCGCGTGATGGTCTCGGGCGAGGATTTGACGGACGCCCAGCCGGGTTTCGATCAGCGCACCAGCGAGCCGATCGTGACCTTCCGGTTCAACTCGAACGGCGCCCGTCGCTTCGGCCAGGTCACCGAGGAGAACGTCGGCCGGCCGTTCGCCATCGTGCTCGACAACGAGGTGATTTCCGCGCCCGTGATCCGCGAGCCGATTCGGGGGGGCTCGGGGCAGATTTCCGGCAGCTTCACCGTCGAGCAGGCCAACGATCTCGCGATCCTGCTGCGCGCCGGCGCCCTGCCGGCCCCGCTCACGATCATCGAGGAACGCACGGTGGGCCCCGGGCTCGGCCAGGACTCGATCCAGAAGGGCAAAATCGCCGCGGTGGTGGGTTCGGTGCTGGTCATCGTGTTCATGCTGGCGACCTACGGCCTGTTCGGATTCTTCGCCAATGTCGCCGTTGCCGTGAACGTCGCGATGATCTTCGGCCTGCTCTCGCTGCTCAACGCCACGCTCACGCTTCCCGGCATCGCCGGCATCGTGCTCACGGTCGGGATCGCGGTCGACAGCAACGTGCTGATCTACGAGAGAATCCGCGAGGAAGTCCGCGGCGGCCGCTCGGCGATTTCCGCGATCGATGCCGGATTCACCCGGGCGCTCGCCACCATCCTGGATTCCAACATCACCACCTTCATCGCCGCCGCCGTGCTGTTCTTCATCGGCACGGGGGCGGTGCGCGGTTTCGCCGTCACGCTGGGCATCGGCATTCTCACCACGGTCTTCACTGCGTTCACGCTGACGCGGCTGATCGTGGCGAGCTGGGTGCGATGGCGGCGGCCGCAGGTGGTTCCGATCTGATCCGATTTGCGAGCGAGACGAACTTGCGCCACCTCCGCATCGTTCCCGACAATACCAAATTCGATTTCATGCGCTTCCGGCGCGTGAGCTTCCCGATGTCGGCGCTGCTGTCGATCATCGCCATTCTGCTCTATTTTCACCCCGGGCTGAATCTCGGCATCGATTTCCGCGGCGGCACTTTGATCGAGGTCCAGGAAAAATCCGGCCCAGCCGATCTGGCGAAGATG
Source organism: Xanthobacteraceae bacterium (assembly GCA_036395835.1). Lineage (GTDB taxonomy): Bacteria > Pseudomonadota > Alphaproteobacteria > Rhizobiales > Xanthobacteraceae > AP-16. Next base: position 3,631 of record DASWCW010000213.1, read on the forward strand.
CGCGCGACGCTCAGCCAGCTCAATCTCGGCGACGTCCAGCTGCAGCAATTCGGCGGCCCCGAAAACGTCCTGATCCGCATCTCCGAGCAGCCGGGCGGCGAAACCGCGCAGCAGGAGGCCGTCGCCAAGGTGAAGGGCGCATTGGGAGAAAGCGTGGAATACCGCCGGGTCGAGGTGGTCGGCCCGCGCGTATCGGGCGAGCTCTTATCCTACGGCACCATCGGCATCATGCTGGCGATCGGCGGCATCCTGCTCTATCTGTGGTTCCGATTCGAATGGCAGTTCGCGCTCGGCGCCATGATCGCCAACGTGCACGATCTGGTGCTCACCATCGGCTTCATGTCGCTCAGCCAGATCGATTTCGATCTGACCAGCATTGCCGCGTTGCTCACCATCCTCGGCTATTCGCTCAACGATACGGTGGTCATTTACGACCGCATCCGCGAGATGCTGCGGCGGTACAAGAAGCTGTCGATGCCCGACCTGCTCAACACCTCGATCAATGCCACGCTGTCGCGCTCGATCATCACCCACGTCACTGTGACGCTGTCGCTGCTGGCGCTGCTGCTGTTCGGCGGCCAGGCGATCCACAGCTTCACCGCTACCATGATGTTCGGCGTGGTGCTGGTCGGTACCTACACGTCGGTGTTCATCGCCTCCCCGATCCTGATCTATCTCGGCGTCGGCACCGGGCGCCGCGAGAGCGAGGAGCCCGAGGAGGCCGAGAAGCCCAGGCAGCCCAAGGAGGCGCAGCCGCGCAAGCCGGCGCGCGAAGCTCGGCCGGTGGCGCGGAGGTGAGGCCAAGCTTCGCCGAGCAACCGGCGAGCGGACGATCATGAACGCGCCCCCGCACGCGCCGCATCTTCCGCATCAGGCTCCAATCGACGCCTACGGCAACGGCGGCTTCCGTTTTGCCGGCATGTCGCACCGCGGCTCGCTGTTGTGCCTGCCGAGCGGCATCTGGGCCTGGCCGGTCGCGACGCCGGAAGAGATCAGCGAAGCCAATCTCGCCGCGCTGTTTGCCGAGGCCGAGGCGATCGAGCTGTTCGTGCTCGGATCCGGGCCAAACGTGCGGCCGCTGCCCGAAGCATTGCGCTGGCGTTTGCGTGATTACCGCATCGGCCTCGAAGTCATGGCGACGGGCGCCGCGGTGCGAACCTACAACATCCTGATCGGAGAGGCTCGCCGCGTCGCCGCCGGATTGATTGCCGTGGGATGACCGCCTGCTGGCTGTGCGGCTTACGGCGGCACCTTTCACCGATGCGGCTCGGCGCGGTAGCGTCCCGTCATGGATGTGTTCGCCCACTGCGAGAATTTGGTCCGCGAGGCCGACAAGGATCGCTTTCTTGCCAGCCTGTTCGCGCCCGCCGAAGGGCGGCGAGATCTGTTCGCGCTCTATGCATTCAACGCGGAAGTTGCGGGCGTGCAGGACAAAGTTCGCGAGCCGCTCGCGGGCGAGATCCGGCTGCAATATTGGCACGATCTCGTCGCCGGCACCGGGGAGCCGGGCGCCAATCCGGTCGCCGCGGCGCTGCTCGAAATCGTGAAACGACATGCGCTGCCGCGGCAGCCATTGCTGGAGCTCCTCGAAGCGCGCCGTTTCGACCTGTACGAAGAAACGTTTTCGACCCGCGCCGATCTCGAGAATTATGCGAGTAACACCTCCTCCGCCGTCATCGAGCTTGCCATGCGCATTCTCGACCAGCCGAGTGGCGCGACTCCCGGGCTCGCGCGCTCGGCCGGCATTGCCTATGCGATCGCAGGCCTGGCGCGCTCGTTCGCATTCCATGCCTCGCGCGGAAAGATCTTCGTGCCGGACGAGATCCTCACAGCCCATGGCGCGGCGCGCGCCGACATTCTCGCCGGCCGTTCGACGATCGAGCTGCGCGATGCGCTTGCCGATTTTCGCGAGCAGGCCCGCAGGCATCTCGACCAGATCGGAGACCAACTGGCCGAAGTGCCGGATCGGCTCGTTCCGGCGCTGCTGCCGGTCGCGCTCGTTGACCCTTATCTCGCACGCATGGAGCGCGCGGATTACGAGCCGTTCCGAACCGTCGTCGAGGTGCCGCAGTGGCGAAAGCAATGGCTGCTGTGGCGCGCCGCGCGTAGTCCGCGCCGGATTGCCGCGCACTGAGGGCGTCGGCTCGCTCGGCCAAATCGCAACTCACCGGCCGAAATCGACCGCCGTCGTGTTGCCGCCGCTCACCACCACGCCGACGCGCTCGCGGCGCGCGGGCCGATAAGATCCCGACAAGAGCGCGGCGAAAGCGGCAGCGCCCCCGGGCTCGGCCACGATCCGCAATTGGTCCCAGAGCGCCTGCTGCGCCGCGCGGATTGCCTCGTCGGCGACGAGCACCACGCGGTCGACGAAGCGCCGCGCGATCGGGAACACCAGATCACCTACTCGGCGCGGGGCGAGCGAATCCGCAGCGATGCCTCCGGCAGGCGCATCGACCGGCTTGCCTGCCTGGAGCGCTTTCATGAGCGTCGGCGAGGCCTCCGGCTCGACCCCCAACACGCGCGTCGCGCCGCCATACCAGGCGGCAATCCCGGCGATCAGCCCGCCGCCTCCGACCGCGACGAGGAGCGCGTCGAGCGCCGGTGCCTGGCCTTCGGTTTCGATGCCGAGCGTGCCTTGGCCGAGAATCGTCTCGGCCTGATCGTAGGCGTGGATCGGCAGGGCGCCGGAAGTTTCGGCCCAAGCCTCGCTTGCGGCGAGCGCGTCCGCATAACGCGCGCCGCCGACGAGGAGATCGGCCCCGTAATCGCGAATGCGCTCGATCTTGGTGGGCGAGGAGATGCTGGGCACGAAGATCTTCGCCCGCACGGCGAGTTTTTGCGCCGCATAAGCGACGGCCGCGCCGTGGTTTCCGCCCGACGCAGCGACGACGCCCGCCTGCGGAATTTTTCGCGTGAGCAAATTGGCAAAGGCGCCGCGCGCCTTGAACGATCCCGAATGCTGCAGCTGCTCGAGCTTCAAGGCGATCGGAAACGAGTCGAGGCCGAATTCGGCCGCGTCGATCTCGAGCAAGGGCGTGCGGCGGATGTACGGCCTGATCAGCGCTTCGATCTCGGCGATGCGCGCGCGGCCGATCGTCCGGTCAGGAGCGTCTTGCGCAGCCCGGGACATCATTCGGCAGCCGCGGCCGGATGAGATCCGATCCAATGCTCGAGATCGCCCAGCGCCCGCGCGCTGAGCGCCTGCTTCTTGGCCGGGGTTCTCGCGGCGCCGGCGCGCCGGATACCTTCGGCGAGCGGCGGGAACAATCCGAAATTGACGTTCATCGGCTGGAACGAGCGCGGTCCGGCTTCGATCGCGTCCACATGGCCGCCGGTGATGTGGTTGAGCAGCGCCCCATGCGCGGTCGTCGGCGGCGGCAGCACGATCGGTTCGCCCAGCCGCTCCGCGGCGGCGAAGCGGCCGGCCAGGAGCCCGATCGCCGCGGATTCCACATAGCCTTCGCAGCCGGTGATCTGTCCGGCAAAGCGCAGCCGCGGCATCGCGTTGAGCCGCAGAGTGGCATCGAGCAGTTTCGGCGAGTTGAGGAAGGTGTTGCGATGCACGCCGCCGAGCCTCGCGAACTCCGCATTCTGCAGCCCCGGAATGCTGCGGAAGATGCGCAGCTGCTCGCCGTGCTTCAGCTTGGTCTGGAACCCGACCATGTTGAACAGGGTCCCGAGCCTGTTGTCCTGCCGCAGCTGCACGACGGCGTAAGGCTTGCGTTGCGGCGCATGCGGATCGGTGAGGCCGAACGGCTTGAGCGGCCCATGCCGAAGCGTCTCGCGGCCGCGCTCGGCCATGACCTCGACCGGCAGGCAGCCCTCGAAATACGGCGCCGCCTCCCAGTCGTGGAACGCAACCTTTTCACCGGCGATCAGCGCGTCGACGAACGCCTCGTATTCATCGCGGCCGAGCGGACAATTGATGTAGTCGGCGCCGGTGCCGCCCGGGCCGCGCTTGTCGTAGCGCGACTGGAACCAGGCGGTCGCAAGATCGATCGAATCCCGATGCACGATCGGCGCAATGGCATCGAAGAAGGCGAGGGCCTCCTCGCCGGTGATTGCCTGGATCGCGCGCGCGAGCGCCGGCGAGGTGAGGGGGCCGGTGGCGATGATGACGGAATCCCAATCCTCTGACGGTAATCCGTCGATTTCTTCCCGGCGGATTTCGGCCAGCGGGTGGCTTTCTAGCGCCCGCGTCACCGCGGCCGCAAAGCCGTCGCGGTCGACCGCGAGCGCGCCGCCGGCCGGCACCTGGTTGCCATCGCCGCAGTGCATGACGAGCGAGCCGAGCCGGCGCATCTCTTCGTGCAGCAGCCCGACCGCATTGTTCTCGCGATCGTCGGAGCGGAACGAGTTGGAGCAGACGAGCTCGGCGAGGCTTTCGGTCTTGTGCGCGTCGGTCATGCGCACCGGACGCATCTCGTGGAGCACGACCGGAACGCCCCGGCTGGCAATCTGCCAGGCGGCTTCCGATCCGGCGAGGCCTCCGCCGATGACGTGGACGGGCTTCATGCTCCCGATATGTCGCGTCGGCGCGGCGGCAGCAAGCGGCCGGACACGAAAACGCCCGCGCAAGCGGCGGGCGTTCTCGGGCAGAGTTGCGGCGAAAAATCAGCGATGGGCGTCGTGCCAGGCGATCGCTGCAATTTCGGAGCGGGTCACGCCGATGTCGGCGAGCTCGCGGTCGCTGAGCTGAGACAGCTCACGAACGCCTCGCTCGTAGCGCGACCACATGCGATACCAGCCGATCAATTTGGCAATGAACATGGGTACCTTCCTTTCGAAACCAGCTGCAAGGGCCGGAAACGACTCGTTTTTGAGCTCGAAATGGAAAATAAGCGCCCGTGATGGCCAGGAAAACCACTTTATGCTGCGCCGCAGCATTGCAGAAAGCGCATGGCTTAGGACTCGGGCTACAGGCTAGCCGCAAAAGCTTTTCCGTCCTGGAGCCCCAGCTCATAGGCGTCCTGGATCGCTGCCGGATTCGTCAGGTCGAACTGCTTGGCCCCGATCGGGCGCGAGGGCTGGACGTAGGTCCGGCCCGGCACCTTGGGCACGCGCCGGTAGGTCCGGGTCAGCAGCACCAGCGTCCGGCCGCCGGCGGCCTCGACGGGCTCGAGCGGCTCGACCGGGACGTTGTCGACCAGTCCGCCATCGAACCCGGGCTTTCCGCCGACCAGGACCCGCGGCATGAACGGCGGTACGCAGCCGCTGGCCATGACGGCATCGCGCAGTTCGCCCGACGTGGCGAGATCGCGCACGCGCACGAATTCCGCCCGGAACCCGAGCGCTCGCCCGAACCGCGGGTGCACCGGGTGGAGCAGGTGCTTTTCGAGCTGATAACAGCCGATCCCGATCGCGGCACCGAGGAGCGGCGGCAGCCCGAACGGCAGCCGCGCAACGGCGATGTGCAGATCCGTGCTCTGCTGCAGCCGCGCGAGCGCCGCGTCGTCGATGAGTTGCGCCAGCAGATCGCGGTACATCGGGCCCACCGGGCACAGCGGGCCGCCGGCGCGCCAGCCGCGGAAATCGAAATTCTTCCGATGCGGTCCGCACGCGGCGAGCACCAGCTTGCGCACGCGCGGCCCTATGCCGAGGACCGAATAGATGCAGGCGAACGCGCCGGCGCTCACGCCGATGGCGAGCTTCGGCGGAAGCGCGAGCCGGTCGGCGACCGCCTCGTAGAAGCCGCCCTGCCAATAACAGCGGTTGCCGCCGCCCGCGAATGCGATCGCGTCGAACATCTTCACTGCGCCAAGCGCTCGATCAGCGCCTGCGCGGCGGCCGGAGCCCGCACCTTGGCGCCGCTGATGAAATACACGAAACAATCGCGCGCCTTCGCGGCGGGCGCCGGCTCGGCATGAATGCGCGGCAGATCGTTCGGCTCGTCGCCCGCGGCCCAGGTCTTGAAGCGCTCCGCCCATTGGTCGAGCGCGGATTGCGGATAGCCGGCCGGCTCTTCCTCGACCGAACGGCGCAAGCGGGCATAGACGAAATCTGCCGTGAGATCGAACATGGCCGGACGATCCGCGGAATCGATCAGCGCGAGCGCTACATGATGTTTCCGCAGCAGGTCGATGAACGCCGGCGCGGCAAAACTCTCGTGGGAAACCTCGACCACGTGACGAATGCGTCGCCCCTCGACGCTCGCCGGCAACTGCTTGAGTAATGCGCCGAAATCCTCCGGCTCGAAGCGTTTGGTCCCCGGGAATTGCCACAGCACCGGCCCGAGCTTGTTGCCGAGCTCCAGCACGCCGCTTGCGAAAAATCGCTCGATCGATGCACCCGCCTCGGAAAGCTCGCGCCGATGCGTCGCGAACCGCGGGCCCTTGAGCGAGAACACGAAGCCATCCGGCGTGTCGTCGCGCCAGCGCCGGAAGCTCGCCGGTTTCTGCGAGCCGTAGAAGGTGCCGTTGATCTCGATCGAGGTCAGCTGCCGGCTGGCATGTTCGAGCTCGCGCGCCTGCGGCAGGTTTTTCGGATAGAACATGCCGCGCCAGGGCGCGAACACCCACCCGCCGACGCCGACCCGGATCATGGCCATTACTCCAAATACTGCTCGTTCATTCGACGCCGGAGACGTAGAGATCGCTGACTCTCACAGAGGTTAAAGACATGCCTCCCCTGGCACATCCCGGGCGTCTCTTGAAGCGAGAAATGACCCTCCGGGGCCTCAGCGCCAACCGGCTTGCGCTCGATCTCGGCGTCTCCTCCGGTCGCGTTAGCGATATTCTCGAGGGACGACGCTCGATCACCGCCGATAGCGCGGTGCGGCTCGGGCGGTATTTCGGCGACAGCCCGCAGTTCTGGGTGGCTCTCCAGAGCCAGTACGACATCGCCTTGGTCGAGCGCGAGCAGGGGGCGGAAATCGCGAAACGGATGAGGCCGGTAGATCCGGCGTGAGCTACAATGGTGTCGCAGATGCGCGGAGGGCCGGCTTTTGCTACAGTATCCGCGACAGATGCAGGCAGAGAATGACCAACCACCTCGATCGCATCACCGTTGATCCGGACGTTTTCGGTGGCCGGCCCTGTATCCGCGGCTTGCGGGTGCGGGTGAAGGATATCCTCGACCTGCTCGCGGGCGGTGCGAGCCGTGCGGATATCCTCGCGGATTTTCCATATTTGGAGGATGACGATATCGCTGCGGCGCTCGAATACGCGGCACAGCACGTGGACCATCCTGTCATTCGACCGGCATGACGTGCATGGCGACGTTCACGATCAAGCAGGCAAAAGCCCAGCTGCCCAGGCTCAGGTCGAAGGCGTCCCCCTTGTTGCGGCCGACCCTGTGTTCCGCGCCCTCGGCGTGCGCGTGCTGTGGTAGGCGCGACACTTCATTTTTTGCTTTGTGACTGCTGCAAGGACTTAGCGTCGAGGCGGGCAATCCCGTTGGAGCTGGACCTGCAATCGCTGTCCGTTGACCTGCAATTCATTTAGCGATGGTTGGGCAAGCTCGAAATTGCCGGCTCGCATCGCCTCTCGAACCGCTGGACAATGCGCGTTCGAAATTCCCCCGAGGAACTCCCAGTAATCGCCTGCTACGGATTTGAACACTGCGGAAGGTCCTGGCAAACCAAACAGCAGAATTTCCGGTATTCTATCGCCATCCAAGTCGACCAAGACAGCATCACATTTCGCGTTCGATACTAGACACTTCGGCAGGAGCCATTTTTTCGGCATCGAATTCCAATCCTGCCGCAACTGTCTGGAATGGTCTGCCCCCCTGGATGTACAATCGTTATGTTGGCCGCACGCATCTGCGGCGTCACCTGCACTACCGTATTCAAGTTTTGCCAGCGGTTTTGTAGGCGGAAAGCTTGACGCGCCTTCTCCGCGATCTCGGCGTTTTGTGGCCCATCGGTAAGGCCGGCCAACCCCTCGAGCGCGGCCATTCCGTACCGACCCGAGCCGAATCGCAAGAAACCAAAATCGAATTTGTCGGGTGGGATACTTCCGGATTGCAACCGATTGACTTGATCGGCCACGGAAATGCGCGCCGGATCGGCGATCGGCGTGAACAGTGCAAGCAGGACCACTACTATGAAAAACGCAGTGAGCACATTGGTAGTTTCAAGTTCTCGAACCATCAAGCCGGAACGCAATGCCGCAACGAAATAGCCGACCGCATAGCAAGCCGCTACGGCGATGCATGCTAGTGTAATAATACGGTCGGGAGTCCAGCCGTATTGCTGCACGCGCAATAAGAGAGCATACGAGGCCAGCCCCAGGAGGGGCGCGAGAAGGACAGCCGCAAGGACGCTGGAATAGCGTAGCGGGGCGGCCCTGAAATGTTCGGGTCCGCCATCCTGATACGCACTGTTGATCAGCAAAATCAGAGCAAAGGCGGCTATGAGGAGAATGGCGGTTGCACGGTGCGTGTTCCAAAGCGGATCAAGGCCCGTGAATGACAGAGCCACAGTAAACCCAAACGCGATCAAAGCCATCATTGGCAACAGCCAAGACAATAATGTCAACATCAATGTTTGCGTTCCGCGGACGATGCCTGGCCGTAAGTCGGTGATATGGATGGCAAGTGTAAGAACCAGCATCGTGGCAGGTATGGCAAACCATGGCCGTTTGATCAGATCTGCAAAGAGCTCAATTCGTATCAGCCCAAAGAGCTTTGCCCCCAGGAACAGCAGTGCCCAAAAAACTCCCAGGAAAATACCGGCAAGGACTAGCTGCACGCCATGTTTCCATGAAATGTCGAAGTAATTTGCATAGCGAGCGATGAAGTGCCGTTCTGCATCGCCCGATACGATCAGCGAGTGGGTCACAAAGAGAATGGCTATGATGGCTGGGCGCATATGGCTGCTGGAGCCCAGCCATTGACCCGAAGCGTTGCCGATGGGACCGCGATAAACGTTGTAGGCCGCCAAGCCGGCGCAGATCGCGGTAGCGATCACGATCCAAATGGCGAGGGTCCAAGGTCGAAGGTTTCCAACACCGGCGACGAGAATAAGGGGGACAAACAACGCGACGGTGACGATTGACGCGAAAATCAATTGATCGCCGGCCGGCCAAGCCCTCAATTCGTAAGCGTGATAGAGAAAGTAGAGGACAATACCTTGCGCGAAAGCAACAGCGAGTCTCGAGTACACGAGTGAGCGCGGCATCATAATCGAACCAAATGGGGTGCAGGGATTGACAGTCTCCGACCAACAGGCTTCACCATCAAGAACCTCTTCTGCTCGTCCGCAGCCTACTCCGCGGCCTCCGTCCGCCGCCCCGGGCGGCGCAGCACGGGCGCCAGGAATTGGCCGGTGTAACTGCGCTTCACCTTGGCGATCATCTCCGGCGGGCCGGCGGCCACGATCTCGCCGCCGCCGTCGCCGCCTTCGGGGCCGAGGTCGATGATCCAGTCCGCGGTCTTGATCACTTCGAGATTGTGCTCGATCACCACCACGGAATTGCCCTGCTCGACCAGCTCGTGCAGCACGTCGAGCAATTTGGCGACGTCGTGGAAATGCAGGCCCGTGGTCGGCTCGTCGAGAATGTAAAGGGTGCGGCCGGTCGCGCGCTTCGACAGCTCCTTGGCCAGCTTGACCCGCTGCGCCTCGCCGCCCGAGAGCGTCGTCGCCTGCTGGCCGACGTGGATATAGCCGAGCCCGACGCGCTGCAGCGTCTCCAGCACGTTGCGGATGCGGGGCACTGCCTTGAAGAATTCCGCCGCCTCGTCGACCGTCATGTCGAGCACGTCGGCGATCGATTTGCTCTTGAACTCGACTTCGAGCGTCTCGCGGTTGTAGCGCTTGCCCTTGCAGACGTCGCAGGTGACGTAGACGTCGGGCAAAAAGTGCATCTCGATCTTGATGACGCCGTCGCCCTGGCAGGCCTCGCAGCGCCCGCCTTTGACGTTGAACGAGAACCGTCCTGGCTCGTAGCCGCGCGCGCGCGACTCCGGCAGGCCGGCGAACCATTCGCGGATCGGCGTGAACGCGCCCGTATAGGTCGCGGGATTGGAGCGCGGCGTGCGCCCGATCGGCGACTGGTCGATATCGATCACCTTGTCGAGATGCTCGAGGCCTTCGATGCGGTCGTAAGGCGCTGGGGCCTCGCTCGCGCCGTTGAGTCGCCGCGCCACCGCCTTGTAGAGCGTGTCGACCAGGAGCGTCGACTTGCCGCCGCCGGACACGCCGGTCACGCAGGTGAACAGGCCGAGCGGGATCTCCGCGGTGATTTGCTTGAGGTTGTTGCCGCGCGCGCCGATCAGCTTGAACGTGCGCCGCGGATTGATCGTGCGCCGCTCCGGAACCGGGATGACGAGCTCGCCGGTCAAATATTTGCCGGTGATCGAAGCCGGACTCGCCATGATGTCGTCGGGCGTGCCCTGCGCGACGATGTGGCCGCCGTGGACGCCGGCGCCCGGTCCCACGTCGACGACGTGATCGGCGGAACGGATCGCATCCTCGTCGTGCTCGACCACGATCACCGTGTTGTCGAGATCGCGCAGGCGCTTGAGCGTTTCCAATAGTCGCGCATTGTCGCGCTGGTGCAGCCCGATCGAGGGCTCGTCGAGCACGTAGAGCACGCCGGTCAGCCCCGAGCCGATCTGCGAGGCGAGCCGGATGCGCTGGCTCTCGCCGCCGGACAGCGTTCCCGCCGCGCGCGCCAGCGTGAGATATTCGAGGCCGACGTCGACCAAAAAGCGCAATCGCTCGCGGATTTCCTTAAGCACCCGCACCGCGATCTCGTTCTGCTTGGGGGTGAGGTGCTGCGGCAGGTCCTTGAACCATTCGCCGGCGCGCTTGACCGACATCTCGGTTGCTTCGCCGATGTGCAGCCCGGCGATCTTCACCGCCAGCGCCTCGGGCTTGAGCCGGTAGCCGTTGCATTCATGGCAGGGGATGTCGGTGAAATACCTCGAAATCTCCTCGCGCACCCATTCGCTGTCGGTCTCGCGCCAGCGCCGCTCGAGGTTGCGCAGCACGCCCTCGAACGGTTTCTTGGTCTCGTAGGCGCGCAGGCCGTCGTCGTACAGGAACCGGATCGCGGTCTCGCCCGAACCGTAGAGGATCGCCTCGCGGGCCTTGGCGGGCAGATCCTTCCAGGGCGTATTGAGCGAGAATTTGTAGTGCTTTCCGAGCGCCTCCAGCGTCTGGGTGTAATACGGGCTGGTCGAGCGCGACCACGGCGCGATCGCGCCCTTGCGCAGCGCCAGATCCTTGTCGGGGACGATCAGGTCGGCGTCGATGCGCTGCTCGACCCCGAGCCCGCCGCAGGCCGGGCAGGCGCCGAACGGGTTGTTGAACGAGAACAGCCGCGGCTCGATCTCCGAAATGGTGAAGCCGGAAACCGGGCAGGCGAATTTCTCGGAGAAGATGAGGCGCTCGGGCTGGGGGCCTTTCTTCTCCCTCCCCCCTCGTGGGGGAGGGTCGGGGAGGGGGGCCGATACCCGCTCCTGAGCTTGTTGTTTACCCCCCTCCCGACCGGCCTGCGGCCGGTCGACCTCCCCCACAAGAGGGGAGGTAACCGCCCCGTCCGCCAACTCCGCTACCGCAATGCCGTCGGCGAGCTTGAGCGCGGTCTCCAGCGAATCCGCAAGTCGCGTGGCGAGGTCGGGTCGCACCACGATGCGGTCGACCACCACGTCGATGTCGTGCTTGAACTTCTTGTCGAGCGCGGGCGCCTCGGCGATCTCGTAGAACTTGCCGTCGATCTTCACCCGTTGGAAGCCGCGTTTCATGAACTCGGCGAGTTCCTTGCGGTACTCGCCCTTGCGCCCGCGTACCACCGGCGCCAAGAGGTAGAGCCGCGTGCCCTCGGGGAGCGCCAGGATGCGGTCGACCATCTGCGACACGGTCTGGCTCTCGATCGGCAGGCCGGTTGCCGGCGAATACGGCACGCCGATGCGCGCCCACAAGAGCCGCATGTAATCGTAGATCTCGGTCACCGTGCCGACGGTCGAGCGCGGGTTTTTCGAGGTGGTCTTCTGCTCGATTGAAATGGCCGGCGAGAGCCCGTCGATCTGGTCGACGTCCGGCTTCTGCATCATTTCCAGGAATTGGCGGGCATAGGCCGAGAGGCTCTCGACGTAGCGCCGCTGACCCTCGGCATAGATGGTGTCGAAGGCGAGGGAGGATTTGCCGGAGCCGGACAGCCCGGTGAACACCACCAGCCGGTCGCGCGGGATCTCGAGATCGATATTCTTGAGGTTGTGCTCGCGCGCGCCGCGGATGGCGAGGACCCGCCCCTCGGGACGGCGGCCGTGCTTGTCGAATAGATCGTTCATGCGTGCTGGTCCGCCGCTTTCGAGCCGGTCCATACGCGGGGCCCGGCGCGCAGGACGCCTGGAACGTAGTAAGAACGGCCCGACTGCGCCAGCCCGCGCGAAGCCCGGCCATAGCTGCATTCTGTGGATAGCAAGCCCGGCCCTTTTGTGGCCCGAAGAATTGCCGTGCTTGCCTCGCGGCCGGCGAAATGATAAGAACGAAACGGGAACATCCACCGAGATCGTTCCCGAAAGCCTTGCCGCCGCGGGGCTTCGGACTAGCTTGGCATTTCACGAGCGGCGGATTGGAGAGCTCTCATGGCGGGTAGCGTGAACAAGGTGATCCTGGTCGGCAATCTCGGAGCGGATCCTGAAATCCGCCGCACCCAGGACGGCAGGCCGGTGGCGAACCTGCGCGTGGCGACTTCCGACAGCTGGCGCGACAAGACGAGCGGTGAACGCCGGGAGCGGACCGAATGGCATCGGGTCGTGATCTTCAACGAGGGGCTTTGCCGGATCGCCGAGCAATATCTGAAGAAGGGCGCCAAGGTTTATCTCGAAGGCCAGCTGCAGACCCGCAAATGGCAGGATCAGCAGGGCCAGGACCGCTATTCGACCGAGGTGGTGCTGCAGGGCTTCAACTCGCAGCTCACCATGCTCGATCGCGTTGGCGGCGGGACCGCGGGCGACGCCGGCGAGCCGGGCGATTTCGGCTCGGCGGGACCGAGCGGTCCGCGCGAGCGCAAGCCGGCTCTTGCCGGCGCCAAGCGCGACGATCTCGACGACGAAATCCCGTTCTGAGCCGCTGACTCTCAGCTCGCGCGTTCCCCTCTCCCCTTGCGGGCCTCGCGGGAGAGGGTGCCGGGCGGACGAAGTCCGCGCGGCCGCGATCAATTCACTAGCGCCGCATAGACCATGTCGCGGATCACCGGGCGATAATGGATCCGCTGCTTGGGCGACTGCATCATGAAGACCACGTACATGTCTTCCTTCGGGTCTACCCAGAAATAGGTCCCGCCGGCGCCGCCCCAATAATACTCTCCCGGGCTGCCCATCGCCGGCGCTACGCCCTGCTCCTTGCGCACCGCGAAGCCCAATCCGAAGCCGTAGCCCGGCCCGGGCAAATAATACGGACCGGGTACGATGACATTCCCCATGTGATCCGCCGTCATATAGGCGACCGTCTTCGGGCCGAGATAGCGTTTGCCGTCGAGCGTGCCGCCGTTGAGCAGCATCTGCAGGAAGCGCGCGTAATCGGTCGTGGTGCCGGTCATGCCGCCCCCGCCGCTCTCCCATTTCCTGGCGACCCGCGGATCGTTCACTTCGGCGTCCACGCCGATGGTGCGGTCCGCCTTGAAGGGCTCGGCAATGCGGCTGTGCTTCGCCGCATCGGTCACGAAGAAGCTCGTGTCCTTCATGCCGAGCGGATCGAGCAGCAGCTCCTTCTCGGTCTGATAAAGCGACTTGCCGGATACAACTTCGATCAGCCGGCCGAGAATGTCGGTCGAATGACTGTAATCCCACGTGGTCCCCGGCTGGAACGCCAGCGGCAGCTTGGCGATGCGGTTGGCGAACTCCGCATTGTCGAAATCGCCCTTGGCGAGTTGGGCCTCCACATAGGCCTTTTTCACCAGGAGATTTCCGAAGAAGCCGTAGGTCAGGCCGGAGGTGTGCCGCATCAGATCCTGGATCAGCATGGGCCGCTGCGCCGCCACCAGGTCGAGCGTCGGCTGGCCTCCCGCCGGATCGGCCTTCTCGATGCCGACCTTCATGTCCTTGAACTGGGGCAGGTACTTTGCGACCGGCTCATCGAGCGTGATGCGGCCCTGCTCGTAGAGCATCATGGCCGTGACCTGCGTGATCGGCTTGCTCATCGAATAGATGCGGAAGATCGCATCCTGGGTCATCGGCGTCTTGGTATCGGGATCGAGCACGCCGGCGGCTTCGAAATAGGCGATCTTGCCGTGCCGTGCGATCAGCAAGACGAAACCCGGCACCGTGCCTTCCGCGGCATCGTCCCGAAACATCTGGGTGATGCGGTCGAGCCGCTCCGAGGAAAACCCGACTTCTTCCGGCTTCGCACGCGGAACATCCTGGGCGGCCGCCGCATGCATCCCGAGGAGGGCGGCGAGCGCGGTAAGCCATGCAAACAGCGTTCTCAAGGCATCCTCCCGCAATAGGGCCAAGACTTTGGTTGTTGCCGCGATTATGCGACCGCGCGGTCGACTCTCAAAGCAACAATCTTGCAGACCGGAGCTGCCGCCGGAGCAATACCGCGGCCGCAGCAGCACGCCGGTGGCCGCGACAAGCCAATCTGCGGCATGCGAAATCTCGGCTTGTGCCTGCGAAACGGGACGGCTAAAGCCGATTGCGGCAGGTGCCGACCGGGAGATGGTCATGAAAAAGCTGATTGCCGGCGCGCTGTTGGGCGCGACCGTGATGATGGCGGGCGAGGCGAGCGCCCAGGATCTCAAGTTCGCGCTCATTTACAGCAAGACCGGTCCGCTCGAGGCCTATGCCAAGCAGACCGAAAACGGACTGACGCTCGGCCTGGAGTTTCTGACCCAAGGCAGTTTGTCGCTCAACGGCCGCAAGATCATCGTGCTGCCCAAGGACGACCAGGGCAAGCCGGATATCGCCAAGTCGCTGCTGGAACAGGCCTATGCGGACGACAAGGTGGATCTGGCGATCGGCGCCACCTCCTCGGGCGCGACGCTTGCGATGCTTCCGATCGCCGAAGACGCCAAGAAGATCTTGATCGTGGAGCCTGCGGTCGCGGACTCGATCACCGGCGAAAAATGGAACCGGTATATTTTCCGCACTTCGCGCAACTCGACGCAGGACGCGCTGGCGACCGCGGTCGCGTTCGGGAGCGGCGAGGTTTCGGTCGCGACCCTGGCGCAGGACTACGCGTTCGGCCGCGACGGGGTCGCCGCGCTCAAGGAGGCGCTGGCCGCCACCCACAGCAAGGCAAAGATCGTCTTCGAGGAATACGCTCCGCAGAATGCCACGGATTTCACCGCGTCGGCGCAGCGGCTGTTCGATGCGCTCAAAGACAAGCCCGGCCGTAAGATCATCACGTTCATCTGGGCCGGTCCGCATCCACTGGCCAAGATCGCGGATCTCAAGCCGGAGCGCTACGGCATCGAGTTGGCGCCGGGCGGCAACATCCTGCCGGTGATGAAGCAGTTCCGGCAGCATCCGGGAATCGAGGGAGCGATCTATTACTACTACGGCTTTCCCAAGAACCCGATGAACGACTGGCTGGTCACCGAGCATCAGAAGCGCTTCAACATGCCGCCGGATTTCTTCACCGCAGGCGGCATGGCGGCCGCGAGCGCCGCGCTTACTGCGATCAAGAAGGCCGGCGGCGCCGAAAGCGAGAAGCTGATCGTCGCGATGGAGGGCATGGAGTTCGATACGCCCAAGGGCAAGATGACGCTCCGCAAGGAGGATCACCAGGCCATGCAGGTCATGTACGACTTCAAGATCAAGGCCGAGGGCAAGAACGAGTACGATCTGCTGGATCTGGTGCGTGAAATTCCCATCTCGGAGCTTCCGGTTCCGATCCGCAACAAGCGGTGAGTGGTTGCGCACATGAGACCGTCATCCCGGCCACGCGAGTGCTGCGAGCGTGACCCGGGATCCATCCATCCCAACATGAACACGGCGTTGAAGATTGCAGAAGACGTCGTGTTCGTGGATTCCGGCTCGTGCGCTTCGCGCTCGGCCGGAACGGCCAGGCTGGAAACATGAGCGCGCCGGCCGTGACGGATCGTGGCTCCATGCTTGAGACGCGCGACCTCACCATCCGCTTCGGCGGCCACGTTGCCGTCGATGCGGTGAGCTGCGCCTTCTCGCCGGGCACCCTGACCGCCATCGTCGGACCGAACGGCGCCGGCAAGACCACGTATTTCAATCTGATCTCCGGACAGCTGCGGCCC
>DASWCW010000214.1:0-9776 GCA_036395835.1 Xanthobacteraceae bacterium
CAGCGCCATCTCGACCGCGCCGGTGTCGGAAGCCGGCACGATGCCGATGCGATACCCGGCCGGAACTTCGAGGATCTCGCGAGTGAGATCGATGGCACGCTTGAGCTTGGCGCGACCGGATTTGGAGCGGTGCGAGCGGCCGGTGAGAGCGTCGGTGAGGGCCTGCAGGCTCCAGCCGGGGCGCTTGGCGCAGGGGCCGGAGGAGAAGTGCGGGGAGAGCGGCCGCACGCCGGGCTTGGCGATGGTCATGATCTACCCTTCCAGATAGGCGCCCCTCGTTGGGGAGGGGTGTCCCGCGCGCGGCAATACGGAAGGGACGCTATTTCGTCAAGCGCGGAAGCGGGAAACTTGACGGAGGAAGACGGATGTTGGGATCGCCAGGAACGCGCCCGGACCGGCGAAGGCCTGCTTGATCGGTCGCCCGTCGTCGGCGCGCTCGCCTGCGATCAGAACTTCAGTCCGAGCGCGGTGCGCACGGTGCTGATGTGGATATGGTCGCCTTTGAGCGGAGCGAATTGCACCCATTCCCACTCGGTGCGCAGGAAGACGTTGGACAGGAGCGCAACATCGACGCCCAGACCCGCCGCAGCGCCGTATGCGAAGGCTCCCCTACGCCCGTCGGTCTCGGTAACGGGGCGAACGTCGGAGACGGAAAAGTGAGCGCGGTAACGTTTGGATCGGGGAGATCTGTTTTCGTGTACTGCACGGTCGCCGAGCGCGTCACATCCGCACGTCCCAACGCAAAAGCCACGAAGCCGTAGGGCAGAAACGGACCCGCGGCCCATCCGCCGCGGAGGCGGAATGTCCCGAAGTCGGTGATGCGGGCTGTGGCCGAGCCTTGGACCGTCACGTCATATTGGAAATGGTGGCCGGTAAGAGCTTGGCTGTCGTCCAAGAACAATCGCTCTATCGTATCCGAGGACGATCCCGACAGAGAGGTTCGATTGTAATTGAGCTCGATTCCGGTGACCGCGTCCTCCCACTGCCAATTGTAGCCGACAAATCCGCCGAAGCTCACCCCGGATGGGTTGCGTTTTCCCAGCAGCGGCCAATTGGAGATGTGCTGATCCTGCTCGATTGCGGTAACGCGCAGAATGTGGGCGATGAGCGAGCCCACGCCGCCGGTGAAGTCGATGCCGGCGACCGAAAATCCGACCTGGCCGCCGCCGTAGACCCCCGACCAGCGATAGGCCGGGGCCGGCTCCTCATATTGGCCGCCGCGCAAATAGGGACCGAGATCGGCACCAACCGCGGTCTCGGCGAATGCCAACACCGCAAGCCAAACAGCAATGACGATACGCATGCGACGACCTTTGCTCTTCGCCGCGATCATCGAGTATTAACCTTAACGGAGCGTTATGGCCGCGGAACAAACAAAGGCGCCATGCCCTCCGCCCGGGCATCGGGTCTCGCCCAAACGAAACGGCGCGGGAGACCCGCGCCGTTTGCGTCCGAATCGGTTGATCGGAATCTCAGCCCTTGCGCACCAGCGGGAACAGCGGCTCGGGCGGCGGCGGCGGCGCCGGATCGAAGACGTGGCTGCGCAGGCGTTCGTTGCGGAACCCGATGTCGCCGCGCAGGTACCAGCCGCCGAATTCCACGATCGGAGGCGGCGCGTTCTGCATGATCGGCGGAAGATCGGCGGCAGCCGCCGCCTGCGCGCCGAGAATGAGTGCCGCACCCGCGAGGGCTGCAAGTCTTACGCTGGCCACGGCTTCGTCCTTTCGCTCCGACCGGCCCGCCGGGCGGGCATCGATGAACCGGACGATGGCAGCGATTTCTTAAACCGGGCTTAACCTTACCTTTTAACCGTAACAATTAACGACCGGGCGATTCTCGACGACGCCGGTTCGGAGCCGAAACATTATTTTCTGCGGGGCGCGTTCGCGGCCTACGAATGGCGGAGGACGAGAGGCGAGTGAGGCGCCGCGGACCGCGATCAAGCCGCCACTTCGCTCACTACTTCGACGATGCCGTCGACGATCTCCTCGATCAGCATCCGGTCGTCGCCCTCGCCCATGATGCGGATGACCGGCTCGGTGCCCGACGGGCGGACGACGAGGCGGCCCTGCCCGTCGAGCCGCTGTTCCGCCTTGGCGATCGCCGAGCGAACGTGTGCGTGCTCGAGCGGCTTGCCGGTCTTGTAGCGGACGTTCTTCATCACTTGCGGCAGCGGCTCGAAGCGGTGGCAAACCTGCGATACCGGCCGGCCTTGATTCTTCACCACCGCAAGCACCTGCAGGGCCGTGACCAATCCGTCGCCGGTCGTGGTGTAATCGGACAGGATGATATGTCCCGAGGGCTCGCCGCCGACGTTGAAGCCGTGCTCGCGCATGTACTCGAGCACGTAGCGGTCGCCGACCGGCGTGCGCGCCAGCGACAGTCCCAGCCCGGCGAGGTGGCGCTCCAGGCCGAGATTGGCCATGACGGTGGAGACGATCCCGGGCTTGCTCAGCCGCCCGTCGCGCAGCCAGCTTTCGGCGACGACCGCCATCAGTTGATCGCCGTCGACCAGATGGCCTTTCTCGTCGGCGATGATGACGCGGTCGCCGTCGCCGTCGAGCGCGATGCCGATATCCGCGCGCACCTCGCGCACCTTCTGACACAGCGCTTCGGGCGCGACCGATCCGCATTCCTTGTTGATGTTGAAGCCGTCGGGCTCGACCCCGATCGCGATGACCTCGGCGCCGAGCTCCCACAGGGCCGCGGGGGCGACCCGGTACGCGGCGCCGTTGGCGCAATCGACCACCACGCGCAGCCCGCCGATCTCGAGGTTCCGCGGCAGCGTGCGCTTGGCGGCCTCGATGTAGCGGTCATGGACGCCGTCGATGCGCCTGGCGCGGCCGAGGTGGGCGCCCTTGGCCAGACGCTTGGAGATGTCGGCATCGATGAGCCGCTCGATCTCCCGCTCCACCTCGTCGGAGAGCTTGTAGCCGTCGGGTCCGAACAGCTTGATGCCGTTGTCGTCGTAGGGATTGTGCGAGGCGGAGATCATCACGCCGAGATCGGCCCGCATCGAGCGCGCGAGCATGGCGACCGCCGGGGTCGGCATCGGACCGAGCTGCAGCACGTCCATGCCCACCGAAGTGAAGCCGGCGATCATCGCCGTCTCGATCATATAGCCGGAAAGCCGCGTGTCCTTGCCGATGACGACGCGGTGACGATGCTCGCCGCGCAGGAACACCACGCCCGCGGCCTGCCCCACCTTCAGGGCAAGTTCCGGCGTGATGGTGGCATTGGCCCTGCCGCGGATGCCATCGGTTCCGAAATATGTGCGCACCATCGCCGTCTGTCCCGCCGCCGGTCTCATTCGCGCGCATCCGGCGCGAAACCATCTTAGAGCGATTTGGGCCGGAACCCTGAAAAAATTGCTGGGAGGGTTACACACCTCCGCTTGTCATCGCCCGGCTCGACCGGGCGACCCAGTAACCCCGGAAGTGCGTTCGCGTCACCGTAACGATCTCGAAGGCGGCGGATACTGGGTTGCCCGCTTAAGCGGGCCACGACAGGTCCGAGCTTGTCGTGAAACCTTAAGCCTGCGGCTGCGGCTCCATGCCGCCGGTCTCCGGCCGCGGCCTGCCCTTGCCGGCGGTCGGAACCGCCGAGGAGCGCGGGGGCGGCGGCTCGCTCACGCCTTCGCGCACCGGCGGCCTGCCGGCGAGCAGATCCTTGATCTCGTCGCCCGACAGCGTCTCGTATTCGAGCAGGCCCCTGGCGAGCACTTCGAGATCGGCGCGCCTCTCGCTGAGGATGCGCATCGATTCGTCGTAACCGGCCTCGACCAGGCGCTTGATCTCGGCGTCGATCTTCTGAACGGTGGCTTCCGAAATGTTCTGCTGCCGCGACACCGAATAGCCGAGGAACACCTCTTCCTGATTCTCGCCGTAGGCGACGGTGCCGAGCGCCTCGGACAGGCCCCAGCGCGTGACCATCATGCGGGCGAGCCGGGTCGCCTGCTCGATGTCGGAGGCGGCCCCCGAGGTCACCTTGTCGCGTCCGAACACCAGCTCCTCGGCGACGCGCCCGCCCATCATGATCGCGAGCCGCGACGTCATCTGCTCGAGGCTCATCGACAGCTTGTCGCGTTCCGGCAGCTGCATCACCATGCCGAGCGCGCGGCCGCGGGGAATGATGGTCGCCTTGTGCACCGGGTCGGTCGCCTTGACGTTGAGGGCGACGATGGCGTGACCGCCCTCGTGATAGGCGGTCAGCATCTTTTCTTCCTCGGTCATGATCAGCGATTTGCGCTCGGCGCCCATCATGACCTTGTCCTTGGCGTCCTCGAATTCCTGCTGGGTGACCATGCGCTTGTTGCGCCGGGCCGCCATCAGCGCCGCCTCGTTGACGAGATTGGCAAGGTCCGCGCCGGAGAAACCGGGGGTGCCGCGTGCCGTGGTCTTGAGGTTGACGTCGGGTGCGAGCGGCACCTTGCGCACGTGGACCTTGAGGATCTGCTCGCGGCCGACCACGTCGGGATTGGGCACGATCACTTGCCGGTCGAAACGGCCCGGACGCAGCAGCGCCGGATCGAGCACGTCGGGTCGGTTGGTCGCGGCGATCAGGATGATGCCTTCGTTCGCCTCGAATCCGTCCATCTCGACGAGGAGCTGATTGAGGGTCTGCTCGCGCTCGTCGTTGCCGCCGCCGAGCCCCGCGCCGCGGTGGCGGCCGACCGCGTCGATCTCGTCGATGAAGATGATGCAGGGCGCGTTCTTCTTCGCCTGCTCGAACATGTCGCGCACGCGCGAGGCGCCCACCCCGACGAACATCTCGACGAAGTCGGAGCCCGAGATGGTGAAGAACGGCACATTGGCTTCGCCGGCGATCGCGCGAGCCAGCAGGGTCTTGCCGGTCCCGGGCGGTCCGACCAGGAGCACGCCGCGCGGAATGCGTCCGCCGAGTCGCTGGAATTTTCCCGGATCGCGCAGGAACTCGACGATCTCCTGCAAGTCCTGCTTGGCTTCGTCGACGCCGGCGACGTCCTCGAACGTCACGCGGCCGTGCGCCTCGGTCAAAAGCTTGGCGCGCGACTTGCCGAACCCGAGCGCCTTGCCGCCGGCGCCCTGCATCTGGCGCGACAGGAAGATCCACACCCCGATCAGCGCAATGAACGGCAGCCAGGAGACCAGCAGGGAGACGAACCAGGGGACGTTGTCCTGCTGCGGGCGCGCGGTGATCGAGACGCCCTTGTTGTAGAGCCGCTGCACCAGGCTCGGATCGCTGGGCGCGTAGGTCTGGAAGCTGCGGCCGTCGGTGAATTGGCCGTGAATTTCCGGCCCCTGAATCACCACGTCGCGGACCCGGCCCTGCTCGACTTCATTGAGGAGCTGAGAGAATGAGATGTCGGTCGAGGTCGTGCGCTGGCCGGGGTTCTGGAACAATGTGAACAGCGCCAGCAGCAACAGGACGATGATCACCCAGAGCGCAAAATTACGGAGATTGGCGTTCATCCAGCGTCCTTTGACGCGCCAAGTCTGGCGGTCCGTTCGGTGTGGCCGCGAAGCGCATCCCCACCCCTGCGGTCAATGTAAGTTTCATCGACCCTTCTGCCAAGAGAAACGGCCGAATCTTCGGCATTCTACCGGCGGCTGGTGAAAGAAGCTTTGACCGGCTTGCCCCGCCGTGGGCGCGCCGAATTCGCCTTGCCGGCCGCCGTTCTGCGCGGCGGCGCCCGTTCGACCGCAATTATGTCGGCGTCCGCCGTGACCATGGCGCCCGCCAACGTGCGCCGCACGCGCGAGCGCGTCGCACCGGACCGAAGCACCGCCGCGAGCAGTCGTTCGAGCTTGCCGAGTTCCACCGGCCCTTCCCGGCCGATCTGTCCGATGGCGCGGCCGAGCACGCGCAAGGCGATCTCGGCGGGCAGTTCGGCAAACTCGCGGCCATCCATGACCATTTCTCGGGGCTCTGTCGAGCCCTTCCGACACAAATGCGCCAGGGCCTGTTCGGTTGCCCGGGCGATCGCCTGCTCCGCTCGCCCGAGCCGCCGGGCCAAGGCGGCCAATCTGGCCGCATCGAGGCCTTCGCGCGCGAGCGCCGGCGCGAGCTGGCGCAGGCGGGTTCGCGCAAATCGAGGATCCTGGTTCGAAGGATCCTCGATGAAAGCAATGTTCGCGGCCTTGAGCGTCGAGAGCAGCCTGGCTTTCGGAATATCGAGCAAAGGCCGGATCAACGTCATGCCATCGAGCGCCGAGCTGCGCGCGATTCCCGCAAGTCCGCTCAAGCCGCTGCCGCGGGCGAGCCGAAACAGCACGGTTTCGGCCTGATCGTCGAGCGTGTGGGCGGTGAGAATGTGGCGCGCGCCCGCTCTGCCGGCGGCCGCGACGAGCAGTCGGTAGCGCGCCTCGCGCGCGGCTTCCTGCAGGCCGGTATCGGGCTTGCGGCCGATCCAGCGCACGGTTCGATGCTCGACCTTCAAGCCGGCGGCCAGCCGCTTCACCATTGCGGCTTCGCGCGCCGAGCCCGGGCGGAGCCCATGATCGACGGTGACCGCGATGAGCTTTGGGCGGCGTTTGCGCGCGGCGCGCCAGCGCGCGGCCAGAAACAAGAGCGCCGTGGAATCCGGACCGCCGGAAACGGCGAGGATCACGCTCGCAAGCCGGTCGATATCGGCGAACAGCCTTGCCGCCTCGCGCGCCGAGATCGGCGCCGCCTCAGCAGCCGGCACGCTTCTGTTCCCGCTCGACGCCCTGTTTGAGGACCACCGAGGCGCGGGGATATTTGCGTCCGACCTCATTGAGTGTCGCGCATGCCGCGTCTTTTTCGCCCAGCGCCGCGAGCGATTGCCCGAGCCGGAACAGCGCGTCCGGCGCTTTGCTCGCCGTCTCGTATTTCGTGGAAACGGCGAGAAACGACTCGGCGGCATCGCGATAGCGCTGGCGCTGGAACATCGCCTCGCCGAGCCAGTAATTTGCATCGGCCACGA
This sequence comes from Xanthobacteraceae bacterium, assembly GCA_036395835.1. GTDB lineage: Bacteria > Pseudomonadota > Alphaproteobacteria > Rhizobiales > Xanthobacteraceae > AP-16. The sequence goes on from DASWCW010000214.1 coordinate 6,926, forward strand.
GCCGATCGCCGGGATATTTCTTCAGGAAGGCGCGGAAGCCGTCCTCCGCCAGCGCATAGTCCTTGTGCAGAACATAGCCGTAGGCGAGGTCGTATTCGTCCTTGGGGGTCGCGCTCGGCGCCATCACGGTCTGGACTGCCGCCGGGTTCGGGTTGCGTGATGGCGGGGGCGGCGGCGGCAAGGCCGCGGTCGAGGGTCCGACGGCCGCGGGCGGCAACATCGGGGCTGCCGTCGGCGGCGGCTCCCGGGCGGCTTGGCCGGAAAGGCTCGATAGATCGAGCGGGGCTCCCGCCGTTCGGCCCCCCGGTACCCCGATATCGGGCGACTCGCCGATCGGCGCGCCGACCGCAGGCGGGCCGGCCGCTTCCGAAAGCGTGCCCAGCGTTCGCGGGGCACCCGGCGCGGTCGGATTTTGCGTCGGATCGAACACGTCGCGCCGGCCCGGCGAGGGAGAGGCGGCCGAGGCGGCGGAGACGGAAGGCGCAGGCAGCGGCTCCGCGGCGGGCGGGGCGGCGGCCGGGGCCGGCGGCATTGGGGTGCCGGGCGCTCTGGCAATTTCGCCCTGGATGCCCGGGCCGGGCGCGCCCTGGGCGCGCCGAAGCTGCTGCTCGAGCTGCTGATTGCGGTATTGCAACTGCTCGACCAGTCCGGTGAGCCGGCGGATTTCCTCCTCGAGCCGATCGATCCGCAGCACGAGATCCGGCGCGGAGAGCTGCGCCAACCGTACCGGCGCCGGCCGATCGGCTCGCGAGCGTTCCGATGCGCAGGCAGGCGAAACCGCCGCGGCGGCCGCAATCCCGGCCAAGCACGCGGCCGTGCGAAAAACCTTGGAGGCGTCGAACATATTCGCCAGCGATCCGGTGGGATTGGGACGCGTACCATATCGAGCCGAGTTCGACCAAAATGTGTCTGGCCCCGGCGCGAAAATGTCGATTCGGGGTCGGCTGCGATGGCCCTTCGCGCGGGCCGTATCAGGGGGCTAAAAACCCAGCACCTCGTCTGCGCCGGCCCGGAGGATGAAATGCCTAGCCGCGTCTCCCGCGATTACCATCGAGCCGAAATCTCAAGATCCTGAATTGGCCTGGCTTTTCGCTTTCATTTCGCAAAAATGCGATTGCTCTCTGACGGAAAATCTTCTACCCATTTGTCCGGAATTATCCGAGGCCGCGCTTGTGCCGGAGGCGGCAAAGCCCGCACAAGCCAGGTGCAAGCGCCCGGCTGCCGCGCGAGACTACGAACTCGCGTTGAGCACGGTGACGGCCCGCCGGTTCTGCGACCAGCAGGAAATATCGTTGCACACCGCGACCGGACGTTCCTTGCCGTAGGAGATCGTGCGCATCCGGTTGGGGTCGACGCCGTGCGCGGCGAGATAATCGTGCACCGCCTGCGCGCGTCTGGCGCCGAGCGCGATGTTGTATTCGCGCGTTCCGCGCTCATCGGCGTGGCCTTCGACCGTGAAACTGTAGCGATTGTAGGCCTGCAGCCATTGGGCTTGCTTGTCGAGCGTGCCGCGCGCCTGGGGCGTGAGCTCGGTCGAATCCGTCTCGAAGAACACCCGGTCGCCGACGTTGACGACGAAATCCTGCTGGCTTCCGGGCGCGCCGGCCGCGGCCATGCCGGCCTGGTTCTGCGTTGCACTGCTCGCGCAAGCGGCAAGCGCCAAGCCTGCCAGCAGCGCCACGGCGAGCTTCGCATTTCGCAACATCCCGGTCATCCTGGTCATTCCGGTGACTCCCTCGTTAAGCCCTGCCCGGACCCTACTCCCGGTCTAGCCCGCCTTCGTTAAGCGAAGGTTCCGTCAACCTTGACGGCGGCTTGCGGCGAGCACGCAAAATTTCGCAAACGGCTGAAAGCTTCGATAATGGTTAAGGCCCCGTGAACGTCCCGCCTTACCACGCCCCGCCTTTACCAGCCGGACGTGTCCCGATCATGGCGGCGCATGGGGGGGCTTGCCCGGTTCTATTCTACCGCAGCGTTCCGCCCCGCCCCCGGCGGCCCCGCCGCCGCCCGCCCCCGCCGCCGCTCACGACAGCAGCGGCGACCAGGCCGGATCCGACGCATAGCTCGGCGTCGGGATTCTCTGCTCGTTGCGCCCGGTGAGGTCGATCGTGAACAGCGCGGCCCCGCTGTTGCCGCCGGGGTCGCGGAAGAACATCAGCACGCGGCCGTTCGGCGCCCAGGTCGGCCCCTCGTTGTGGTAGCCCTCGGTCAAGAGCCGCTCGCCCGAGCCGTCCGGCTTGATCACGCCGATCCCGAACGTGCCTTGCCCGTGCTTGGTGAACGCGATGGCATCGCCGCGCGGCGACCACACCGGGGTCGAATAGGAGCCGTTGCCGAAGCTGATGCGTTGCGCCGGCCCGCCGCCGGCGGCCATGACGTAGATCTGCTGCGCGCCGCCGCGATCGGACTCGAAGCAGATCTGCGCGCCGTTGGGCGAATAGCACGGCGCCGTGTCGATCGCCGGCGTCTCGGTCAGCCGCGTCATCGTCTTCGAGCGCAGGTCCATCACGAACAGGTTGGAATTGCTGCCCTGCTGCAGGCTCATGATCACGCGCTGACCGTCGGGCGAGAACCGCGGCGAGAAGCTCATGCCAGGGAAATTGCCGACGATCTCGCGCTGTCCGGTTTCGATGTTGAGCAGATAAACCCGAGGATCGCCCTGCCCATAGGACATGTAGGTGATTTCCTGAGTCGAGGGATTGAAGCGCGGCGTGAGCACGAGATCTTCGCCGCGGGTCAGATAGCGCACGGCAGCGCCGTCCTGATCCATGATGGCGAGCCGCTTGACCCGGCGCTCCCTCGGCCCGGTCTCGTCGACGAACACGACCCTGGTGTCGAAATAACCCTTCTC
>DASWCW010000215.1:0-5063 GCA_036395835.1 Xanthobacteraceae bacterium
CGCGCGTTGATCTTGTCGTCGACGTCGGTGACGTTGCGCACGTAGACGACGCGGTCTTCGCCGTAAAGATGGCGCAGCAGCCGAAACAGCACGTCGAACACGATGACCGGGCGCGCATTGCCGATGTGGGCGAAATCGTAGACGGTCGGGCCGCACACATACATGCGCACGCGCCGCTCGGATTCGGGAAGATCGCGCCCCCAATCGAGCGGCACGAAATCGCGCTTCTTGCGCGTCAGCGTATCGTAGAGCTTCAATTGCATCGGACGCCCTCGGCTGGCCGGGGCGTCCATTTCATCCGATTTGGAAAAAGACGGCCGCAGCCAGCGTCGATCGCTAGCGAATAATCTCCCGGCAAATGCCGCATGGGAATGAGCCGTTCATGGCGGCGGAGAATGCGCAAGCGCGCGCCGGCCGTCAAGCGGGATCGATTTCCGCGCGTCCGGGCATCCTCGCCGGAGCCGCCCTCCCGTCCGACGGCCGATCGTTGCTCCAGTGCCACACCTTTTCGCGAAATTTTCCACAGCCCTTCCGAACCTTTGCCCGGCGCGGCGAAGCGTGGAATGAAATTGGTCCTGCTCGATTCTCGCCCAGTGTGATGCGGTTAACACCCTCTCAACGAGTCCCCTCGTAGTCTGCCCGACGGGGGCCTTTTGCAACGCGAGCTCTGCAACATGCGGCTGGTACTTGCATGCCTTTCGCTTTTCCTCCTCCTCACCGTCGTGGCGGAGGCGGAAACGCGCATCTTCATCGTCGACAACAATGACGGCTACGGGGTCGACCGGTGCCTGGCGACCGGTGCAAGCTGCGGCGGGGCCGTCGCACGCGCCTATTGCCGTTCCCAATCGTTCGATGACGCCCGTTCGTTCCGCAAGGTGGAGCAATCCGACGTCACCGCAGGCGTGCCCCAGAAAGCCGCGTGCCGGGGCGCCTGCAGCGAGCTCGTGGCCATCGAGTGCACGCGCTGACGGGCGGCGCTCGGCATACACTTATTTCTCGACCCAGTCGGCGCACCGCTGCGGCGGGTCGGATCCCCACGGCATGATCGGCACGCTCGAGGTCGAGTTCTTGGGCGAGCCTTCGATCAATCTGTCCGAATAGACGACATAGACGAGCACATTGCGCTTGACGTCGCAGCCGCGCACGATCTGCATCTTCTTGAACAGGATCGAGCGGCGGCGGCGGAACATTTCCTCGCCTTGCGCGAGCTTTTGCTTGAAATGGATCGGTCCGACCTGCCGACAGGCGAGCGAGATATCGGAAACCTCCTCGGCGATTCCCAGCCATCCCGAGATTCCGCCGCGCTCGGGCACCGTGAAATGACAGGCGACGCCCTCGACTTCCGGATCGTCGATCGCGTAGGCCGCGAGCTTGTCGTTCGGCGTCAACAGCTTGAATACGGTCGATTTCCGGAAGATCAGGTCCGGCTGTTCCGCCGCGCTCGCCGGAACGGCGATCAGGCACAGCCAGGTCGCGGCCGCAAGCGTAAGCGATGCTCCCAGCGCCGAGCGCCGGCTGCGCGCAGGAAACCGAGGATTCATGGTTAGGCCCCTCCGATTTGCAGATGGGAGCCATATGGGGACGCAGGGACCCCGGTAGGAGGCCCTGAGGCGGCGGCCCGATGCGCGCCCGCCAACGAAAAAGGCTCCGGACCTGCCGGAGCCTTTTCGCAAACGCGCGCGGGTCGAACTCAGCGGACCGCGTTCGCCACGCTGTTGAATGTGGTCTGCAAATTCGTGCCGACCAGCTGCACGGCGGTGATGATGACCACGGAAATGCCCGCCGCGATCAAGCCATACTCGATGGCAGTCGCACCGGAATCATCCCGCACAAAACGGCGAAACAGGCTTTGCATCGCTTACTCCCTCTTTTCAAGCATCGATTGGCGCCGTCGGCGGGAGCCCCGCAGTCCGAACGTCGCGGGCAACATCGCAGAAAAACCTTTCGAAGCGCTCAAGCCGGTCGGCGCAATTCTAGCCAATGCCGGCCCAGTCGCCCGCAAACACGATTGAATTCGCGTTCGCCGCAGCCTTCGGCAATGCAATGTTTACCATCGCGGGGATTTTTGCGCCGCCGGGCCGGTCGTCAGCCCTGCAGCGCAGCCCACATCTCGCGGTCGCGCTGGGCGGTCCAGATCACCGGCCAATCGATGCCGCGCGCCTCGTCGTAGGCCCGCGCGACGTTGAACGGCAGACAATGCTCGTAGATCGCGTAGGAGGAGAATTTCGGGTCCATGACTTCGCGCGCCGCATCGAATGCCTGCTTGAGCGAGCGGCCCTTGGCCACGCTGTCGGCGACCGAGCCGTACAATGTCGACAGGAAGTCGCGCGTCAGGCGAATGCCGTCGGCGACCATCTCGGCCGAGGTGAGCGCCGGGCCGCGGCCGGGCACCAGCGCGACCGGTTGCAGCTCGGCAAGCCGATCGAGCGTCGCCGGCCAGTCGTTGAAATGCGCGTCGCCGCAATAGCAGGCCGAGTGATATTCGACGAGGTCGCCCGAGAACGCCACGCCCGCGTCGGGCACGAACGCGACCACGTCTCCCGCCGTGTGCGCCCGCCCCAGATGCATGATCCGGACCTCGCGATTGCCGAGCCAGACCGAGAGCTCGGTCGGGAAGGTGAGCGTCGGCCAGGTCAGCCCCGGGATGGTCTCGACCGCGCGGAACAATCTTGGAAAGCGCCCGATCTCGGAATCCATATCGGCCTGGCCGCGCTCCTCAATGAGCCCGCGGGTCGTGTCGGAGGCGAGGATCTCGGCATTCGTATAGGCCGATGCGCCGAGCACGCGCACCGCGTGGTAATGACTGAGCAGCACGTATCGGATCGGCTTGTCCGTGATCTTGGCAACCCGGTCGATGACCTCGCGGGCCATCACCGGGGTCGCTTGCGCATCGACGACCATGACCGCGTCGTCGCCGACGATGACGCCGGAGTTCGGATCGCCTTCGGCCGTGAACGCGTAGAGCCCCGCGCCGATGCGGGTGAACGAGATCTTCTTTTCGGTGTGGTCGGCACTCGAGGCAAAACCCTTGCTCATCGCAGTCCCCTGATCGTTGTCGCGGCTCATGTGGCGCGCGCCGGCGTGTAGTGCACTACCATCTGGTCGATCGCGCCGAAGATCGAGTGCCCGTCCGCGTCGAACATCTCGATACGGACCCGATCGCCGAATTTCAGGAACGGCGTCTGCGGCTTGCCGAAGCGGATCGTCTCCACCATGCGCTGCTCGGCGATGCAGGAATAGCCGAGCCCGCCTTCCGCGATCGGCCGGCCGGGATTGCCGCCGGCGTCCTTGTTGGAGACCGTGCCCGACCCGACGATGGTCCCCGCAGAGAGCGGCCGCGTTTTCGCCGCATGCGCGACGAGCGTCGGAAAGTCGAACGTCATGTCGACGCCCGCGTTCGGTTTGCCGAACGGCGCGCCGTTGACGTGGCTCAGCAGCGGCAACGCGAGCTTGGCGCCGTCGAACGCATGACCGAGCTCGTCCGGCGTCACGGCGACCGGCGAAAACGCGGACGAGGGTTTGGCGTGAAAGAAGCCGAAGCCTTTGGCGAGCTCGGCGGCAATGAGATTGCGCAGCGAGACGTCGTTGACCAGCACGACGAGACGGATGGCGCCCGCCGCCTCGTCGCGACCGAGCGCCATCGTCACGTCGCCGAGGATGACCGCGACCTCCGCCTCGAAATCGATGCCGTAGGCTTCCTCGGCGACTTCGATCGGATCCGTCGGGCCGAGGAATGCGTCGGAGCCGCCCTGGTACATCAGCGGATCGGTCCAGAACGAGGCCGGCATCTCCGCGCCGCGCGCCTTGCGGACGAGCTCCACGTGATTGACGTACGCCGAGCCGTCGGCCCACTGGAACGCGCGCGGCAACGGTGCCGCGCATTTTTTCGGATCGAAGGCGAGGTGCGCGATGCGCCCGGCCTCGAGCGCGTCGGCGACCTCCTGCAGCCGCGGCGCGGCCGCGCCCCAATCGTCGAGCGCGGCTTGCAAGGTCGGCACCACGTGCGAGGCATCCGCCGCCCGCTTCAGATCGCGCGAGACGACGACCAATTGCCCGTCGCGGCCGTGCTTGAGCGAGGCGAGCTTCATATGTCGGTGCCGCCGGCCTGAAGAAGCTCAATGTACCTAGTTGTGCATGTCGCCGAGGTCAATGCACGACCGGCCGCGCAGCGTGCGCGACGCCGCCGGTTTTTCCCGGCGTTGCGCCGCGTGCGATCTTCCGCCATGCTCGATCGGCTTTGCCGCGCGGCAACAGCCGTTCCCTCCAGTCCGCGACCCGACCCATGCTGAAGCTCTATTCGTATTTTCGCTCCTCCGCCGCCTACCGCGTGCGCATCGCGCTCAACCTCAAGGGCTTGAGCTACGAGATCCTGCCCATCCACCTCACGAAGCAAGGCGGCGAGCAACGGCGTCCCGAATATCGCAGCATCAACCCGCAGATGCGCGTGCCGGCGCTCGCTCTATCCGGCGGCGAAGTGCTCACCCAATCGCTGGCGATCATCGACTATATCGAGGAGACCCACCCGCAGCCGCGGCTGCTGCCCGACGATCCCGTGCGACGCGCAAACATTCGCGCCATAGCCCAGACCATCGCCTGCGACATTCATCCGCTCAACAACCTCGTCGTGCTGCAGTACCTCAAGCGAACGCTCGACCACGACCAGGCGACGATCGACGCCTGGTACGTGCATTGGATCGTTTCCGGTTTCGAGGCGATCGAGGCGATGATCGCGCCGGGACCTTATGCGTTCGGCGCCGAGGTCACGCTTGCCGATCTCTGCCTGGTTCCCCAGGTCGCCAATGCGCGCCGCTACAAGGTGCCGCTCGAAAAATTCCCCCGCATCGTCGCGGTCGACGCCGCTTGCCAAAAGCTTGCCGCCTTCGAGCAGGCCCGGCCCGAAAACCAGCCGGACGCGGAATAAGCCGATCCAAGCGCGATGCGCATTGAATCGGCTGCAACGGTCCGCTCCCTCAGAACAGAACCTGGGCAGTGAATAACGCCAGCATCGGCCGCGTCGTGCTGTGGATGAGCGGCGTCCTGCTGTCGTTCACAATCATGGCGGT
>DASWCW010000216.1:0-1719 GCA_036395835.1 Xanthobacteraceae bacterium
GCGCGAATGCGCTGCTTGCGCCGAGAAGCGAAACGGCGAGCAACACGATCGCACCGCGAAGCTTCGGCAGCCCGACGATGCCGCCCACCAGATGTTCGGATGTACCCATGACGTCCCCCTTCCGCGCCCCTTGTTAGGCCGATGTCCCTTCATATCACAGATTCGTCGCCGGCCCGGGGGCGCCGGACGACCTTCCCCCCGAATTATCTGCGAGAGTGTTCTGTTTGCCGCACCGCCGGTAGCCCGATGATGGACACGGCCCTCGTCCGGACGGAGCGCGGCGAAGCCAGGATCCCCGTGCTCGGCTTCGCACCAAGCGCGCAATCGGATCAGCCGCCCGGCGCGTCCTGGGTGTTGACGTAGAGCGAATAGAGCGACCGGCTCGCCGCCATGAACAGCCGGTTGCGCTTGGCCCCGCCGAAGCAAAGGTTGGCGCAGCGTTCCGGCAGGCGGATGCGGCCGGTCAGTCTGCCCTCGGGGGAGAACACCACGACACCGTCGAGCTCAGGCGTGCCCATGCCCCAGCCGCACCACAGATTGCCGTCGACGTCGCAACGAAAGCCGTCCGGCGTCCCCGGTCCGGCGTCGACGAACACCCGGTCGTTGGCGAGCGTCTTGCCGTCGACCACGTCGTAAACGCGGATCAGGCGGTTCGGCGTGGCGCGCGATTCGACGATGTAGAGCCTGTTCTCGTCGGGCGAGAATGCAAGCCCGTTGGGGCCGCGCAGATCCCCGGCGACGACGCTGGCGCGTCCGCGGGCATCGACGCGGTAGACGTTCTGCGGCAATTCCGGCGTCGCTTGGCTTCCCTCGTAATTGCCCAGGATCCCGAACGGCGGATCGGTGAACCAGACCGAGCCGTCGGATTTCACCACGACGTCGTTCGGCGAATTGAGCCGCTTGCCGTCGTAGCGGTCGAGGATGACGGTGATGCTGCCTTCGTATTCGGTGCGCGTGACCCGCCGGCCGCCGTGCTCGCAGGTGACGAGCCGGCCGTGCCGATCGCGGGTGTTGCCGTTGGCATAGTTCGAGGGCTTGCGGAACACGCTCACGCACTCGGTTTCCTCCTCCCATTTCAGGATGCGGTCATTGGGAATATCGCTCCACAACAGATACCGGCCGTCGCCGAACCAGACCGGCCCTTCGCCCCAGCGCATCCCGGTGGCGAGACGTTCGACCGACGCGCTGAAGATGCGATATTTGGCAAAGCTCGGATCGAGCACCTCGACGGCCGGGTCGGGATAGCGCTCGCTCGGCCGCCAGCCGCCCGCTGTATCGTCCGGTTTCATCGCCCGCGCCGCATTGCGTCCGCTATTTCGCCGCGGCAGCTTCCGGGGGCACGACCCTCATGCGGAACACCGGCGCCTTTTCGTCGGGGCCGAATGGGCCGGGGACTTGGTGCGCGACGGGCTTGAGGCTCTTGAGGTAGGCGGCGATCGCCTGGGCGTCGGACTTGGTGAGATTGGCGAACGAGCGCCACGGCATGATCGGTGCGAGCTCGCGGCCGTCGGGGCGCTTGCCGGTCTGGAGCGCGGTCACGATCTGCGCCTCGGTCCATTTGCCGAGCCCGGTCTCCGGATCCGGCGTCAAATTCGGCCCGACGAACACGCCGAGGCCCGGCATCTCGAAGCCGACGTCGGAGCCGCCGAGGTAGCGCGCCATATCCGGCTTGCCGAAGAAATATCCCGCCGTGTGGCAGTCGAAACAACCGCCAAAGGT
>DASWCW010000217.1:0-6343 GCA_036395835.1 Xanthobacteraceae bacterium
CGCGAGCTCATGCGTCTGCCCGAGCGCGAGATTCGGCACGTGCGCGGCAACGACATCACCGTCGTGTTCCAGGAGCCGATGACCTCGCTCAACCCGCTGCACACGGTGGAGCGCCAGATCGCCGAAGTGCTGGACCTGCACGCGGGCGTGACCGGGCCGACGGCGCGCGCCCGGGTCATCGAGCTGCTCGGTCAGGTCGGCATCCCCGATCCGGAATCGCGGTTGGCGAGCTATCCGCACCAGCTCTCCGGCGGACAGCGCCAGCGCGTGATGATCGCGCTCGCGCTCGCCAACGAGCCCGATCTGCTCATCGCGGATGAGCCCACGACCGCGCTCGACGTCACCGTGCAGGCGCAGATCATCAAGCTGATCAAGGATCTGCAGGCGCGGCTCGGCATGGCGGTGCTGTTCATCACCCATGATCTCGGCATCGTGCGCAAGACCGCCGAGCGCGTCTGCGTGATGCGCCAGGGCCAGATCGTGGAGCAGGGCACGGTCGCCGACGTCTTCGCCGATCCGCGGCATCCCTATACGCGCGAGCTGATCGCGGCCGAGCCCAGGCCCGATCCCGCGCCGCTGCAGCCGGGCGCGCCGGCGGTGATCCGCACCGATGACCTCAAAGTCTGGTTCCCGGTCCGCCGCGGCTTCCTGCGCCGCACCGTCGGCCACATCAAGGCGGTCGACGGGGTCAGCATCGAGGTGCGCAAGGGCGAGACGCTCGGGGTCGTCGGCGAATCCGGCTCGGGCAAGACGACGCTGGGCCTGGCGATCCTGCGGCTGATCTCGTCCCAGGGCCCGATCGTGTTCATGGGCAAATCGCTGCAGGGCCTCAAGTTCAGAAGCATGTTGCCGTTCCGGCGCGACATGCAGATCGTGTTCCAGGACCCCTACGGCTCGCTCTCCCCGCGCATGTCGCTCTCCGACGTTGTCGAGGAAGGCCTGTGGGTGCATCACCCCGCGATGGCGAAAGCCGAGCGCGAGGAGCGGGTGATCCGGGCGCTGGTCGAGGTCGGGCTCGATCCGGAAACCCGGTTCCGCTATCCGCACGAGTTCTCCGGCGGCCAGCGCCAGCGCATCGCGGTGGCCCGCACGCTGGCGCTCGAGCCGACCTTCATCGTGCTCGATGAACCGACCAGCGCGCTCGACATGCTGATCCAGGCGCAGATCGTCGATCTGTTGCGCGCGCTGCAGAAGCGCCGCCACCTGACCTATATGTTCATCTCGCACGATTTGCGCGTGGTGGCGGCGTTGGCGAGCCGGGTCGTGGTCATGCGCCACGGCAAGGTGGTCGAAGAGGGGCCGGCCGCCGAACTGTTCGCGCGCCCGAAGACCGACTACACCCGCGCGCTGTTCGCGGCTGCGTTCAATCTCGAGACCGCCGCCGAGGGCGTGGTGGCGCAATAACAAAGCTTCGAACGAACGGGCGGGCGGCATGTCGGCGATCCTGCTGGTCATGACCGGATGGGATCCGGCGGAATGGCAGGCGCGATTTGAGGCGCTGGCGCCGCGCCGCGAAGTCCGGGTCTGGCCCGATCAGGTCGGCGATCCGGCCGAGATCGGCTACGCGTGCGCCTGGAAGCCGCCGCCCGGCCTGCTGGCGCAGTTCCCGGACCTCAAGGCGATTTTCTCGCTCGGCGCCGGCGTCGATCATCTCATCGGCGATCCGCTGCTGCCGGCGGTGCCCGTCGTCCGCGTCGTCGACCGGGATCTCACGGCGCGGATGACCGAGTACGTGGTCCTGCACGTGCTCCTGCATCATCGCCGCTTGCGGCTCTATCGGGCGCAGCAATGCGAGCGCGTGTGGCACGAGCACGCGCAGCCGGCCGCGAACGAAGTCGCCGTGGGGATTCTGGGGCTCGGCGTGCTGGGCCGCGCCGCCGCCGAGGTGCTGGCCCGGATCGGGTTTCGCGTGGCGGGTTTTGGCCGCACCGAACAATCGGTCGCCGGCATCGAGACGTTCCATGGCAAGAACGGCCTCGACGCGTTTCTCGCCCGCACCGAGATCCTGGTCTGCCTGTTGCCGCACACGCCGGCGACCGAAGGAATTCTCGACCTGGCATTGCTGCGCAAGCTCAAGCGCGACGGGGCGCTCGGCGGCGCCTATCTGATCAATGCCGGGCGCGGAAAGCTGCAGGTCGATGCCGACATTCTCGCCGCGCTCGCGGAGGGCACGCTCGCGGGCGCGAGCCTCGACGTGTTCCCGACCGAGCCGCTGCCGCCGGAGAGCCCGCTGTGGACCCATCCGAACGTGATCGTCACGCCGCACAATGCCGCCGTCTCCGACCCGCGCGCGCTGGTAAAAAACGTGCTCACCCAGATCGAGCGCTTCGAGCGCGGGCTGCCGCTCCAGCACGTGATCGACCGGAAGGCGGGATATTGAGCGAAGGAGGAGATGGCCGCGAGGCAAAGAGCTCTCATCGCGGAGCCAGAGTTCTGATGTGGTCAAGCGTACGAGCAACGAGCCGGGTGAGGGGTGCCATGCCAGGGCGCGGGTTTCGCGGGAGCCATCGAGATAGGACCTCGCGCGAAGCCGAAGAGTTCGGCAATATGGATCGTGCGGCGAGCCGCGCGCACTCCGGCCGAATTTAGCCAGGGAGGAAATGCATGCTCGGGATATACGTGGGGCGCATCGCGCGCGGTCTGTTGATCCTCGTGCTTCCGCTGCTGCTCGTTGCAGGACCCGGTCGGGCCGACGACCCCATCCGGATCGGGTTCGGCATGGCGCTTACGGGTCCGCTGGCGCCGAACGGGAAAATGTCGCTGGTGGCGATGAAAATCTGGGAGGAGGACGTCAATGCCAAGGGCGGATTGATGGGACGCCCGGTCAAGCTCATCTATTACGATGATCAGAGCAGTCCTTCGACGGTGCCCGGCATCTACACGAAGCTGCTCGATGTCGACAAGGTCGATGTCGCCGTGAGCGGCTATGCGTCGACCCAGATCGCTCCGGCGATGCCGGTCATGATCGAGCGCAAGCGACTGTTCCTGAGCCTGTTCGGAACCGGCATCAATGACGAGTTCAGGTACGACAAGTATTTCTCGATGCTGCCGACCGGCCCGAATCCGAAGCCGGCGTTCACCCGGGGCTTTTTCGAGCTGGCGCTGCGGCAGAATCCCAAGCCGCAGACGATCGCCATCGTCGCGGCCGACGCCGAGTTCGGCCGCAACGCCTGCGAAGGCGCCCGCGAAAACGCCAAAGCCGCCAACCTGAAGATCCTGTACGACAAGAACTATCCGCCGACCACGACGGACTTCTCGCCGGTGGTGCGGGCGATTCAGGCGACCAATTCCGATCTTCTCGTCATCTGCTCCTATCCGCTCGATACGGTCGGGATGGTCAAGACCATCAACGAGATCGGCTTCAAGCCGAAAATGTGGGGCGGCGCCATGGTCGGGCTGCAGGCGACCGTGTTCAAGACGCAGCTCGGCCCGCTGCTCAACGGCATCGTCAATTATGAGACTTGGATACCGGCTGCCACGATGCAGTTCCCCGGGTCCATGGATCTGCTCAGGAAATATCAGGCGCGCGCCGCGGCCGAGGGCGTCGACCCGCTCGGCTACTACATGCCGGTTTGGGCGTACGCCTACCTGCAGGTGCTGGGCGACGCGATCGAGGCAACCAAGAGCCTCAACGACGACGCGCTGGCGGATTACATCCGTACGACCAAATTCACGACGGTGGTCGGCGACGTGAAATTCGGCGACAAGGGCGAGTGGGCGGACGAGCGGATGTTGATGATCCAGTTCCAGAACATCAAGAGCAACAACATCGACGAGTTTCGCAAGCTATCGACCGAGGTGATCCTATATCCGTCCGCGTACAAGTCGGGAGAGCTGATCTATCCGTATGCCGACGCCAGGAAATGAACGCCTTTTTCCAACGCTGATTTGTGGGTGAGTCAGAATCGTTTCACCGACGTGACCTCGCTGCCGGCCGCCCGGATGCGGGCGATCGCCTCCGCAGCCGGTTCGATCGCCACCATCATGTGAAACGCGTTGGCGTGGACCAGCGTGTCGCGCTCGCGCGCGATCGCCACGTGGCCGGGCCAGAACAGGAGATCGCCGCGGCGCAGGTTGCGCAACGCCGCATCCGGATCGATGGCGATGCCGAGCGCTCGTTCCTGCAGATCGGCATCGCGCGGCGCGGCAACGCCGCAGGCCTGCAGCGCGACCTGCACCAGCGCCGAGCAATCGAGGCCCAGGCTGGTCTTGCCGCCCCATAGATACGGCGCTCCGCAGAAACGCTCCGCCACCGCGACGAAATCGGCTTCGAAGCGCTGCAGCGGCACGAGATGATTGGCCGGGACGAAGCCGCCCGCCGCGGTCACGGCGAGCCGGTCCTCCTCGCGCTCGATCGCGAGCCTCGCGCCGAGCGAGGGCGCGCAGAGTGGCGGCAGCTTGATCGAGGGTCCCGGGAACAGGAGCGTGCGGAGCGCCGAGACCCGATGCGTGGGCGCGGGACCGGGGAGGCTCAGCGAATTGGCCGGCAGCCAGCCGACATAGCCGTCGGATTCGAGCTGGCCCCAGGCCAATCCTTCCTCGGTCATTTCGTAGATCATGACGTGCTCGCCCATCAGCGCCTCGGTCTCGAGCGCGGCGTCGGGCGCGGGCGCGCGCCGGACCGGCGCCTGTGCGTCGACGACCTGATAGCGCTCGCCGTCGACGAAACGCGCCGCTTCGAGTTTTCCTTGCAGATGCCGAGCCGCGAGGTCGGGCCGGGCCGGGGTTGTGCGCGGATCGAAGCGCGTCACCGCGAAAGTCCCTTTGCGGTGCGCACCAGGAGATCGCCGAGGTGCTCGACCGCGAGCGCGCCCTTGACGGTGCGCTGGATCACCACGTTGCGGCGATCGGCGTCGTCGCGCCGGCGCGCGACCAGGCCGAGCTTGCCCATGGTGTCGAGCGCGCGGGTGATGACGGGCTTCGTCACCTTGAGCTTCCGGGCGAGGCCGCGCACGTTGTGCGGCGGCGGATCGAGATAGATCGTGAGCAGGATGGTGAGCTGACGCGGCGAAAGATCGGGCTGCCGGTCGGTCACCAGCGCATGGGAAAAATCGTGCAGCAGCTTGAGCGCCTGCGCCGGCCGGATCTCGACTGCCATGGCATCCTCCCGGACCGCCTCGACGCCGCGGCCGACGGACGCCGCCGGCAAGGCGCGGATCGTTTCGGATGCGGAGTATTTTCCGGCGCGCGGCGCGCCGCAAGCGCGGCGATCAATCGCCGTAGCGCGCCGCGAGCAGCGCGTAGAGCGCGCGCGCGGCCTGGCATTCGCCGCCCTCGGGACGGCCCGGCTTGGCCGTGGGCGTCCAGGCGTAGACGTCGATATGGACCCAGCTCTTCGCCGCCGTGACGAACCTGCGCAGGAACAGCGCGGCGCTGATCGAGCCCGCGAAGCCGCCGGTGCCGGCGTTCCTGATGTCCGCGATCTTGGATTCCAGCATCGATTCATAGCCGCGCCACAGCGGCATGCGCCACAGCGGATCGTTCTCGACCGCCGCGCAGGCGGAAACCTCGGCCGCGAGCGCGTCGTCCTCGGTGTAGAGCGGCGGCAGGTCGGGCCCGAGCGCGACGCGAGCGGCGCCGGTCAGCGTTGCGAGATCGAGCACGGGCTCGGGCTCCTCCTCGTCCGCCAGCGCCAGCGCATCGGCGAGCACCAGCCGACCCTCCGCATCGGTGTTGCCGATCTCGACCGACAGCCCCTTGCGCGAAGGATAGATGTCGAGCGGACGAAACGCCGAACCCGAGATCGCGTTCTCGACCGCCGGGACGAGCACGCGCAGCCGTACTTTCAGCCCGCGGTCCATCACCATATGGGCCAACGCGAGCGCGCTCGCGGCGCCGCCCATGTCCTTCTTCATGATCAGCATCGCGCTCTCGGGCTTGATGTCGAGCCCGCCGGTGTCGAAGGTCACCCCCTTGCCGATGACGGTGACTTTTGGCGCCGCGGCATCGCCCCAGGCGACGTCGATCAGCCGCGGCGCGTGGCAGGAGGCGCGGCCGACCGCGTGGATCAGCGGGAAATTTTCCGCCAGCAGCGCTTCGCCGACGATCGCGCGAACGCTCGCGCCGTGACGCTCGGCAAGCGCCCGCGCGGCCGTTTCGAGCTCGGCGGGGCCGAGATCGTTGGCGGGCGTGTTGACGAGATCGCGGGCGAGCGCGACCGCCTCGACGATGCGCGAAAGATCGCTGCCGTCGACGCCTTCGGGCAGCTCCAGCCGGATCTCCTTTGCGGGCTCCTTGCGGTAGCGCGCGAACCGGTACGAGCCGAGCGCGAACGCAAGCGCGGCGAGCCGGCCGTCCGGGGGCGCATTGCCGAACCGGTAGGTCCCGGCCGGCAGCAGCGCGG
>DASWCW010000218.1:0-42840 GCA_036395835.1 Xanthobacteraceae bacterium
TCGGCGACGAGCAGAACGCACGAGAAGTTCATGAACACTTCGTAGGTGTAGAACTGCCCCATGTCCTCGACCTTCTTCTTGAGCGCCAATGCCTTCGGATTGCGCGGGTCGAACCAGTGGTTACAGTCCATGATGTATTGCGCGGGTTCGGGGAACTCCTTGACGAACTTGTAGGAAGATGCGGCGCCTCCGAGGACGGAATAGATGCCTTTCGGGCGCACGCGCTGTTGCTGCATGGTGCGAGCAAGCAGCACGTACTCGTTGTAGTAGTTCGCCGGAATCACGAGATGCGGGTTCTGAGCTTTAATTTTCAGAACCACGTTGTTGAAATCGCGGGTCGGCGTCGGATGCGGAATGGTCTCGAGCACCTGGAACCCGCGCTCGGGCAGTTGCACATTGAGCAGTTTCGCAAGCCCCGATCCGAACAGTGAGTCCTCATGGACGATGATCACGGTATTGGCCGGCTTGCCGGCCTCGTCGTTGATGGTGATGAGGTTGTCGAGCGCAGTTTTCGCAATCACGCCGAAGCCGGGTCCGAAACGGAACGTGTTCTTGAGGCCACGCGTGACGATGTTATCCGCAACGCCGACATCGACCAGGTACGCCAAGTCGTAGCGGGCGGCTGTCTGACTGGCAGCGAGGCAGATTGAGCTGGCATAGCCGCCGACGACAGCCGCCACGCCCGCCGAGTTCATCTTTTCGACCTCGGCATTGCCGCCTTCCGGCGTCGACTGCGCGTCGCCGAGCACGGCCTCGATCTTGGCACCGCCCAGCGCCTTGATGCCGCCTGCCGCATTGATCTCCTCGATCGCAATCGTTGCACCGAGCCGGCCCTGTTGGCCGGAATAGGACAGCGCGCCAGATACCGGATGCAGCACACCCAGCTTCACCGGAGCGCCCTGCGCGCGTGCCGCGGGCGCAGCACGCGGCGCGTTGATGAGACCGGTCGCAACAGCGGCGCCCAACGCCGTCGTTTGCAGCAGGCGGCGGCGGGTCATCAGTGCTGACCAATGCGACATTGGAAATCTCCCGTGCGACGTGCGCCCCGTAGAGTAACATTGCTTGGCGACATCTTCTAGATCGGGCTCAGCGCTCTAGCGCGTTTAGCCGCAGTCGATCCCGATCGACGCCAGCATGCTGCATTCCGCATGCGACCGGCCAGGACTGCGGCGGCGTGCCCGGCATCAGTCCCATGTAACAGAAAGCATCACGCACATATTTCGCGCTCGCGTCAATTGGGCGCGCCGACGATCACGCTCGCCGGCGCGGACGCATTCGCCGCCAAACCTGCCAACTCCGAATTGGGTGAAACTCGGTTTTCCGGGTGCTTCCGCTCCACGTCCGCTTATGCGCCGATGAACGGACATGTCCGGTCGTGATCGGCTCGTCTGAGTCTTGCCGATATGAGACATTAGTTGTCTACCACACGCGGAAGCGCACCCGATCGGCGGCCGGTACTCCGAACGGAGCGGACGATCACCCCACCCGAACAGACACCTGCATTAGCACGACTACGGCAGCGATAATGAGAGCCCAGAAAAGGAGCGGGATGCTACTCACCGGGTTGTTGCAACCGCCGTACAAGCGCTCCCAACACATTGGAGTAGTCATCGGTCCAGACGCGCTGAGCGGGATCGGGCGGCAGGAGCGGCCAATATCTGGACTTGCCGAGCGCGCCGAAATCCTCATCCTCGCGCGCCACCGCGGCGACAATGGGGACCCACTTCTGCTCGGCCGCATCTTCTTGAACGTCGGCGCCATCATAAAGGCGCGTAATCGCGCCGTTTGCATGGGCGATACCGGCGACGACGCTCCCAAGCTCGAGATGATGGTTCGACACGTGGAGTGCCACGATGCCGTTTGGCTTGAGCTTGCGCAGATAGATCGCCATCGCCTCCTTGGTGAGGAGGTGTACCGGTATTGCAGCGCCGATGAAAGCATCGACAAAGATCAGGTCGTACCCGGCATCCGGCGCGTTCGCGATCGTCAGCCGCGCGTCGCCTTGCACGATGGGAATGTTCGGCCGGCACTCCGAGACGAAGTTGAACAGTGCGGGATTGCGCGCGATCCGGATGACGTCTGGATCGAGTTCGTAAAAGATGACACTGTCCTCGGGCCGCGCCTGGCAGCTCAGACTTCCGGTGCCTAGCCCAATGACGGCATAGCTGATTGGTCCGCCAACGTGGGCGCGCACTGCGTCGAATGTCTGGGCGATGCCGGCGCCAGCCTGGAACTCGGAGATCATTTCGGGCCGGCCGGTTGTGGGATTTCCGTCGCGGTCGCGGATGCGCTGAGCACCCTGCCCGATGCCGCCATGCCAAAGGATTCGAAACCGACCGTCGGCCGTTTCCGCGGCGGCGAGAACGCCGAAGAAATTGCGCACCACAAAATTGTTGATTGCGTCGTTATACTGATAATTTCCAAGGACCAACACGAACGCGATGATAGCGGCGAACGCCAGAGGGGCCCGCCAGAAATATATGGTCAGGCCCAGAAGGGCGCCGATCAAGAGCGTTATCACGTTATTATCGAGCTTCAGGCCCGACGACATGAGTATTGTCAGCAGCGCCGCCGCCACGGCAAGTGCACCGAACAGCAGATATTGCCCGGCTCCCTTCGCCGGCAGCGCGAGCCCCGGCATGCACAGGACCGAGAGCGCGATCAGCAGGGGATATTCGGCCACCCAGTTGAACACCTGCGGGGCAATCAGCCCAACCGCGATGCCGCCGATCATACCGCCGGCCGAAATCCGCATGTAGAAGGCGGTGAGGTATTTCGGCGCCGGCCGCCGCCGCGCAAGCTCGCCGTGGCATAAGAGCGCAATCACGAAGAACGCGGTCAAATGAACGACGGCCAGTTCGATGATGGTCGAGAACGGGTCGATGATCATGAGGCCGGCCAGAGCCAAAATGACGAACGGGAAGACTTTGACGACCAGCGAATGCGGAACGACCGGCCGGGATTGGAAAGCGATAACGAATGTCAACAGGTAGATCGCGAGCGGCAAGACCCAGAACAACGGGACAGCCGCCGCGTCGGTGGAGATGTGGAGGGTGACCGCGAGCAGAAGGCCCGAGGGTACCGCCGCGAGTCCAACGAATGCCAAGCGGTCGCGCCAGATAGGCGGCGCGGTTTCCTCGCTGCGAACTGTAGCGGCCGCCGGCGACAAGTTGGCTGATCGCAGCAACAGCACGCCGCAGGCTGCGATCAGCAGGATCAGGACATAGAAGCCGACGGTCCACAGCCATGTCTGCTCGCCAAGCCGCAGGAACGGCTCAACCACCGTCGGATAGGAGATGAGCGCGAGAAAGCTTCCGACATTGCTAGCGGCAAAAAGGAAATACGGGTCGCGTGCTGAAGGATGATCGGTGCGCACGAACCATGCCTGCATGAGCGGCCCATTGGCGGCGAGAGCAAAGAACGGCAGCCCGATCGAGGCCGCAAACAAGCCGAGGAGCCAGAACGCCTCGCCGCGGGAAGGCGGCTGGCCCCATCCACTGGCGAGGTGAAGCGGCAGCGCGAGACACGCAATCAGCAAGACCGCGAGATGAATGAGGACGGAGCCTCGTCCCGGCGCGAAGCGCGTCAGCAGGTGGGCATAGGCATAGCCGGCAAGTAGCGTCGCCTGGAAGAACACCATCGCGACCGACCAGACAGCGGCAGCGCCCCCCAGCCGTGGCAGCACCATCTTGGTGAACATCGGCTCGACCGCAAACAGCAATGCGGCACTTATGAAGATGGCCGCCGACAAGGCTGCCGACAACAAATTGTACGGCGACGAGTCGCTCTGCGTCATCCTGTCCGCGGGAAGCTCGGAAGCACACATGCCCCAGCCTTTGTGCGCTTTCAGCCTATGGCGCACGACCACGGCACCGAAGTTAATGCTAGCAGCCTATCGACGTGCAAGTAAGACGGCGAAGGCCCAAAAGGTCGGCGTTTGCGCCTATGTTCGCGACTCTTCCAGGGGATTCCCACCAGAGAAGAATCCTGTTCCTGCATGGCCCTTGGGCCTTCATCGAGGGTGGGATCTGTCGCAATCGCGACATAGCTGACCTTAAATATCTCGCGTGCCCCTCTTGACATTGGTCGCGTGCTCTTGCGTGCTTGACTGTCGGGAACCTACGTGCCGATTGGGAATTTCCCATGTGTTTCCCATACGGAGGAGCACCATGCGCAGACTAATCCTGGCGTTGACAGTCATTTTTCTGGCACCGACGGCATTGATTGCGTTGACGGCCGGCGGAGGGCTGGTCGGAGACCCTGAATCCGGAGCCGCTGGGGGTGCCGCCCAAAAACGCCAAATCCCTTCCGGCGGCGTCGCCGGACGTGGCCAGGGAGGCTTCTTGGGGGGCAATGAGGTCCTCGCCAAGGGCGACATGACTGGAACCGGTGGTGGTGCTGGCGGCATGAAGGGCGCCATGAAGGGCGGCAAGAAGGGCGGTATGCACGGGCGGCAACGATAGCGACCGATAGCGGTGGCTCGAAGCCTCGGATGTTTCCGCAGCACCTGATCGGTCGAAGCCTCCTGAAGACATTCCGATCTTTAGGGCCCACTGGCCAGGCCGGACCCCAAAGCTTGAAGATCCACCGTTGATTTTCGATCGATGCCAAGCGGCATGAATTGCGGGACAGCGATACTCGCCGACAAAACGCGAGAATCGTGCGGAGAAGATCGCGAGACGCCGAGTGCCTGACCACAACGGCATCACGACATTCTCGGTGCTGAAAGTGGTCTATCTGCTGGCAGTCACCACCGTCGCCTTTATGGTGCCGGCGTTTGCGACAACGCGGCCTGCCCAGTGGTTGGTTATTCCAGCGCTGCTGGCGCTTCAGCTCGCGATTTTGCTGGCCGGCCGAATTCCGATCACCGAAATCGTGCGCCCGGTCTGGCGGCTGAAATGGTTATTTCTGTTCCTGATCGGCTGCTACGTCCTTCTGCCGGCGGAGAGTCCCGGCGCAGGCGACCTCGTTCTGCTCTGGCGCCTTCCCATCGTCGATTGGGTGCTGCCGCTGCACCTCACCGGGCTCGAGCGCGCCGCACTGATGTGCTTGCAAATCCTGACGCTGCTGCTTGCCTCGACGGTTGTTCGGCTGACGGGTTCCGGGAGGGACCTGGTGGACGGCCTGCGCGCGTTGCGGCTGCCCGACCTGTTCGTCTACTCGCTCGACCACACGCTCGAGCTGCTGGGGGGAGCGAAAAAGTCACGCCGTGGCCGGGCCGAACCCGCGGGGCAAGGCGGCGCGCTTTCGACGGTGAAGCGACTGCTGCGCGGCGACATCGGCGGGTTCGTTCAGATGATAAGGACGAACATCGCGCGCGCGGGCGAGCGCCTGGGCGACGAAAGCGACCACCATCTCGGCCCTCGGTTGGTCCAGGATATCGGCATCGTGACCGGCATCGCGTTGTGCATGGCTTCCATCAAGGTGCTCAGGATCCTGCCCGGCCTGCCATTTGCTCCCGGTCACAAGGCACTCCTGTTGTTCCCGCTGTATGTGCTGGCATCTCGCCTGACCTATTCGCGGTGGGGCGGCACGGCTGCGGGGTCCATCATGGGAGTGATCGGTTTCCTGCAAGGTGACGGCCGGTTCGGCGCCTTGGAGATCCTCAGGCACGTGGCGCCCGGTTTGGTGATTGACCTCGCGGGCCCGCTGGTGCGGCGCCTGCCGGCCTGGGCTTTGGGGTACTGCTTGCTTGGCGTGGCAGCGGCCGCCGGGCGGATCACCACCGAGCTCATATTGGTGATCCTGCTTGGGGCGCGAGCCGAAGTGTACCTCTTCCCTGCCGCCGTCCTGATACCGAACCTGCTGGCAGGATTCCTGAGCGGGTTTGTGACGATTTTCGTTCTTCGTGCGTTTGCACGTTCGGACGCCAAGGTGAACGAGGATCGAGATGCCCAGACCGAGACCAAGCCAAGCGAAGCTGCCGAGACACCGTCGAAGCAGTTCCCAGCCGAGGCACCGAAAGCGGGTGCGTCGGCCTACTCCGTACGGCAGAAATAACGACTCTGCCGAATGAATCGCTCGTTTCGCTTCGAGCGAGCAGCTTCCATGAGGAGGCACCCCTGTGCGGAACGGTTTGAGAAAAATCTGGGTCACCCTTCCGACCATCGTCACCATGCTGTGCGTCGATTGCGCGCATCCGGGACCGGCAGCCGAACAAGGTGCGGTCGGCGTCGCTGCCGCGGCGGATCTCAGGTTCACCATGGGTGAGATCGTTGAAGCATTTCGTCGACAGCACCCCGCCGTCCACGTCCTCGTCACCCACGGCTCGTCCGGGAACTTCTACGCGCAGCTTTCCAATCGCGCTCCCTTTGACATCTTTTTCTCGGCGGATGTCGACTATCCCCGCCGCCTCATTCGGCAAGGCCTGGCACTTGCCGACAGCGAATTTGTCTACGGAGTAGGGCGCCTCGTCCTTTGGGTGCCGCGGACTTCGCCCATCGAAATTGAGAAGCTCGGGATGCAAGCATTGCTCAGCCCTTCGGTGCGCAGGATTGCTATCGCCAATCCGCGCCATGCACCCTACGGCCGAGCAGCGGAGGCAGCCATGAAGAGCTTGGGCGTCTATGACCAGGTAAAGGGCCGATTCGTGCTTGGCGACAGCGTAATGCAAACGGCCCAATTCGTGGACAGCGGCGGAGCGGAAGTCGCAATGATCAGCCACTCGCTTGCGCTCGCGCCGCCGCTGCGGGACAAGGGCCGCTTTTGGGAAGTGCCGCTTGATGCCTACCCGCGTCGGGAACAAGGCGGGGTGATCCTGTCGTGGGCCCAGGATCGAGCTGCCGCCGAGGCGTTGCGTGACTTTGTCCTAAGTGAAGGTGGCACGGCGATTCTGCGCCGGCACGGCTTTCGGATTGATGGAGAAGATCATGGATTTTGAGGCGGTCTGGCTCAGCCTGCAGTTGGCGTGGTGGACCACGGTTACTTTGTTTGCCTTGGGGCTGCCTCTTGCATACTGGTTGGCAGTCACGCGATGGCGCCTGAAATTTCTGCTTGAAGCCATCGTCGTACTGCCCATGATCCTGCCGCCAACCGTGCTCGGCTTTTTTATCTTGATCGCCGTTGGCCCGCTGAGCCCCCTTGGACGCAGCTATGAAGCGATGGTGGGGCGCTCACTCGCCTTTTCGTTCCCGGGCCTGTTGCTCGCCTCCGTCCTCTACAGCCTCCCCTTTGCGGTTCGACCCTTCACGGCGGCCTTCGCGGGTGTGGACCGCCGCCTGGTCGAGGCGTCGTGGTGCCTCGGGGTCTCCCGTCTGCGCACCTTTTTCCGCATTGCCTTTCCGCTCTCGTGGGCTGGAATTCTCACGGGCGTGATCCTGAGCTTTGCCCACACGCTCGGCGAATTCGGCGTCGTCCTCATGGTCGGCGGCAACATTCCCGGAGTCACCCGAACCGTATCGATTTCCATTTATGATGAAGTGCAGGCGGTAAACTACGGCACGGCGGCAATGACCTCCTTGGTCCTGCTGGCGTCCTCATTTGCAGCGGTCAGCGCAATGCACCTCGTGAATCGGAAGACGCTTTAGAGCGGCCCGGACAACAAGATGGCCGTATCCTTCAGCAACGAGGCGCTGGCGTCGGACGGCGCTGCCGACAGCAGCGAACCGGTTCAGCTTTATACGGCCGGCACGGAGGCGCCTTGGGGCAGCGAAGCACCGGCGGCGACCGAATTAACCGCGGGGTTTGAAAAGCGTTTTCCCGGCGGAACCATGATTCAGGTAGAGCTGCGCCGCCCCGCCGACCCCTTTTCGCTGACCGTCCTCTTCGGTCCGTCGGGCTCGGGAAAGTCGACGACGCTGCGATGCCTGGCCGGGCTGGAGAAACCGGAGCGCGGCATCATCCGTTTCGGCGACGAAATCTGGAGCGACGCCGCGCGTGGCATTTTTCTTCCCCCGCAGCGCCGCCGAATCGGCTACCTCTTCCAGGATTACGCCCTCTTCCCTCATTTGTGTGTAGCCCAGAACATCGGCTACGGCCTGGGCCAGGTCGCGCCGCCGGAGCGGCGGCAGCGCATCGAGGAAATCGTGGCGCTGCTCGGGTTGACCGGGCTCGATGACCGTTACCCGAGGCAGTTGTCGGGAGGGCAGCAGCAACGCGTTGCGCTGGCACGCGCGCTAGTCTGTCGGCCGCGTCTGCTCCTGCTCGATGAGCCGCTTTCTGCGCTCGATGCCCCTACGCGAGAGCATTTGCGGCGGCAGCTTCGCCATTGGCTCGTCGAGCTGCGAATCTCGACGATACTCGTGACTCACGATCGCATCGAGGCGTTCGCGCTCGGCGATCATGTGGCAGTCTTCGAAGCAGGACGAGTGCGCCAGAGCGGCTCCGTACAGCAAGTATTTTCTGCGCCGGTCGACCTCGCTGTGGCGCGCATTGTAGGCGTTGAGACCATCGAGCGCGGCAGTATCGTGCAGATGGCCGACGGCTTAGCGACCGTTCAAGTCGGTCCACAGCAGCTTGTCGCTTTTGCCCCCCCGTGCCGCAACGGCAGGCTCGATAGAGGCGTGTATGTTTGCATCCGCGCCGAGGACGTGATTTTGGAGAAAAAGGAGGGCGCCAGTCTGCCGCAAAGCAGCGCCCGCAACCACCTGCTCGGGCACATTCGGTCCCTGGATCGGGAAGGGCCGATGGTGCGCGTCGACCTTGATTGCGGCTTTCCCCTCAAAGCCTTGCTCACCAATCAAGCCCAGCAAAGCATGGAACTGCGGGAGCGGGACGAGATTGTGGCCCTGGTCAAGGCGCCGGCCATTCATCTGATCGCCGGGGACGGATCGCGATGAGATCCAAGCGGGCTATGGCTGGCTTCACGACTGAAAACGATGCATTGCGGAGGAGATGCGTGCTGAGCTATGCGGACAGGATCACAAGCTTTCCACGATGGCATTGGGTGACAATGTCTTTGCCGGTGCTCGGTGGATTCCTGATGATGATTGCGCTCGCGCTCCCCGCGCTCGCCGACGCGCACGTCATCTTGAAGGGACACACGTTGGCGCTCGGCGGTTTGGCCTATTCGGCCGACGGCCTGCACGTCGCGACGGCCAGCTACGACCGCACCGCCAAAGTGTGGGAGGCCGCGAGCGGCAAGGAACTTGTCACGCTGGCGGGACACGGCGCCACGGTCGAGGCCGTGGCCTTTTCGCCCGACGGCAAGTTGCTCGCTACCGGCAGCTACGACGGAACGGTGAAGCTCTGGGATTGGGCTGCGGGCAAGGAGTTGGCCACGTTCGCGGGGCATTCCAACATGATCCGATCGCTGGCGTACTCGCCCGACGGCAAGACGGTGGCGTCCGGTAGCCACGACAACACGATCAAACTGTGGGATGTGGCGAGCGGCCGGGAACGGGCTCAGCTCCATCACGCGGGCGCCGTTCGGTCGCTGGCCTTCAGCCATGATAGCAGAGTGTTGGCCTCGGGAAGCAACGACACCAATATCAAATTTTGGGACGTCGCCACCGGCATCGAGCTGGCAACGCTGCGAGGTCACGACCACGGCGTCCGAGGCTTGGCCTTTTCGCCGGACGACAGAACGCTGGTCAGCGGCAGCATGGATAGCACCGTGCGGCTTTGGGATGTCGCCGCCCGAGCGGAGAAGATGACACTCGAGGGAGCCGAAAATGAGGTCCTCAGCATCGCGCTTTCACCCGATGGCAAGCTGGTCGTCGCTGGCAATCAGGACGACACCCTGAAAGTGTGGGACCTCCAGACCGGTAAGCTGCTTGCCAGCGTGCTCAATGTCGGCGACCGCGTCCGCGGCGTGGCGTTTTCGCCCGATGGCAAGACCCTCGCGACGGCCACCATGGACGCCGCTGCCAAACTGTGGGACTTGGCCGAGGTCCTCAACGCCGGCATCCAGAGTCCCACAGGAACCGGTAAGGGCGATGAAGCGGCGTCGTTTGCGGGACATACGGCAGCCGTGATGGCGGTGGCCTTCTCGCCGGACGACAAAATCCTGGCTTCCGCCAGTCACGACCACACCGCGCGTCTTTGGGACGTGGCGAGCGGGAGGGAGCTGGCCAATCTCAAGGGCCATACCGACGCGATCGTCACCATCGCGCTTGCGCCCGACGGCAAGATTTTGGCCACGGGCGCGTACGACCGAACGGTTCGGTTGTGGGAGGTGCCAACGGGCAAGCCGCTCGCGACCTTGTCGGGGCACACGAACGTCATCCGCGCGGTTGCCTATGCGCCCGACGGCAAGACGGTCGCTTCAGGAGGATACGATCAGACGATCAAGATCTGGGATGTGACTACGCTCAAGGAGCTGATAACGCTCAATGGGCATACCGGAGGCGTCAAAGCGCTGGCCTATTCGCCCGACAGCCGCACGCTTGCTTCCGGCAGCATCGACGGCACGGTCAAATTGTGGGACGTGGCCACGGGCAAAGAGATGGCCGCCATCGATGTCCACACCGGGCCGGTCCATTCAGTGGCGTTTGCTGCGGACGGCATGCTGCTCTGTTCCGCGGGCGCGAGCAAGGACGTACAGCTGTGGGACATCGGCTCGGGCAAGGAGCTCGCGCCGTTCAAAGGCCACACGCGCTGGGCTCGGTTCTGTGCGTTCTCTCCTGACGCCAGGATGTTGGCTTCGGCCGGTCTCGACAACGTCGTGCGCATCTGGGACGTCGCGACCCGCAAAGAAGTCGCCGAGCTGACAGGGCACCAGCGCCGCATTCACTTTGTGACCTTTTCGCATAGTGGAAGGCAGCTGGCGACGGCCGCGATGGACCGGACCGTCAAGCTTTGGGACACGCCTGGGCTGGTGCAGGTGCGGGCGAGCCCCACGAGCCAAGGCAGTGGCGGCGGAGGAGGAGGAGGAGGCGGAAGTGGAAGCGGAGTGCGCGCCGCCTGCAGGGCCGAAAGCGAGAGGCTGTGCGCAGGAGAAGAGCGCCTCGGACGGTGCTTGCGAGCGCGGATGGATCAGCTCTCGGCTGACTGCAAGGCGGCGCTCGGTTTGAGTGGGCGTAACCAGTAGCAAGTGTAAGCAACCCGCCGATGCGTCGGTATCAAGGAAATAGAAGGTGACGAAGATGAACAACGAAGCCTTGAACCGCATGACCATGGCCTTGGTGGGCGCGAGCCCGACTGACGAAGCACAAATGGGCCTGCTCGACACGCAGGCCGTCATCCAGATCCTGCCTGACGCAAACGTCATCAAGATCGGCGGCCAGAGCTTCATCGACCGCGGGCGAGCCGCGGTGTTCCCACTCATCGAGGAGATAGTTGAGAATCTGCCCCGTCACAAAATGATCATCGGAACGGGTGCCGGCACCCGGGCCCGACACGCTTATAGTGTCGGCCTCGATCTCGGCGTGCCGACCGGCGTGCTTAGCGTGCTCGGCTTTTTCGTCAGTATCCAGAACGCCAAGATAATGCACTACCTTTTGGCGAAGCACGGCATTCCAGCGATCGAGCCGGCCCAATTCGCTCAGCTCCCGCTTTATCTCGCCGAGCGGCAGGCGGTCGTCTCGGTCGGCATGCCGCCTTACGCGTATTGGCAGCCCAATCCGGAAATTGGCCGCATTCCACCACACCGCACCGATGCCGGTTGCTATCTCATCAGCGAAGTCTTGGGGGCGCGCTCGATGATCTATGTCAAGGACGAAGATGGCCTCTACACGGCCGATCCGAAAAAGGACCGTAACGCGAAGTTCATCCCTAACATCACCGTCGAGGAGATCGAGCGGCTCGACCTCGCTGATGTCGTCCTCGAACATACCGTGTTCCAACTCATGCGGAACGCCAAGCACCGCCGCTCGGTGCAGGTCATCAATGGTCTGAAGAGAGGCAATTTGACCCGCGCGCTCAATGGCGAGCGTGTGGGGACGATCATCACCGCGTAAGCGAGGCCGACCATGTCATCGTTCGCACCGTCATCGCCTACGGCTGAAATTCCCGTCGACGGACGCCACCATGTCGAGTCGATGCTGATGCGCGAGAGCCTGCTGGACAAACGGGTGATGTCCTCGACCGAGACGCCCGTCGTGAGAATGCTGCCGTTTTGTCACGTGCTCAAAGTCGGCGGCCGCTCGATCGTCGACCGTGGCAAGAGCGCGACCTATCCGCTGGTCGATGCCATTGTCTCAGCGCTGGCGAACTTCAAGCTGGTCATTGCCACCGGCGGCGGCATCCGCAGCCGGCACGTGACCTCGATCGGCATGGATCTCGGCCTGCCGACCGGCGTGCTGGCGCAGCTGCGAATCATCGACGCTCTCGGCAATGCCCACCTCCTCGGGACGCTGCTCGCGCCGCACGGCGTGGTGGCGATCCCGCCGGAAATTCTCGGACACATGCTGCCGTTCTTTATCAAGGCGGCCCCGGCCGTAATCTGCAACGGCGACCCGCCGTTCTCCATCTGGGAGCACCCGCCGCGTGTCGGCCGCATACCGCCGCACCGCACGGACGCAGGCAGTTTTTTGCTCGCCGAGTGTTATGGCTGCGTCAACCATACGCTGATCAAGGATGTCGATGGTCTCTACGAGGCGGACCCCAAGACTAACCCGAAGGCTGCCTTCATCAAGGACATCACGGTGACGGAGCTCAAGGCGCGCAAGCTGCCGACCTTGCCGTTCGACCGGGCGCTCATCGATCTTCTTGCCTGCGCCCGCCAAGTGAAGCAATTCCAGGTCATTAACGGGCTCAACCCGCATCTGCTGGAGCCAGCGCTGCGCGGCGAACACGTCGGAACCATCGTCCGTAAGGACGTGACGGATTAGCGCCGCGAGGGCGATCCCCGGTGGTGATGGTAGTGGCAGCTCTGACCAGCATGTCCATCTCGTCAACTGCATCCGAACCCGTGCTTCTGCACGCGGCCGGGAGTTTGCGCGCACCGCTCACCGAAGTCGTAAAGACGTTCGCGGCCGACACCGGTTTGCAGGTGCAGCCGAAGTTCGGGGCGTCGGGCTTGCTCAAGGACGAGATCCTCTCCGGCGCGCCGGCTGGGGTGTTCGCGTCGGCCAATCTGGAGCATCCGAAAGCATTGGCCCAGGCAAAGCGCGCTGGGCCGGTAGTGCTGTTTGCCCGCAACAAGCTTTGTGCCCTCGTGCGGCCTGACCTGGTGGTCGATCCCGCAACATTGCTCGACCGGATGCTCGATTCGAACGTGAAGCTCGGCACCTCGACGCCGCGGGCCGACCCGTCGGGCGACTATGCGTGGGAGGTGTTCCGCAAAGCCGACGCGCTCAGGGCCGGTGCGTTCTCGAAGCTCGAGCAGAAGGCCCTGCAACTCACCGGCGGTCCTGGCACTAAGGCGGCGCCAACCGGGCGTTCGCTCTATGGCACCCTCGTGGCGGACGGATCAGCCGACATTTTCCTGACCTATTGCACGAATGCCGTTGCGGCACGGCGCGATGATCGTGGATTGCAAGTGGTTGCTCTACCCGAAGTTCTGCGCGTTAGCGCGGACTATGGTCTGACGGTCGTCTCCACTGCTTCCCCAGACGCGTACCGCTTTGCGTTGTTCATCCTTTCTGAGATCGGTCAACAGATTTTGGCGAACCACGGTTTCGCGGTTCCCAGTTCGCCGCACTGAACCCTTGACTTCCGCTAAGGGACCCAAAAAAGACATTCAGCGTGCTAATTCGATCACCGCGTCGGCGCCCGCGAGCCGCATTGGGGGAATTTCGAGGCCGAGCGTCTTGGCCGTCTTGAGGTTGATGAGCAGATCAAATTTCGTCGGCAGCACGACCGGCAAGTCACCCGGTTTTTCGCCCTTCGCAACGCGGCAAACGTAGTTGCCCGCCTCGCGATAGGCGTCGAGTCGGTTGGCGCCGTAGCTGATCAGTCGTTGTGGCCCTCCGCCCAGCGGTATTCGATCGTCACGTTGCGCCCTTCATCGTAGCCGGCCGCGCTCAAGCCCTGCCGGAACGCGCGCAGACGGCTTGCGAATAGTTCGGGCGACTCGCTGCCGAGATTCCAATGACCGGCACCGGCCTCTGCGCGTGCACCGCCAACGGCCACGCCGCCGCGCCGCCGAGCCGCCGAGCAGCCGAGCAGCCGAGCAGCCGAGCAGCGCGATTAAATCGCGGCGCCTCATCTTTTTGGCGAGGACGGCAGGAAATCGGTGTTCGATGCGGCCTTGCCCCTGAGTTGCCATGCCGCTGCCCTCTGAGCGAGTACTCTACAGCAGTCATGGCGAGGGCACGAAGGTCTCTTTTTGGTACATTCGCGACATCGTCCTGTGCCGCTCGGAATTCCGCTTTCGGCAAAAGACTCTGAAGACCGGGTTTGACCCGAACCGCTCCTGAGGGACGACAACAAAAGGAGTGGCGCCTTGCTCTGCCTGAGCGCGGTCTACTTCTCATCCGCCACGACCTGGTCTAATGGTAATGTCTTACATTCTGCCGTTAGCATGGACTCCAACCTGGGGGGTAGATGAGACGACGCGAATTCATCACGCTCCTTGGCGGCGCCTCAGCATGACCGCTCGCAGCCCGCACGCAAGAGGCATTGCCCGTGATCGGGATGCTCAGCAGCGTGCCCTTCGAAACGCGGCGCGAGCAGCTCGGCGCGTTTTAACGCGGGCTGGGCGGATCCGGTTATGTCGAAGGCCGCAACGTGATGCTCGAATATCGGTCGGCGAACAATCAAGTCGATCGAATGCCGGCCTTGGCGGCGGACTTGGTCCGCCGCCAGGTCGCCGTCATCGTCACCATCGGGGGCGACGTTTCGAGCCGGGCCAGGACGGCCACAACAACAACACCTATCGTGTTCGTCAGCGGCTTCGACCCGGTCAAGGCCGGTCTCGTCGCCAGCCTCAACCACCCGGGCGGCAACCTCACGGGCGTAAGCTTCCTGGTGAACCTGACGGTCCGAAGCGCCTGGAGCTCCTCAGCGAGCTCGCCCCCGCGGCCGCGAAGATTGGCATGCTGGTGAATCCCGACAATCCCAATGCGGAGACCGACACGAGAGACGCGCAGGCGGCGGCGGGGGCGCTCGGGAAGAAACTCGTCGTCGCCAAGGCCCGTACTGAACGCGACCTCGACACACAGTTCGCAACGTTCGTCCACCAGCAAATCGGAGCGGTCTCGGTCGACGCCGATCCCTTTTTCCTTGCCGCGCGCGAGCAGATCGTTGCGCTCGCGGCCGTGCGCGTGCTGCCCACAATGTACTCGTTTCGCGAGTTCGCCGAGATCGGCGGGCTCATGAGCTACGGAACCAGTCTTGCAAACGCCTATCGGCAGGCCGGAGTCTACGCCGGCAAGATTCTCAAAGGCGAAAAGCCGTCAGATCTGCCTGTTATTCAGCCGACCAAGTTCGAGCTGGTCGTCAACCTCAAGACGGCCAAGGCACTTGGCCTCAAAGTCCCGCTGACTTTGCAGGTGGCCGCCGACGAGGTCATCGAATGAGGTGGATCGCGACCGGTCTCGATTGGCTGCCTGCGTCCGGAATCGGCATCTCGGATGTGGCGTGATGGCCGACTTGAGTCCGCAATGCGCCGCAAGGCGGACAGCCACGATCGCCTATCAATTCGGATCAGGGGGTACATAGCCTGGGCAGCTGCAAATTCGGGCGGCGTGGCTTGCCTATCCGCTCGCGTAATCACGCGGCGTGGCGCCCGGCGCGGGGCTATGGGCTCTCAACCTAAGTTACACTTATGGCCTACCCGCAATCGAAAGCTGTTTTGGTGCAAAATTGAATGCCCTTAAGGCTCTGTTTTTACTCAATAGATTCAATGAACGACGGCGGTAATATGCTGCCGCGCGGCGGTTCACGTGGGGCGAGCGGCAGGCGCACGGTGAAGGTCGCGCCTTCGCCGAGCCGGCTTTCGATGCCGAGCCGGCCGCGATGGCGATTGAGCACATGCTTGACGAGCGAAAGCCCGAGCCCGGTGCCGCCCTCGGCGCGGCTTTGGCCGACGTCGATGCGATAGAACCGCTCGGTCAGGCGCGGCAGATGCTCCGCCGCAATGCCCGGCCCGTAATCGCGAACGCGGACGATCGCCTCGCCGCTGCCGTCCGCGGTCGCGGCACGCTCGGCCGAGATGTCGACGCGCTTGCCCGAAGCCGCGTATTTCACCGCATTCTCGACGAGATTCTCGAACACGCGGGTGAGCTCGTCGCGGTCACCCGGAACGATGAGCGGTTCGGTCGGAATGGCGAGCTCGATCGCCACCCCGCGCTCGCGTGCGAGCATCTGCAGAGCGTCGGCGACCTGGCGAACGATCGCGCCGAGCTCGAGCGGCGTTTCGGGTCGCACATGCGCATTGAGCTCGACGCGCGACAGCGACAGAAGATCATCGATCAGCCGCGCCATGCGATGCGCCTGCGTCTTCATGATGGCGAGAAAGCGCTCGCGCGCCCGAGGATCGTCGCGGGCGGGACCTTGCAGCGTATCGATGAATCCCGACAGCGAAGCCAGCGGCGTGCGCAGCTCATGGCTGGCATTGGCGACGAAGTCGGCGCGCATCTCCTCGACACGGCGCAAGGGAGTAAGATCATGAAAAATCATCAGCAGGAGGTGACGCGTGCCGCGCGAACCTTCGGGCAAGTCGATCGGCGCAATGTGAGCGGCCAGCCAGCGGTCGACCGGAACGCGCTCGGAGAATTCGACGCGCTGCGCGCCTGCCCCCGCCCCGGCCAGCCGAATCGCTTCGACGACCTCCGGTGCGCGCAGCGCCAGCGAAGCCGCTTCGCCTCGGCTCAGCGCCGGGGCCATTGCGCTCGCCTGCGCGTTGAAGGCGACGACTCGGGCACCGCGATCGAGCACGATCACCGGATCCGGGAGCTTGCCGATCAAAATCTCGATCCACGGGCCGGCGATTTCCGGCTCGGGATTCTCCGGCCCGCGCCCCGCACGCTGCGGGATGGAGGTGACGCGGCCGAAGACCGCAGCCGCCGCGATCACGGCGAACCCGAGCAACGCGTAGGACAACGACAGCGCGCCGAACGCGGTAACCCCCGACAGTACCAGCGCGGCGGCCAGCAACACGCCACGCGCGGCAACAAGCCGCTCCCGCAGCGGCATGCCCCCGGGAAATTGGCTGCGCTCATCGGACATGGCGGTCCAATTATCAGAAATCAGAACAGACCAGCAATCAACGATCGGAGCTGGCTTGCTTGCGATCGCCGAACGCAGCCGACTGATCCTTGGTCTCCGATCCCTGACAAGGCGTTTCGAGCGCGATGGATTTCTGATCGGCGACCGCCGTGTCCTGGTCGTGCGGCGCAAGCTCGCGCACGTCGAGCCACAACTCGCGGACGCCGAGCACGGCCAGAGTGACCGCGAACGGCAATACGTAATAGAACATCCGGAACAACAGCAGGCCCGCGAGCAGATCCTCCTTGTCGAACTGCCACAGCCCGATGAACATCGCCGCATCGAATACGCCGAGCCCACCGGGCGAGGTGCTGGCGAATCCGAGCAGCGTCGCCATCACGAAGATGACCGCAAGCGTGACGAAAGGGATATGCGGCTCGCTCGGCATCAACACGAACATGGCGAGCGCACAGCAGCCGAGATCGATGATTCCGATCAGGATCTGCAGCAGGGTCAGCGGACCGCCCGGAAGCGTCACCTGCCAATTGCTGCGGCCGATCTGCCGCGGCGCCAGCCACACCCAGCCGACGTAGATCGCAAGCACCAGCAGAATGCCGGCCGCCAGAGTACGATTGAGCCAGACCGGCAGCTGGTCGATGGCGCTCGCGGCGTTCGGATCGTAGGCGATGCCCAGACCGAGCACGGTTGCGTTGCCCAGCCAGAAGGTCAGGCCGGCGACGAAGCAGATCTTGGCAACGTCGATCGCGGTGAGGCCCCAGACCGAATAGACGCGGTAGCGGACCGCCGCACCGGTGAAAACGCTCGCCCCGACATTGTGCCCGATCGAATAGCTGGTGAAGCCGGCGAGCGCGGCCACCCGGTAGGGGATCGTATTCCATCCGATCGTGCGCAACGCGAACAGGTCGTAGAACGTCAGCGTGAAATAGCCGGCCGCAACGAACAGCCCCGCCAGGAGCAGGTCGCGCAGCGGCGTCATTCGCACCGCCCGCATGACCTCTTTCACATCGATGTCGTGGAGCATGCGATAGAGCGCGATCGCCGCGACCGCGATGATGGTGATGCTCAGCGCAATGCCGACCCGGTTCCAGCCGATCCATTTGTCGAACTGCCGCGCCACGGCGCGCAGCGGCTTGAGCATTTCATTCCCCGATGGACGTTTTTTGGCTTTGGACCTCGGCCGGGGTCCCCGGTCAGGTAGCGGGCGCCGTGACCCCTAGCAGAACTCCCGCGGCGGCGTCGAGGGCCGGACCGTTCGTGCGCCGGGCAGACCCGCGAGCTCTGGGCGAAACGCTTGCTGATCCCGATCTGCTTGCCGCCCGAGCCGCGGGTCGGAGCGCGCATCGTTGCGAAAATACTCTCAGCCGCCGACCCGCCCGGCCTGCTTGCCGACCGCATTGAACCGCGCCTTCTGCGAGTCGGTGAGCGAGCCGTAAAAGCTTTGCAACGCCGGACGCACCATGTCCGCGGCATCGAGCATCGCGCCGAGCCGCTGCTGCATGGCGGCGAGCCGGTCGGGCGGGTTGCCGGGAGTGTCGGCCGGGCAAGCGTCGCGCAGGATTTGCACCGCTCGCGCGGCCGCCGTTCTGAGCTCGTCGAGCGCGCCGCGCTGGACATCCGTCGGCCGAACCACGTTCTCGAGCCGATCCACCGTTTGCACCGAGAGGCCGCCCGGATGATCGGTGCAGATCTGCGGGACGAACTCGTTCTCTCCGCTGGCCGAGCCGGCCGCGTCGTCCTCGCCGGCCGGCTGCGATGCGGTCACATGGAACCGGGCCTTTTGCGCTTGGCTCAGCGGGTCGTAAAATTTCTCGAGCGCGGGGCGAACGAGTTCGATCGCCTGCAACATCGCGCGCACGCGCTCCTGCATCGCCTCGAGCCGCCCTACGGGCGTTTTCGGCGCTTCGATGGGGCAAGCGGATTTCAGCGCGCGTGCAGCGGCGGCGGCGGCGGCCTGAAGATCCTTGAGCGCGATGCGTTGCTCGCGCGTGAGCCCGACGCTCTGCGCGATGCGCAGGATCGGCCATTGACTCAAGGCCGGCGTTCGGTCGCCGCAGATCTGGGCGAATTCGCGCGATTGCCCTTCAAGCCCGAGCACCCCTGCCCGGCTTCGGTCCTCGGAACTCGGAAGGTCCGCCTCGGCGGCGGCGACGATCTCTTCGCGCGCGCGCTCGGGTTCGGCGTCCGCCCAAAAAATCCCCTCGAACAAATCGTCATAGGCGAAAGCCCAGAATGCCTCGCCATAGTCGAAGGAATCGAAGGGCCAAAACACGTAAGCGAAAATGTCATCGTAGGCGTAGGGCCAGAACACCGGCCCGAACCAGCCGATGAATCCGCCATATTGATGCTTGGCGTGATCGCCCCCGAACCGTCCCGGCGATCCCGGCCGCGTGAAGGGCCAGCCGGCGAACAATCCGGCAGCACCCCCATGGAACTGCAACACGGGGCGCGAGCGGACCGTGTCGGTTTTGGATCGAACGTTCGCCTGGGCTTTGTGCGAATGGGCCTTTTTCGCCCGGGACGATTTGGTGCGAGCGGACGCGTGCTTCGAGGCGCCTTTAGGACTCTGGGTCTTTTGACTCTGCGTCTTCTGACTCTGCGTCTTCTGACCCTGCGTCTTATGAGTCTGTGCCGTGGCGAAGCCGGGCGAGGCCGCAGATCGCCCGGCATCGGCGCGCGGCGGCGCGGATGCATGGACCTGCAAGGCGGCGGCCGGAGGCTTCGATTGCGCGACGAGCGGCGCCATCGCGGTCGCGACCGAGACCACAAGCGCGCCCAGACTCGTTGCAGCCCCGCCCATCCCCGCTCCCAAGCGCCCCCACGCGCCATGCAGGCCGGCTCGCCGTTTCAGTTCCGCAGCACGATGCAGCTGCCGCCGGCCGATTTCAAATTCGAGCAGAGCCTTTCGGCACCCTCCCGAGTGTCGGCCCCGACCCGGATTCGAGTCCAGACCGCAGGTCCGCGGCCCGCGATCTTGCTGTGGATCAGCAGGGGCGGATGGCCGCCGAGAATGGCAGGATATTGCTTCTGCAGCGAGTCATAGCTTGCAAGCGCGCGCGCTTCCGACCAATTGCCGGCCAGCTGAATCCCCCAGGCGGGCGGTTTCGGCCCTGCCGGAACAACCGGCTTGGAGGGGGTAAACAGCTTGGCAACTTGCGGGCAGGGCACCGCGGGCAGCACCACCTTCTCGTGCGGTTCCCCCGCGCGCCACGCCTCAGCCGGATAGCCGGTGATCGCCATGACATAAGCCCGGGTCTCGCCCGGCAAGCTCGCCTGTCCGGCCAGCCAAGCCTGAACCCGGCCGGGACCGGCATTATAGGCGGCGGCGGCAAGGCCGAGATTGCCGAATTGAGCTCGCAGCTCCCGCAGGAAGGCGGCCGATTGCGGCAAGGCCTGGATCGGATCGAACGGGTCCGCCAAGCCGCGCCAAAGCGCGGTCTTCGGCATGAATTGCGCAACGCCCTGCGCTCCCTTGCGGCTCACCGCACGCGGATCGAACCGGCTCTCCTGCCAAATCAGGCGCGTGAAGAACTCGACCGGCAGTTCGTTGGCAGCCGCCGCGGATTGCACGGCCAGGCAGATCGATTCCCGGCTCGGCGGCTCGCCCGGGGCCGGCGATTGCGGCTTGGCGGCGCCTGGCATCGGCCCGATGGGGACCGGCCTTTGTGCCGATGAGTCCGGCTCCGCCGAGCGGGTGACGGTCGGCGGCGCGGCTCCGGGAGAGGGTCCGGAACTCTCCTCAGCCGGTGCGGAAATAATGGGCCCGGCGAGGCACAGAGCGAACAGCCAGGAGGTCCAGGCGGGCGCGCGCATGGCCGGCTTCAGCGCGCATTCTCTCCCGACTTGCGGCTCGCGCCGCGTGGCCGCGGCTTGCCGGACCCGGGCGCGACATCGGAGCTTTCCTGCGTACGACTGGAGCTTTCCTGGGCAAAACCAGGGCTTTCCTGGCCTCGGGGCCAGCTGAAGTCGTCGGCCCGACCTCGGGCCGGCGCCGCCGGCTCGCCGCCGAGAAGGCGCGCGTCGGACGAAGAACGCTCGGGATTCGCCGCTCCCAAAAGCGCGTCGCCCTTGCCGGGCGGCGGCGCCAGCGGCACCACCGGCCCCGCAACCGGCCGTTCGTTGGGCTTCATCGGCGGGGGATTATTTCCTCGCGCGGCGACCGGCGGTTCGGCAGGGCCGGGGTGTAGCACGGTGCGGCCGATCTCCCGTTCCAGGTTGAGCGCGAGCTTGCGTGCGCCCGGTTTGGTGAAATTGAGCCCGTCGGCAGCGCGCAGTAGGCGCGTCTGTCCGTTCACGTCGGGTCCCCGCATGGTGAAATCCCCGTCCTCATCGACGAAAGCATCCCAGACATCGATGTACCCGATTCCGCCCTTTTCCGCATGCTCGCGAAAGACATCGTTGAGGAAGCCGACGTCGGCGGCGCGAACGTTCTTGGCGGGCGGCAGCCCTACCCAGAACACCGGAACGCCCTTGCTCTTGAGCACCGAGATCGCCTCGTCGATCTCCTTACCATAGGCCTCGACCCATTCCTTGGACCGAAAGCCGAACGGGCCGGCTTTCGTGCCGTCGCCTTTGCCGGACGGCGCGCACGGCTGCAGGGAGCGCCGGTCGTTCATGCCGATCATGATGGCGACGAAAGCCGGTTTTTCGTTGGCAAGGCTTTGCTCCAGCCATTTGCGCAGCTCGCCCTTGCACTGATCGATCAAGCCGGTCGATGGCCGCGCCTTGCGGACCACGCCGATGTCGCTCGATTCGGCATAGGCCTGCTCGAGCCCATAGGCGAGCCATTCGGCCATGGAATCGCCGATCACGATCCCGGTCTTCGCCGGGGTGACCTCGGATTTCTGCGGGGGTGGCGGTGCCGTGATGTTCGCCGGCTCGCGCTCCCGCGGCTGCCGGTACCGCGGCGCTCTCGGCTCGGGCGCGGGCCGCCCGAAGAACCAGGGATTATTGCCGAAAAACGGGAAGCCGAAACCGCGATATTGTGCTTGTGCCGGCTGCCACAGGCCCGCCCCGGCAAGGAGCAGCACCCCCGCCAGGCTTCGCGCAATGGCCGCTTTGCCCACCCGAATGGAAACCATGCTGCTTTCGCGAAGGTTCGTCCCGATTCCCGGTTGTCGCTCGGGACACCCGAAGCAACGTCGATTCGAGGCTCCGGGTTCCGCCGCGGGGGCGACTTCGGACCCGAGCGCCGCGCCCGGACGGACGGGCGCTTGCGCATTTGCACCGAAGATGCGCCGGCCTATTCTGGAGCATAGATGCGATCGGCAAGCACGAGGCGATATATGGCAAGTGTCACGTTCACGCCGCCCCGGCAGTGGGAGGACTGGGCCAGTTGGCTGCTGGGTTTCTGGTTGCTGCTGTCGCCCTGGATCCTGCACTTCGAGGATCAGAGCGCGGCGATGCAGAACGCCGTCATTCTCGGCTTCGTGCTGATCTTGGCCGAAGTGATCACGCTTTCGGCGTTTCAGGTCTGGGAGGAATGGATCAACGTGGCGCTCGGAGCCTGGCTTCTTGTCTCGCCCTGGGTGCTGCGCGGGGTCGGGCTGGAGGCGACCACGGATTTCGTCATCGTCGGGCTGTCGGTGATCGCGCTGGCGGGCTATGAAATGTGGCACTTCGGCAGCGCGCGCAAGCCGAAGGGCTGAAAGCCGCGGGCAAACGGGGCGCTGCGCTACTGCGGCGCTGTGGCGTCCGATCTAACGCGCGCCGATGATCACCGGAATGCGCTCGATCTGCGCATGCATCGCGTTGTTGTTGACGAGGATCTCGGCCAGGACCGTGTAGCTCCCGGCCGGCAGCCTGCCGTCGAGCGGGATTGAAAAGGTCAAATCCTCCTGCGGGCGCGCGACGCCGGCGAGCGCGACGCGGCCTTGGGCATCGATCACCGCGTACCGGCATTCGGGCGCGGCGCGCTTGACGAGGATCGGATCGATCGCTGCCGTCGCCTGCCGCACGATGCGGTAGTCGCGCATGAATTTCATTACGGTCTCGATCTCGGCCGAGATGCGCAAGCCGCCGCTCTCGCGCTCGGCCTTGACGACATAGCCGCGGCGCGGAATGGCGTAGACGTCGTAGGAGCCCACGCCCAGCGGATAGCTGAGGTCCCGGAATGCTTCGAGCGTGGCGCGCTCGTCCGACCAGCTCTTGAGCCGGTACGGCCCGTTGGTCACGAGGAAGTGCCCGTGCTCGCGGTAGAATGCCGACAGCGCTGCCCAGCGCTTGCGCGCGTCCTCGGCGCTCACCAGCGGCTGCAGAACCTCGGGCCGATACGCTTCGCGCTCGAATTGTTCGACCAGCGCGGCGAGCCGCACCTTGATGTCATCGGCGCGGACGAGATCGAGCCAGGGGACGCCGCGGCGGACGGCTTCCTCTTTGGAGAACGCCGCCCAGCCGCGGGAGACCGCCTCCTCCATGAGCGCGAGCAAATGCCAGGGCAGCGTGCTCCAGGGCGGCGCGAACGCCGCGTCCTGCTCGGGATCGTCCGGGGGAACATCGAGATATACCTCGACGATGAACAGCTCGCGGACGAAATTGACGTCGCCGATTCGGAACGATTTCGATGCGGTGTCGACGCCTGCGATCCGCACCGCTGCGAGCCGCTGCCGAAGCGGCGCGGTCGCCGCGGCAACGACCGGATCATAACGGGAATCGGCTTCGCCGCGAGCGGCCCAGCGGTAGGCGAAACTATACGCATAGAGCAGATCCGCGGTTGTCGTGCGCGTGCCGTCATGGAACGCGGAGCCCATCGCCTTGTAGGTCAATTTCAAGCGCGCAGTCCGCCCCGGTCCCGCCGGCTGCAGGCGGCCGGTCGAAAGCTCGGGGACGAGGGCTTCTTCCGGAATGCTTTGGACCTCGGGAACCGCCGCGCTCGGCCGCGCGGGGGCGCGGCGCTCGACGATCGGCTCGGCAAGAATCGACAGGCTGACGAAGGTGTAGACCACCATCAGGGCGGTCAGCGGCACCTGCGAGCGCAGCGCGGCGCGGCGCACGGGAAGCAACTGATGCGCCCGCACGTCGGCCAGATAGACCGCGGCGATGTGGCCGAGCACGATCGAGCTCACCGCGGCGTACCAGGCGAACCGCGCGCCGACCAACGCGATGTCGACGCGATAACCGGCCGTGCCGAACAAATTCCAGCCGTAGCCGAACGGATCGGACGCGAGCGGGATGATGTATTGGCCCTGCG
This sequence comes from Xanthobacteraceae bacterium, assembly GCA_036395835.1. Taxonomy (GTDB): domain Bacteria; phylum Pseudomonadota; class Alphaproteobacteria; order Rhizobiales; family Xanthobacteraceae; genus AP-16. Next base: position 24,179 of record DASWCW010000218.1, read on the forward strand.
TGAGCAGATACACCAGATAATGCGCGAGGTGATACGCGATCGCGATCGGCACCAGCGTGAATACGAATCCGCGCGCGATTTCCCGCGGCGAAAGGTTCCCGGCGACCACGCTCATGACGGCGCTCACCCCGAGATAGGCGCCGAGAAACAAACCCCAGAACCCGAGGAGACCGGCGGTCCTGACGAGGAGGGAAGCGAATTCGCCGGCGCCCGGCACGAGGCCGACGAGCGTGCGCTCGAGCTCGCTCCATTCGGGCGTGGTCAGCAGGCCATCGTAGAGGACGCTCGCGAGCACCAGCAGCACGAAGGCGACCATCGAGCCGGAAGCGGGCTCGTTCGCGAGCAGACCGGCCCCGAACGGTCGCAACGCCAAGCCGCATCCGCCGGAGGAATCGCGAACGCTCGCTTCGGTCGGCGCGAACCGCGCGAACAGGCCGAAGAAGACGGTGAAGACCTCACCGTGTCGCATCCAGCTGGTGCTGCCGAACAGGACCATCCCGGTCCAGGTGACAAGCGAATAGAGCACGGCCAGCCAAGCGATGTTGGCGGGCACGGCCGGGCTCGGAAACACGAGCTCGGTCCAGGAAACGGCGAACAGCAGCAGGAGCGCCGGCCATGCCCCGAGCGCGCCGGGATAGGGCAGCCCAAGCGCGACGCCGCGGCCGGCGAGCGCGTGCGCGCGCCGGTCGGCCCAGTCGAACAGCGTTCGCCACGGATTGATGAGCGCCCAGAAGTCGCCGACGAACGCCGAGAGCGTCGCGAGCCCGACCCAAAAGATGATCCAGACCAGCGTCGGCGCGAGGTTCTGATAGGGGTTCTGGCTGCCGAAGAATCCGGCGATCACCGTCAAGATCAGCAGGGCGACGGCGATCAGCCTGAGAACGAGCGCAACAGCCGGATGCGCGATCCATCGCCCAAGCGCAGACGCAGTCAGATCGAGCCGCGGGTAACCCCGCGCGCCGGGCGCGTGGCGGGCGAACAGCCCGACGATGACGAACGACAGAACGACGGCGGCCGCGGTTCCGAACAGATAGAGCGAGAGCGGCAAGGGCAGATCGTAGCGCTGGCCGAAACCATGGGCCTGTGCCGGGCTTGCGAGCTCGCACAGCGCCGCCGAGGCAAGGATGAAGGCAAGTGCCGTGCGGCTTGCTCCGGTCACCTCTCCCGCTTGCGGGGGAGGTCGGCTCGCGCGTCGCGCGCGCGAGCCGGGAGGGGGCAAATCGCGCCTGCGCGAATCCGCCGGCCCCCTCCCCATCCCTCCCCCGCAAGCGAGGGAGCGAGGAGATTGTGGCTCCGCCCTGCCCTGCTGCACGGCCGCGCTACCGCGGATAGACTTCGACATTGACGAGCGGCGCGTCCTCATGCGCGCGGGTGCCGGCGCCTTGCGCGTGCACGTGAATCGGGAATCTTCCCGTCGCTTGCGCGGTGAACGCCATCTCGGTCGCGCCGCCCGGCGCGACGCGCTTCTCGATGTCGTAGCCGTGCAGGTGCACGACGAGCACCCGATCGCTCGTCCACCGCAATTTCACGACGTCGCCCTGTTTGACCCGGATCAGCCGCATGTTTTCTGCCACACGGCCGCGCTCGACCTTGAGATCGAACGTCAGCTCCGCGGCCCAGGCGGAAACCGCAGCACTGAACGCCATCAGTGACAGCGCCAGCACCGATCGGGCCACCATGAACGGCGTGCGGATCACGGGCCCCTCGGCTGCTATCGGCCGGAATTCGACTGGACATCGGAGATGCGGTTGAGCATCCAGCCCGAATCGTAGGGCTGCGGCAGCAGCGCCGGGTCGCCGACCGCCGACCACAGCACGCGGCCGAATGGATCGGAAAACCCTGCAATGGGATTCCAGGCCGCATCCGCGGTGGAATCCGTTCCCAGCGTGAGCCAGCCGTTCCAGGGAAAATCCTTGAGCTTCACGGTGCGGATGAACATCGGCGAATCAAGTCCTCCGATCGAGTCGAAGCCGATGTTCTCGATTCCCGCGGTGAATTCCGCGCTGAACACCTGACGCTTGATGGTGTAGCCGGCCACGACCTTGCGGCAACTGCCGGTTAGCGCCGTGACGAGCTCGCGTTCCCAGTTGATGCGTTCGACGCTGTCGTGCTGTTCGCTCGCTTCAAGTCGCGCGAGCGCGGCCTCGGCGCGGCCCCTTGCGTTGTCGTCGTCGAGCGCATCCGCCAGGATGCGTTCGGCATGGAACCATCCCGCCTTGAGCCAGGGCGGCCCGATCCAGCCGTTCACCGACGTCATCGCGGCGGCGAGGAGGTCGGCGGCGCCGATCGTCTCGACTGCGGCGTCCCATTCCGAATCTTGGGCGATCCATTCGGGCGGAATCAGGTTTTTCTGCGCGCCGTCGATCTTGATTCTCGGATTCGGTGCCGCCGTTTTCGGAGATCCCGCCGGCAAAAACCGCGCGTTCGCGGCCGCCGCGAGATCGGCGAAATACAGGTAATCGCCGTGAAACGGCGTGACCGGGTAGGGATGGAACACGAAGCCGCCGTTGCCGGCCATGCCGCGCAGGACGGTCTCGGTCATGGCGCACGCGGACGATGCATCCTGGGCTGCGGCGGACGCGGGATTGAGCCGCATGATGACGAAGCTGCCGAGCGACTCCGTTGCGCGGATCGAAGCCGGCATGTCGCCGGGGAACGGCGGGTGCGGACCGAGGTAGGCGTGAAGCTTGTTTTCGCGCAGCAGGTCGGCCGCGCGCCCGGGCGTCATCGTCTCGATCGCGATCTCGTGCGGATAGTACGAGGGATAGACCGGCAGCTCGTGGCCGGCGCGCGCCGCGCCGACGATGATGCCGGCCGCGGCGACCAGCAGCACCGCGCCCGGCTTGGCGTTTCGACGCGACTCCGAAGGATGGGACACGGCCATCACCCGCGCAACGCGCGCATGACCTCCTCGTCGGCGAGCGCCTGCTGCGGCGTGCCCTGGAACACGATCTCGCCGCGATCGACCACGTAGAGCCGATCGGCAATCGCCGCCGCGCTTGTGAGGTTCGACTCCGCGATCAGCAGCGAGATGCCCATGGCCTTGATATTCATGACCGCCTCGCGGAAGCGCTTCACCACCACGGGCGCCAGGCCTTCGAACGCCTCGTCGAGGATCAACAGATAGGGGGCGAGCGCCATGGCCCTGGCGATCGCCACCATCTTCTTCTGGCCGCCGCTCAGATTGAGCCCCTGGCGGGCGACGAGCTGGCGCACCTCGGGAAATACCGCGAACACCCGCGCCTCGGTGTCGCCGTCGGCGCCACGCTCGCGCTTGGCCGCGAGCCAGCGGCTGATCATCAGGTTCTCGGCGACGGTGAGCTCCGGAAAGATCCCGGAGTTCTCCGGGGCGTAGCCGATGCCGCGCTTGGCGCGCCGGTGCGGGGGTAACGAGGTGATCTCCTCGTCGCGGAATCGGATCTCGCCGGAACGCACCGGCAGCAGGCCGGTAATGCTCTCGATGATGGTGGTGCGCCCGGCACCGTTGCGGCCGACCAATGCCACCACTTCGTCGGCATCGACGTTGATCGACACGCCGCGCAGGATGTGAGCGGGGCCGCGATAGGTGTTGATGTCCTTGACCTCGAGCAGCACGGATTTTTCGCCTCAGCTTGCCAGCGGCGCGCCGAGCAGGATGCTGGCGACGTCCTTGTTGGCGCGGATCTCGTCGGGCGTGCCGTCGGCGAGGAACGCGCCTTCGTGCATCATGACGATGCGGTCCGAATAGCGAAACACCACGTCCATGTCGTGCTCGATCACGACGGCGGTGACGCCGCCGCCGCGCACCACGGACGATACCGTATCCATGATCTGCGCCTTGTCGCGGGTGCTCACCCCGCTGGTCGGCTCGTCGAGAAACAGCAGGCGTGGCCGCAGCGCATAGGCGACGGCGACGTCGAGCAGCTTGCGCTCGCCCTGCGCCAGCCCGCCGGCGAGAACCTCGGCCTTGCTGCCCAGGTCGAACTCGTCGAGCACTTCGAGCGCCTCCCGGCGCACGTCGTAGTCATGCTCGGCGAGCGTCGCCATCTTCACGGTCTTGCCTTCGCGGGAAAAAATCGACAGCGCGACATTGTCGAACACCGAGAGGCCGTCGAACAGATTGACGATCTGGAAGCTGCGGGCAATGCCGGCCTTGATGCGCTCTGCGACGCTCGTGTAGGTGATGTCGCGATCCTCGAGCAGGATCTGGCCGCTGTCCGGCTGCAGATGCGCGCTGATCAGGTTGACGAGAGTGGTCTTGCCGGCACCGTTCGATCCGACCAGCGACAGGAATTCGCCCTTGTGCACCACGAAATCGAGACCATCGCAGGCGCGAGTGTCCCCGAACTGCTTCCTCAAATTCACGGTCTTGAGCAGGATCACGTCAGGACTTCCCTCTTGCCAGGCGCTGACCGAGCTTGGAAATGGCGCCCACGATGCCGGTCGGCAACACCAGAACCAGGGTGACCAGGACCACGCCCAACAGAAGCTGCCAGTACTCGGTCGACGCCACCGCGTAGGTCTTCAGATAGGTGAACACCATTCCGCCAACGATGGGTCCGGTGAAATTGCGGAAGCCACCGAGCAGCGCGGTAAACACGATCTCGCCCGAGAACGTCCAGTAGAGAACGTCGGGCGTGGTCAAGCCGTTGAGCGGCACCCACAGGATGCCGGCCAGCCCGGTGAAGGTTCCGGAGACGAGAAAGGCGATCCAGCGAAACCGGCGGATCCTGATCCCGAGAAAACGCGCCCGGATCTCGTTGTCGCGAATGGCCTGCAGCGTCTTGCCGAACGGCGAGTGCACGATTACCCACATCAGGACGACGCAAACCACGAAGACGGCGAGCACGTAGTAATAATACGACGTGATGAATTGCTGGAATCCGCGGGGACCCGAGAAGCTGAGCCAGCCCAGCAGCAAGGTCGGGCGGGGGACCCGCAGGCCGTCGCTGCCGCCGGTCTCCCAGTACAGCTTCAGCGCCAGGCTGTAGACCACCTGGGAAATCGCCAGCGTGAGAATACCGAAGAAGATCTGCGTATGCCGCACACAAATATAGCCGAACAGCGCCGACATGATCGCGACCGCCGGAATCCCGATCAGGATGTAGAACTCCATGGAATGCGGCCCGAGATACTGGACCACGAAAGCGACGGTGTAGGCGCCGATGCCGAAATAGGCGGAATGGCCGAACGACAACAGGCCGGTGTAACCGAGCAGCAGGTTGAACCCGAGCGCGGCGATTGCAGCGATCAGGCCGTAGATCAACAGCTGCATCTGGTAGACCTCGACGAAGGCCGGGATCACGATCAGCACGAGCAGCATCAGCGCCGCCGCGGCTGCGAGCTTGAGCACGGAGCGGCTCCGCGAGGCTTTGAGATCGGCGTTCATCACGCGGTCCCGAACAGGCCGGTCGGGCGCACCAGCAGCACCAGGGCGGCGATGAGATACAGCACCGCGAGCTCGAGCTCGGGAAAGAACTGAATTCCGGCGGTCCGCACGAAGCTCACGACAACGGCGCCGATCAGCGCGCCCTTGAGGCTGCCGAGCCCGCCGATGACCACGACCACGAAGGCGATGATCAGCGCGTCGATCCCCATGCCGAGCACGGCGGCCTGGGTCGGCACCACGATCGCGCCGCCGAGCCCCGCCATGAAGCAGCCGATGCCGAACGCCGACACATAGACCAGCCCGACGTTGAGACCGAGCGCCGAAGCCATGCGGCGATCCTGGGACGTCGCCCGCAGCATCACGCCGAATTTGGTGTGATAGATGCCCGCCCACAGCACCACGGCCGCGATCACGCCGACGCCGATCACCACCAAATTGTAAGCAGGATAGAACAGGCCGCCGACATGGATGATCGGCAGCGCGTCCATCAGCGTGTCCGCCGAAAGCGGCGTGCCGCCCCAGATCAGGCGCATCATATCCTCGAGGATCTGAATGAGCCCGAACGTGACCAGCAGCTGGTACTCCTCGGCGCGGCGATAGAACGGCCGCAGCAACAGCGGCTCGATCACCATGCCGATCAGCGCCACCGAAAGCGCGCCCACCGGCAGCAGCAGGAACAGCCACTTGAGAGGCACGCCGAGCGCGATGCCGCGCCCGACGAGCCAGGCGGTGACGTAGGCGCCGACCGCATAGAGGCTGCCGTGCGCGAGATTGACGATCCGCATGACGCCGAAGATCAGGCTCAAGCCCGCGGCGATCAGGAAAAGCACCGAGGCGTACAGCAGCGAGTTCAGGATTTGAATCGTCAGGATCGCCAATGGTCCCCCCTTCCACCTTGGCGCGGCCCGCAATTCCGCACCCCGACGCGGAATCGCTGCGACCCTCCCGGAGCAACTCGCCGGATCAGGCGAGCCGCTCGTTCGTGCGAATTCCTAACATGGCTTTCGCGCAATTGTCGCCACTCAAAATCAACCGCGCCCGATATTGCACGGGCGCGGCGGTATTTGCGTCAAACGACTTGACCGCGGATCAGTTCACCCGACCGCCTTGGGCCAGGTGGTCTTGATCCAATTCGCTGCCGCGGTCGACTCGTTGTGGGTCGTGCCGGGCTTCGCCCAGCCTTGCGGAGCCGTGATGTTCCGGATCGGAATGGTGATGATCCGGCTGGGATCCCAGCTCGCGAACTCGTACTCCGGCAGGTTCTTGCTGAAGCCGGTGACCGCGTCCTTGTAGGCTTGGTGGTCGGGCCGCATGTAGAGATAGCCCGACGGGGTATCCATGCCGAGGCCCTCGAGCTGGCTGATGATCGCCTCGTCCTCGGGCCAGCCGCCGCCCAGCTTGTTGGCCCGCTCGATGGCGGTCTTCAACAGGTAGAGCGCCACATACGCGCCTTCCGACTGGAAGTTCGGGTACTCTTTCCAGCGATTGTAGTAACGCTGGACGAAGCTCTTGTTGAGCGGCCAGCGATCGCCACCCGGATAGGTGAAGTGATAGTTGGAGTGCACGCCCGCGAGCACGCCCTCGGGATGGTCCTTGCCGATCGCATGCGGCGCGACGCCGAACGCGATCGTGCTCGCGACCTTCATCTTATCGAACAGGCCGTAGCGCAGCGCCTGCTTGTAGAAGGCCACGTAATCGCCGCCCCATACCGAAGAAATCAGCAGGTCGGGCTGTGCCGACATGATCTTGGTGATGTGGGCGGTGAAGTCGGTGGTGCCGAGCTTCGGCCAACTTTCCGAGACGACCTCGGTTCCGGGCACCAGCCGTTCGAGCGCGAGGGTGAAGTGCTCGGACGCATTACGCCCATAACTGTAGTCCGGATGGATGTGGGCGATCTTGCGGACCTGCGGCCAGGTCTGCGCTACACCGACGGCGGCCGTGATCCCATCCGCCGATTGAATGTTGGTGATGCGGAAGCAGTATTTCGGGTTGGGAACCGCCTTGTCGAACAGGAAGTCGGTGCACCCGTCGGTGAAAATCGTCAGCAGTCCGAGCTCCTCGGCCACCGGGCCGAGCGCCGGGGTGTTGGCGCTGGAGATGACGCCGGTGAACAGGTCGATTTTGGCGTCGAGCTTCATCCGCCGCAGCTCTTTGACGTTGGCGTCGGTGCCGGCCGCTTCGTCGGCGGTGATGGTTTCGATCTTGCGCTTGCCCAACAAACCGCCTTGGGCGTTGATCTCTTCCGCCGCCATGGTGTGGCCCTTGAATGACGGCTCACCGAGCACCGCGGCGGCGCTGGTCAGGAACGTCATGTGGCCGGTCTTGAAGGGCGTGTCGGGAATTTTTCCCTTGGCGGGTTCCTGGGCGGCTTTGAGCAGTTGCGAGCCGCCGACGAGACCCGCGCCGGCGAGGCCCGCCCCGCCGACGGTCACGCCCAACGTGTTGAGAAAGGCGCGACGATTTACGGTAGGTGTCTTCTCCATGAACGTCCTCCCTTTTGGACAGCGGATCGTCTCATTGGCGACCCGCCGAGGTGGCCGGGACACTACATCATCTTACCCGCGTGGAACAGCAGCCATTTTGCGCGCCGGGCAGGGAAAACCGCAAGGCCGTGAACCCATTGGCGCGATTGGCCGGGGTCGGAGCCGGTCCCATCATGCATGGCCGGCGATGAGAGCCTGCGATCCGCTCAAATTCAGCCCATTCCAGCTATTTGCTTTACTATTTGCCAAGAAACGTCCGCGCCGAGCCGGACCGGCGCGTTTCACGATAAAACGCCGCGGACGCCGCGAAATTCCCGGCGATAGGGGCAAATGCCCCCGGGCCTATTGCAGGCTGGATTTCGCCGACAAGCCGATGAACGGCAGGAAACCGCGTTGGCGTTTCTGATCGAGGATCGTGTCGCGCTCGGGGTCTTTTTCCGCATCGCCGGCCAAGGAGCGCGGCTTGATGCTGGTGTCCGTCTCCAGTCCGATCGAAAGCGTCCCGAAGGTGAGCCGCGGCTCGAGCACATTCGCGCCGGCGGACTGCGACCGGTTTGGCGCAACCGAGAAGCCGTCCGCCAAACCCCCGACGGCAAAGCTGTCCTTGAAACTCGGCAGCTTGACCACGATGGAACTCCAATCCGATTCGTCGGGTCTGGGTGGCGAGCGTTGCGGATTCCGATCGAGCCGCAGATAGCTGTGGTCCATCGCCGCGGGATCGAACATCAGGCTGAAATCTGCGGATGGGTCCGCGCCCGCCGCGGCGGCAAGCATCAGGATACCGAGGGCAGCCAAACCCACAGCCCGGCCCGGAAATTTCCACCCCACGCCCATGATCGCGCTCCCCGGTAGATGATGCACCATTGCGCGCAAAAGGGAAGCCGACCCATTCGGATTTCTCTCACAAGTTCGTAAATTCCGGGGTTTGGCAACGCCCGGCGGTTCGCGATGCCGGCCCGACCCTTCAGTCCGATATCTCGCCGTTCGGACCGGCATCGATCTCGACAAGACCCTCGGGCGATATGGAAAAAATTTGCGGCTCGGGCGCGAACGTGCGCACCTCTTGCACCGAGAAACGGGGGTTCCAGCCGTGGTTTTCGTCGATGGCGCCGATCTCGAGAGGCAATCCCCATCGGCTCGACCAGCAGATCTCGCTCGTGCTCGGGAACGGCATCGTCAGTTCCAACCGTTTCCAAACGCATTCTCCCCGCAGCGCTGCCGGCGATTGCCGAGATGCTTGCGTCACCCGGTATCCGCCGCGCGGAACATTGAGCACGTGCGCGAGGCCGACCCAATCGGAGAATATTCCGATCCGATAGAGCGTCGTGCGATCGGCGTGAATCAGGATCTTCCGATCGTGATCGATCAGCCGGTACAGGTATTCGCCCGGGCCCGATTTCTCGACGTAGAGGTCGAGGGCCGCATCCGTTCTGCGTCGCAGGCGGCGGTCCGCCTCGCGCCAGGCCTCGAGCTCGTGCGTGCGGCCGACGTTGTCGCGATACTCGGCGCGAAAATACACCTGCTGCGGCGCCGCCAGGGTCGGGAAGTCCGCCTCCCATTCCGAGCCGGCGTCGCCGGCCCGAACCGCCGCGGTCAAGTTTAGGCACAGCACTCCCGCGATCAGTGCGCGGCCTTGTTTCATTGCCGTACCGCCTTGGCGGAATCGAAATAGCTGTAGGTCTTGCCCTGGTAGGTGAGCGCCTTGGTCTGGAGCTCGATCGTGTACTCCTTCTTGTGCGGATCGACGTCGCGACCGCTCGGGTCCGTCGGCAGTTTGAGCGCGATGCCGGTCGCTACGGTTTTGGGCCGCAGTGTCCGCGAAACCACCTGGTAATCGCCGGGGCCGGGGCCGTTTCTGAGCGCCTCGAGCAGCGGCCGGCCGTCGGCACGCGGCAGGCTCAGACCGAGAATGCCGGCGAGCGTCGGCGCCACGTCGACGTTTCCGGTGGGAAGCGGGTCCTTGAGGCCCTCGCGAAAATCCGGCCCATAGGCGATCAGCGTATTGTGCACGTCGAGCGGACTGAAGCTGCCGTGCATGCCGCGATATGGATTGTTGAGCAGCGAGCCCGAATACTCGGTCCCCTTCGCGCCGCCGATGACTGCGGACGCATCGTAATCGTAGCTGACGACGAGATCGGGGTTGCGGCCGGCCGTGTTCTCCACGCGGATCAGGTTCAACGGAAGCGTGCCGGGAAGCTCACCGTAGCGGCTGGCCACGAAGACGGCGCCGATTTCGCCGCGCGTCTGCAGGAACTCGACCGCCTTGCGCACGGTCGCGGCGTCGTGATCGGGGGCGTAGATGTAATCGCTGCCGCCGTTCACCGCGATGACGAGGGCGTTGGGCGGAAGGCTCGCCGGGACCTTGTGCGGTCCGATGTTGTATTTCTGGCCTTCCTTGCCGCACAGCTTGCCGTCGGGATCGGTCTCGACCGGGTAAACCGGCGTGCCATCCGCCTTGATGCCGAGCCCGACCGGCAGATACGTGCATCCGATGCCGTCGAAGACGGCAAAGCCCGCACGGTGCATGAGCTCGGCGAGCCGGACGAGGCCGGAGACGGAATAGCCATTGGGATCGACGTCTCCCACTGCGCCGTCCTGAATGCCGCGCAACGGAAACAGCTTGCTCGATCCGCCCACATTGCTGTGGCCGTGGTCCGAGACCACGATGATGTCGGTCGTGGCTTCCTCGCCGATTTGTTTGAGCTTGGCGCGCAACTGTCCGAGCATGCCGTCGGTCGAGCGCAGGGCGTCGCGGGCGTTGGGACTGCCGACGCCGTAAACGTGCTGCGAAGTATCAGGATCGCGGATCCAGAGCACGCTCAGCCGGGGCGACTTTTTCGGCAGGATGTAATCGATATAGACGTCGGCCATGTACTGAAGACCGGCCTTGTACGGGCTCCCGGCGGTGTCGGTGGGGTCGAACGTCACGCCGTCCTTCAGGCGCTTGGGCGCCTTGAACTCGACGGGATTGCCGTTGTTCGGCGCCAACGTCAGCTCGTCCGGCGCATAGGTTTTCGCGGTGGTGGCCGGCAGCGGGACGCCGGCCGCCTGCAGCTCCTTGGCAAAGCTCAGCGGCAGCGCCGTCTTTTCATCGAGCAACAGGCCGCCGCGCTTGTAGTCCTGGATGAAGGCGGCTCCGGTCTTGCCGACGGTCGCGGTGACCATTCCGGCCTTCTGGGCCGCCTCGAACAAGGTATCGATCAGAAGCAGGTCGCCTTTCAGGAACCTGGTCAAGTCGTTGAGGATGGCATAATCCTCGCTGAACACCGGCTGCTGGAAATCCACCTTGGCATTGGCCGAATCCGCCCCCTCCGCTCCCGGTTGCCAAACCGTGTTGCCGTAATAGCCGGTCGAGCCCGGGAAACCGCCGGTGGCGAAGCTCGCGGCATTCATCATCGTGAAGGTCGGGTAGGTCGAGTGATTGTCGGTGAATTCGACGCCCGCCTCGCGAAGCGCATGGAGGTTGGGCGTATCGGTCGGATTGATCGAATCCGGACGCAGCCCGTCCCAGACGAAGATGATGACCTTGCGCTCCTGGGCCGCGGCATCGTCGCAGCCTTGGACCATACCGACGAGCAAACCCAAGGCGGCGATGCTCCCCGCCAATCGGGTCGAATATCGAACAGATGTTCGGCGCAGCCCGGGCATGGTCGCCTCCCCGTTTCATCCTGTATGGCGGTTTTTTATGACGCTAGAATGTAGCAGCCCGGATGGACGGTCCAGAGCTTTTCGATGCGGGCCCCGCGTTCGAGCTGGCCCCGAAGACGGCCGGAACCCTCGACAGCGCGGACCTCTCGTCCGTTATGATGTCCGCCGAGGATCGGCTGCGCACTCGAGAATGGGAATACCGGCGTGGGCAAATTCGCCGAAGTCCGGCTGACGAATATCCGCAAATTCTGGGGCGTCGACCGCGCGGTCGAGGACGTGAGCTTCACGGCCGAGCCGGGGCATTTGGCGGTGCTGCTCGGGCCATCGGGATGCGGCAAGTCGACGACGCTGCGCATCATCGCCGGGCTCGAGATGCCGGATTCCGGAACGGTCGCGATCGCGGGCCGCGACGTCACCTCGCTGCCCCCGTCGCGGCGCGGCGTGGCGATGGTATTTCAATCCTATGCGCTGTTTCCGCACCTCACCGTCGCCGAGAACATCCTGTTCGGCCTGAAGGTGCGCAAGGTGCCGCGTGCGGAACGGGACGCGCGCTTGCAGCGCGCCGCCGGCATTCTCGGGCTCGACCAGCTGCTGGAGCGCAAGCCGGCGCAGCTTTCCGGCGGTCAGCAGCAGCGCGTCGCGCTGGGGCGCGCGATCGTCAGCGAGACGCCGGTCTGTTTGATGGACGAGCCGCTGTCGAATCTCGACGCGCAGCTGCGCGGCGATATGCGCCGCGAGATCCGGGCGCTGCAGCGCCGCCTGGGCATCACCATGGTCTATGTCACCCACGACCAGGTCGAAGCGATGACCCTGGCCGATCAGGTCATCGTGATGCGCGCGGGACGCATCGAGCAGGCGGCTCCGCCCGCCGAGCTCTACGCCCGCCCCGCGACGATCTTCGCGGCGCGCTTCATCGGCACGCCGCCCATGAACGTGATCCCCGCGGGCGCGCTCGCGAAGGCCAACGGCGAGTTCGCCCCGGCCGTGGCGAAGCTCGGATCTCTCGAGGGACTGGCCCTTGGCGTGCGGCCCGAAGCCGTGCAAATTCATGACCGGGGGGTGCCCGCCCGGGTCGTCGCCGTCGAGTACCTCGGGGCCGATACGCTGATCGAAGCCCGGATCGAGGACGAAGGCTTCATGATCCGCGCGGCCGGTCGCTTCGAGGCCGCGGCAGGGGATCTCCTGCATCTGGGCTGGGAGGCGAGCGCCACGCATTGGTTCGAATTGTCATCGGGCCGACGCATCGACACGCCAGCTTAAATCCGATGAGTTGCCGAACAGAGGCGGAGGAGAGAGATCATGAATAGACGCCGGTTGCTGTTGGGAACGGCCGCCATCGCCGGCGGCATGATCGCACGGCCCGCGATTGCGCAGGCCGAGACCGAGATCTCGTTCTTCTATCCGGTCGCGGTCGGCGGCCCGATCACGAAGATCATCGACGGCTTCGCGGCGGATTTCGAAAAGGAAAATCCGCGGTTCAAGCTGAAGCCGATCTACGCGGGCACCTATCAGGAAACCATCGCCAAGGCGCTGACCGCGCACAAGAGCGGCACCGCCCCGGTCACCTCCGTGCTGCTGTCGACCGACATGTTCTCGCTGATCGACGAGGACGCCGTCGTTCCGTTCGACGATTTCGCGCGCGGCGAGAGCGACCGGAAATGGCTCGAGAGCTTCTTCCCGGCGTTCATGGCGAACAGCCAAACAGCGGGCAAGACCTGGGGCATTCCATTCCAGCGCTCGACCATCGTGCTGTATTGGAACAAGGAGGCGTTCCGCGAGGCGGGGCTCGATCCCGAGCTCCCGCCGGCGGATTGGGCCCAGCAGGCCTCGTTCGCCGAGAAGCTGACCAAGCGCGACGGGTCTGGAAACGTCACGCAATGGGGCCTGCAGATTCCGTCGAGCGGCTTCCCCTATTGGCTGTTCCAGGCGCTCGCCATCCAGAATGGCGAGGAGCTGATGAATCGCCAGGGCGACCAGACCTTTTACGCCAGGCCGGCCGTGATCGAAGCCCTGCAATATTGGGTGGATCTCGGCCGCAAGCACAAGGTGATGGCGCCGGGCACGATCGAATGGGGCACGACGCCGAAGGATTTCTTCGAGCGCAAGACCGCGATGATGTGGACCACTACCGGCAATCTCACCAATGTGCGCGCCAACGCCAAATTCCCGTTCGGGGTGGCGATGCTGCCGGCCGGCAAGCGGCGCGGCAGTCCGACCGGCGGCGGCAATTTCTACATCTTCAAGAAGAGCGCGCGCGAGCAGCAGGAAGCGGCGTTCCGCTTCATTCAGTGGATCACCTCGCCGGAACGCGCGGCGCAATGGGGCATCGATACCGGCTACGTGGCGGTGCGCCCGGATGCCTGGGACACGGCGGCCATGAAGAGCTACGTCGGCGGCTTCCCGGCCGCCGCGGTCGCCCGCGACCAGCTGCGATATGCTGTCGCCGAACTGTCGACGCACGAGAACCAGCGCGTCACCAAGGCGCTCAACGACGGCCTGCAGGCGGCGCTTGCCGTGAACAAGAGCCCCGCGCAGGCGCTCGGCGACGCGCAGACCGAGGCGGAACGCATCCTCAAGCCGTACCGGACGTGATTCCTCCCGCGTGTCGTTTCACACGTGAGAGTGAGCCAAGTGTGCTTCCCGTCTCCCAGCAAAATCCCGGGTGTTCTCGGGTTTGGCCATTACTATGATTGATCCAAGTCGGAAACGTCCGACTTGGACATGGGAGAGGATGGCGAGTTGCGAGCGTAGCAAGCAACGAGCCGGGTGAGGGGTATGGATTTGTCTTAAGAACCCCTCACCCGGTCCTTCGCAGGCGAATGCCTGCTCGGACCACCCTCTCCCGCAAGGGGAGAGGGTTTCCCAGTCTGCCTCGCCGTAGGCGTAACGTATGCGACGTCGGTTGACCGAAATCCACGCCTGGCTGTTTTTGCTGCCGGCGCTGGCGCTGCTCGCGCTGTTCACCCATTGGCCGGCGCTCGAGACCTTCATCGACAGCCTGCACTCCACCCCGCGCGGGCGCCGCGCCGAGGCGTTCGTTGGGCTCGACAATTATCGGCAGATGCTCGAAGACCCGGTGTTCCGCCAAGCGATCGTCAACAATCTCTGGTACGCGCTCGGCACCATTCCGACCTCGATCGGGCTCGCGTTGCTGATGGCGATCTGGGTCAACGACCGCATCGCCGGCCGCACCGCGTTGCGCATGGCCTATTTCACCCCGACCGTGCTGCCGATGATCGCGGTGGCGAACATCTGGCTGTTCTTCTACACGCCGCAATACGGCTTGCTCGAGCAGGCGCTGGGATTGTTCGGCGCGCCGCCGCGCAATTGGCTGGGTTCCACCGACACGGTGCTCGCCTGCGTGACACTGGTGGCGATCTGGAAGGAGGCGGGATTCTTTATGATCTTCTACCTCGCGGCGCTCCAGCAGATCTCGCCGACGCTCGGCGAGGCGGCGGCGCTCGAGGGCACCTCGCGCTGGACGTTCTTTCGCCGCGTGCAGTTTCCGCTGCTGATGCCCACCACCTTGTTCGTGCTCGTCAACGCCGTCATCAACGCGTTCCGGACCGTCGACCACATCGTGGTGATGACGCGCGGCGGTCCGGACAATGCCAGCACGTTGCTGCTCTATTACATCTATCAGGTGGGCTTCAGCTTCTGGGATACCACCTACGCGGCGACGCTGACCATCGTCATGCTGTTCGCGCTCGCGGGCGCGGCACTCGGCCAATATTTCCTGCTCGACCGCCGGATCCATTATCGATGAGCACCGCAGGGGTCTACGAACCGCGGGGCGCGGCCCGGCTCGCCGAAACGGCCGGGGCCTGGCTGCTCGCGGTCCTTTGGATCCTGCCGCTCGTCTATGCGGTCTGGGCGGCGTTTCACGCGCCGGAGTTCTCCGCGCGATTTTCGCTTTTCGCGCCGTGGACGCTGGAGAATTTCGTTCGGGCCTGGGAGGCGGCGCCGTTCGCGCGGTATTTCCTCAACACGTTCGTGCTGGTCACGCTGATCCTCGCCTGTCAATTCCTGCTGTGCACGCTCGCGGCTTACGCGTTCGCGCGCTACCGCTTCGCCGGCCGCGAGGCGGTGTTCGCGCTCGTGCTCGCGCAATTGATGATCATGCCGGACGTGCTGATCGTCGAGAATTACCGCACCATGAGCCGGCTCGGGATTCTCGATTCGATCCCGGCGATCGCGCTGCCTTACGTGGCCTCGGCGTTCGGCATCTTTCTGCTGCGCCAGACCTTCAAGATGGTCCCGAAGGAACTGGAGGACGCGGCGCGCATCGAGGGCGCGAGCGAGCTGCAGATCCTGCTCAGGGTCTATGTGCCGCTGGCGCGGCCCATCTACGTCGCCTACGGCTTGGTTTCCGTGAGCTATCACTGGAACAATTTTCTGTGGCCGCTGATCGTCACCAACTCGGTCGAGGCCCGGCCGCTGACCGTCGGACTTCAGGTGTTCGCGTCGACCGACCAGGGCATCGACTGGTCGATCATCTGCGCCGCCACGCTGATGACGTCCGCGCCCTTGCTGCTCGGCTTCCTGCTGTTCCAGCGCCAGTTCATCCAGAGCTTCTTGCGCGCCGGCATCCGTTGAAAAAAGCCGCAACGGCGGCTCGCGCCGGAGCGATTCTGTGCGGATTCGCCGGATCCGCGGTGGTAGCGCCGGAGCATCTTGGTACCGCAAACGCTCGAACCGCTTTCCCGAGCAGGGCAAAGGATTAGGGCATTTCAATTCGCACGAAAACTGCCTTGGATTGCAGCAATTTCATTGCTTTCAATCAGGAGTTATGACGCGCCGAGCGCGGCGCGGAAGCGGTCGCGGCAAAAGGCCGGATCCATCACGCGCTTGAAGCTCGGCGGCTCGGTCGGCTTGACCCGCAGCAGCACGAAGGCGGTGGCGTTGGCCTCGCGGATGAGCCGCGCGCCGGCGGCGAGGTCGGCGCCCTCTTCGATGGTGCGGGTGAGCTTGATGCCGGCGCCCGCGGCGATCTTCTCGAGGTCGACGCCGAGGCTGGTGTGGCTCTTCTGATAGCCGGTCTCGCCGTAATGCCCGTTGTCGACGCAAACGATCGCCAGATTGGGCGGGTTCATCACCGCGATGGTGGCGAGCGCGCCGACGTTCATCAGCAGCTCGCCGTCGCCGGTGACCACCAGCACGCGGCGGTCGCGCCGCGCCAGCGCCAGCCCGAGCCCGAGCATCGCGGCGCCGCCCATGGCGCCCGCCATGGTGTAGGCGTGAGCGCCGTCGCGGGTGAGCGCCGCGACGTCGCGCGCGGTGCCGGCGAGCCCGGTCACGATCAGAAAATCCTCGTGGCGGCCGATCAGCGCCGGAACCGCCTCGCGCCGGTCGAGCACGAAGCGCGGAGCGGCGGCCATGGCGGGACTCTCCGCGGCGGGCTGAACTTCCATTGCATTCTCCTCAGAAGCGCTTGGCGCCGAGCAGTTTCTGCGTGAACAATACGGCGACCGCGCGCCGCGCCTGGAACACCATGGTGAGCGCCGCCGCGACGCTCGCCACAGCCTCGGCCGGATCTTCCGCGCGCAGGCATTTCACCCCCATCGCCTCGAGCACGGGAACGGTCGCCTGCCCCATCGCGAATTGCCACGGATTGCCCTCGCCGAAATCGCCGCGCATGCTGACCAGCGTGAGGAACGGAAATCGCCCGCCGTTGATCAGCGAGAGCATGTTGACGCAATTGCCGACTCCGCTGCTCTGCATCAGCAGTACGCCGCGCGCGCCGCCGAGATCGGCGCCCGCAAGCAGCGCCACGCCTTCCTCCTCCGTCGTCAGCGCAACCGAGTGGACGTCGGGATCGGCGAGCGAACGATCGATCAGAATCTTGTGGCCGGCATCGGGCACATAGGCGAACTGCGTCACCCGGTTGCGGCGCAGCAGATCGTACACCTCGTTCTGCCAGGCCCCCGGCTTGCCCTCGGTCTCGACCTGCGCGCTCATCGAAGGCTCCTGCTCGCCGGCCCATCGAGGCGCGTGCGGCTCGTTGGCGAATGCGGCCCCATGATCGGCGATGCGGCCCCATTATAACGGCAAGCACGCCGGCTCCAAGAAACGGTGCGGCCGCCGCCGGCGCTGCGCTGCAATCCGGCACGACAGTACCGCCCGACTGTTCGAGTTTTTAGCGAAGTCAACTGGGGCATCCCGGCGATCGGTAATGTTCGCTTCATTCTCCCCGGCTGCGGATACTTTGCTGATTATCGATGCATAAACGTGGAACCCGACTTCCCGGCCCGACGTTCGTCCCATGCGTCGGATGTGGGCGCGGGGGACAAATCGAAGTCGCCGAAGGGCATCCAGCAGGCTCGCGGCCAAAACGCCATTCGATGCGGGAGCGAGCCCGGCGAGCATGCAATGCGCAGAGATTTTTTGTCGACGCGGGAAGGGCTTGCTTGCAATCGCGAGATTCGCAAGCGTTTGGGCCAGGCGTTGCGGGCAACCTACGAGCCGGATATTTCCCAGGGGCTTCCCCGGCATCTCGCCGACCTGCTGGGACGCCTGGAAGACCGCGAACGCGATCGAACTTCGAGCCGGCTCCCCGCACATTCGTCCCGCTCTGCTTGACGACCAGGTCGCTTCGTGGCGTTCGACCCGGGGGGCGACCGCGGCACGGCGCCGGCTCGCGATCGATTTTCCAAATCATCGAGAAGCCAACGCTGCTGCCAGGGAATCAGCGGCGGCTAGCGAAGAAACGGATTGGTCGCGCGCTCCGCGCCGAACGTGCTGGCCGGCCCGTGGCCGCACACGAACGACACGTCGTCGCCGAGCGGCAGCAGCTTTTCCTTGATCGAGGCGATCAGGGTCTGGTGATTGCCGCCCGGAATATCGCTGCGGCCGACCGAGCCGCGGAACAGCACGTCGCCCACGATCGCAAAGCGCTGCTGCGCATGGAAGAACGCCACGCTTCCGGGCGAGTGCCCCGGGCAATGCAGCACCGCGAACACGAGATCGTCGACATCGACCTGGTCGCCTTCGTCGAGCCAGCGATCCGGCGTCACGTTGCGGGCCCCGGCGATGCCGAAGGCGCGGCCGCTGTCGGCGAGGTGTTCCAGCAGGAACAGGTCGGCGCGGTGCGGCCCCTCGATCGGCACCCGCAAACGCTCCTTCAATTCCGCCGCGCCGCTGGCGTGGTCGACATGGCCGTGGGT
>DASWCW010000219.1:0-1640 GCA_036395835.1 Xanthobacteraceae bacterium
CGCCGGTAGAGCTCCGGCTTCGGCAGATCGAGAAACAGCAGCCGCGCCTCGGCGCCGATTTCGGCCGCTCGCGCGCGGATTTCATCGCGCTCCTGGCGGGAATCAAACCCCCAATCGAGCACGACATCGCGGCCCGCCTGCAGCGCCGCCGCTGCAGTCTGCCACTGTTCCTGGGCGACCTCGGCACTCAGTTCGTCATCGGCCCCGCGCGCGACCATCCAATCGTCCAGACTCAGCGCGAGCGCACCACGCGCTTCCAGGCGCCGTGCGAGACTGGTCTTGCCGGATCCGGGCAGGCCGCAGAGCATGAACAAGGTCGCCATCGATCTCTCCGCCGAAAGGGGGCGGCCCCTCCGCAGAGGCGCCGCCTTTAGTTTATTGGCCGTAGGCGCGGCCGGCAGCTCGCGCCGTCCGAGAGCCGGAAATCGCCCGCGAGCTTAGAAAAGCAGCCCCTGCTCGGGCGGTCCGGAACTTTCGCCCTACGGGCAAGTAGACGCTGTGCGGGGCATGGCTCGCGGAGGCAGCGCTTGCCTGCCCTGTAAGAGCCTTGGCCTGGGGGAGCCTTGCGATGGGTCCGCGGGCGGTCGGGGGCCTCGCTCCTCTCCTTGCCCCATCGCTTCGGTAGCAGCATGATGCGACCATGCCACGCGGTCGCACTCAGCACCCGACACCAGATCTGTTCTCAGAGGCATCGGCTCCAGAGCCTCCCCCAACGCCGGCAAACCAGGTGTCCTCGCCGGCCGCGGTCGACATGGCCGCTTCCGTGCGCCGGTATCTGTTGTCGAAGGATCTGCCTAACGCGCTCAAGCGGCTGGATGACGGTGAACTCGCGTCGCTTCTTGCGGCAGCGCTCGACGAGGCGAAGCGACGCGACAAGCTGCCGTCGAGTCTGGCTGCATCGGACGACCCCACACCGAGATCGCGGAAGAGGAATGAGCCTTCCAAGGCGCGCCCGGCGCACCCTGTTCTCTCGCTGATACGCGGCCAAGTGAACGCCGTTCGTGCGGCCTTCAAGGCCGGTATAGCGCCCCCCCGAATTGCGCGGGAGTTCGGGATTTCACAATCCGAAGTTCGGAAGGTGCTGGCCTCCGACGCACGGCAGCGAGGGAGGGAAAGTTGAGGTTGCAACATAGCCCACCGGGTAGGCACCTTCCACCAAGACGCTCGGGTTGACGATCCCGGAGGCGCTCCTGCTCCATCGCCGACGAGTTGATCGAATGAGGCGCCGGGAGTTCATGACGCTTCTCAGCGACACGGCGAGAGCGACCCACAGCACCCGGGTTGCCGAGCGCCGCAGGCCCCTATCAGCGCGTATGGAGAGCCATCATGCCAGTGACCGTTCCAACGTCCGATCAGCTCAAGGAAATCGCTAATCAGGTCGGCCTCTCGCTCACCGAAGCCGATGTAGCTTCGTTTATCGGCCTGATGACGCCGAGCATCGCCGGCTACAATGTGGTCGACGCGCTGCCCGATAATCTGCCTCAAGTGAAGTATCCACGCACGCCCGGCTATCGGCCGAGCGGCGAGGAAAACCCGCAGAACGCCTGGTACGTTAAGACGACGGTCAAGGGAGCGTCGGGAGGTAAGCTCGCTGAAAAGACGGTGGTGTTGAAGGACAACGTTATGCTGGCCGGTGTGCC
>DASWCW010000220.1:0-1633 GCA_036395835.1 Xanthobacteraceae bacterium
CGGACCCCGAGCTCGCGGCCGACCTGCTTCACGTCGACCGCACGGCCCTTATAGGTGAAGCTCGAGTTGCGCGAGATCACGAATAGGTTGCGGAAGCGCGAGAGCGCCGTGACGATGTCCTCCACCGTCCCGTCGGCGAAATACTCCTGCTCCGGGTCCCCGGAGAGATTCTGGAACGGCAGGGCGGCGATCGACGGCTTGTTGGGGAGCGCCAGCCCGGGCCGTGGCGTCGCCACCCCGCCGACGGGGCGCACGCGAAACACCCGCACCGGCCGCGCGATGTTCTTGAGCCGCTGCTCGCCGGCGTCCTCGAACGAAGCATCGAGCTTGCCCCGCACCTGCCGCTGCACGTCGTCGGAGAGGCAGATGCCGCCGGGCTCGGCAAGCGCCTCAATGCGCGCCGCCACGTTCACGCCGTCGCCGAAAATGTCGCCGGCGTCGAGGATGATGTCGCCGAGGTTGATGCCGATGCGGAACTCGATGCGCCGCTCGGGCGGCAGATCTTTGTTGCGCTCGGCCATGCCGCGCTGAACATGAAGCGCGCAGCGCACCGCGTCGACCACGCTGCCGAACTCGGCCAACATGCCGTCGCCGGTGGTCTTGACGACGCGGCCGCGGTGCTCGGCGATGCAGGGATCGACCAGAGCGCGCAGATGCTCCTTGAGGCGCACGTGGGTGCCCTCCTCGTCGATGCCGGTCAGCCGAGAATAGCCGGCGACGTCGGCCGCCAGAATCGCCCTGAGCCGCCGCTCCACGCGCTCGCTCGCCAAAGCAATCCTCCGTAAATGGGTGCGCAGTTTACGCCTTGGGCCGCGCGCACAGCTATCGCCGATGCGCAGGGCTATCGCAGACCACTCGCAGGTCGCTCCGGTGATCTCCACCCGAAAAAGGGCAGGTCGACCGCGCCGGCGGTGGGGAGGGAGCCGTGGCCCGGATGCGGGGTCCCCATCGCGCAAGCGCGCGATGGGGTGCTTGAGCATAGCGTAATCCGGGAACGGCCTCCCCGGATTGTCCGGGCGTGCCGCCCGCTCCATCCGTGCTAGAGTGGCCTGCGAATCTCGCGGCCCGACTGCGTCTTATCCTTGAATCCCGCGGCTTGGAGAACGTCATGGAGAAATTGCCCGCGTCGCCCAGCTCCTCGGCGCGCCGCGCGCGCGGCGGCGCGGGTCGAGGCGTCGGCGATGGCGCTCGCAAGCCGAGCTGGGAATCATCAGCAAGCATGTCTTCCTCACGGCGGACGAGGGAGAAGCGTTCCAAGCGGTACCGTACTATACCGGCCGCTGCCGATAGGTTCGCTCAAGCTGAACACCTGGGGTCATTGAGACTGGCGGCAGGGCACTTTCTGTGAGCGATCTCATTGATTTGGCGACGATACGACGGTCGCCAGGCGGTTCTGTATCTGCTCGAAGGCGAGCTTGCTTCCCACAACTGCAAGGATGAGCGCAAGAATGATCCGGAGCGCGAGTTCGGCGATGCGGCCCGACAGGTAGCTGCCGAGGAAGATACCCGGCAAGGAACCCACCAGCAGCGAGGCGAATATGTGCCAATCGACCGAGCCCAGCATCCAGTGTCCGAGCCCGGCGACGAGCGTCAAGGGTACTGCATGGGCGATGTCGGAGCCGACAATCCTCGC
>DASWCW010000221.1:0-1921 GCA_036395835.1 Xanthobacteraceae bacterium
CAGCACCCATGCCATCGCCGCGAGCGTGCGGGCATCGACCTCCTCGCCGTTGTCCTTGTCGGTGCTGATGTCGCCGTTCTGGCAGAAAGCGCACCGCATATTGCAGGAAGTGAAGAAGATCGTCCCCGACCCGGCCGTGCCCCGATAGAACAGCTCCTCGCCGGTGTGATGGAAATGCGTGCTCACCCTTGCGCCGGAGGCGAGCTTGCAAGCCCCGAGCTTGATGCCGGTGCGCCGGTCGACGCGGCAATCCCAGGGGCAGAAATTGCAATGCGCGAGCATGCGGTAGGCAAGCTCACGGCAGAGTTCCAGCAGGCTTGGCCCATCCGCCGGTTCGGGCAATTGTGCGCCAGCGCGGATAGCCTCCCAACGCGCGAGGAAGCCGGGGGTCAGCCGGTCGAGCTCCGCCCAAAGCGCGTCCTCGCTCGCTGCGGCGGGATCGAAATTCGTGGCGACCGTGGCCGCGATGCGGAACTTGGCCGGCCGCCGGTTCTCGGCCACGTCGAGATACCAGGCGAGCGCCTCGCGGATCGCCGGATCCTGCCAAATTTTCAGGCGGTCCAACTGCCCCATAGTGCGGTTCCTTGGAACCGGAAATCTATGCCGGGATGCGGCCGGTATCCAGGCGGCTCCGAGCCGCTCGAATGAAGCAGCCGCGCTTCCCTCATGCCCTATGGCTCTCGCGTAAGCTTCATTCTCCACGCTTGGAGGAGACTTTGGCCCACGAGCGTGGAGCGACGGCTCGCCGCTATCCTTGCGGCCGATGTCCCCGGCTACCATTCGACTAATGGGCGCGGGCGACGGGGTAATACCATCTGCAGAAGCCGATGGAGCAATTCATGCGCCTCACTTCCTCTGCATTTGCGGACGGCGCGACGATTCCGCGCCGCTTTACTTGCGACGGACAGAATCTGTCGCCACCCTTGGCTTGGACAGATGTGCCCGACGGCGCTCGCAGCCTCGTCTTACTTTGCGATGATCCCGATGCGCCGGCGGGCACCTGGCACCATTGGGCCGTCTATGACATCCCTCGGGACCGCGCCGGGCTTCCCGAAGGTATTTCGCAGCGCGACGATGGGTTCAAGCAGGCAAGCAATGACTTCCGCCGCGTCGGTTATGGAGGGCCGTGTCCTCCGCATGGCCATGGGCCGCATCACTATCACTTTCGGCTTCTTGCTCTCTCGGTCGACCAGCTGGGCCCGCGCAGGAGCCCGTCTTGTGAGGAAATCGAACGTGAGGCTCGCCAGCATGTCATTGCGGAGGCTACTCTCGTCGGCGTCTACCAGCGATAATGGGCTTTCGGCGCCCGCTGCTGCTGATGCGCTCGAGACAAAGCGATACGGCCACCATCAATCTCAAGACCGCGAAGGCGCTCGGCATCACCGTTCCGGCCTCGCTCCTCGCCCGCGCCGACGAGGTGATCGAATGAGTTCGCGCATCATGCGGTTGGCCGTTGTGGCACAAGGCGAACGAGGGTAGGTGTCGAGATGGCGTTGATGGTCGCTGGAGCCCGTTGGGTGCTTGCGATCGGCTTCCTGGCTCTTGCCGTGCCGACCGTTGCCCAGGACATGATGCGGTACGTCGACGTCAACTCGCCGGAGATGACGTCCGCAGAAATGACGCGTGCGCAAGTGGAAGCCGTGCTCGCGGCGGCGAAATCTGACGCGCCCGCCGATTTCAGCGGCCTCATTACCGGAGCCGCAGCAGGCATGGGACTAGCGACGGCGCAGGCGTTCGCAGAGGCGGGCGCGGCCGTCGTTCTGGCGGACTTCAAAGAAGAAGCGGCGAAGGCGGCCGCGCAGAACTTGGTCGCCGCCGGTCACAAGGCAATCGCCGTCCGTTGCGATGTGAGCGACGACGCCCAAGTGGCCGCGATGGTGGACAGCACCGTCGACGAGTTCGGCCGACTCGACGCCGCGTT
>DASWCW010000222.1:0-3464 GCA_036395835.1 Xanthobacteraceae bacterium
AGCGCGCGCCGAGGAGGCGCCGAAATTCCAGGTCGAGCCGTTCTGGCCCAAGCCCTTGCCCAAGAACTGGATCCTCGGCCAAGTCGCCGGCATCGCGGTCGACAGGGACGATCACATCTGGATCCTGCACCGGCCCGCGACGCTCGTCGACGACGAGAAGGGCGCGATGCAGGATCCGCCGACGACCAGGTGCTGCGCGCCGGCCCCCGCGGTGCTCGAGTTCGACACCGACGGCAATCTGCTGCGCAGTTGGGGCGGTCCGGGCGAAGGCTATGACTGGCCCAAGATGGAGCACGGCATTTTCGTCGACCGGGACGGCAACGTCTGGCTCGCCGGCAACGATGCGAGCGACCACCAGATCCTCAAATTCGCGCCCGACGGCAAATTCCTGCAGCAGATCGGCCGGGCCGGCTCGACCGGCGGCTCCAACAGCGAGACCCAGCTCGGCCGGCCGGCGCACCTGCAGATCGACGAGGCGGCGAACGAGCTCTACGTCGCCGACGGCTATCTCAACCGGCGCGTCCTCGTGCTCGACAGCCGGACCGGCGCCTACAAGCGCCACTGGGGCGCCTACGGCCATCGCCCGAGCGACGACAAGCAGCCGCCCTATGATCCCAAGGCCCCGCTCGCGCAGCAGTTCGCCAACCCGGTGCATTGCGTGCGGCTGAGCAACGACGGGCTCGTCTACGTCTGCGACCGCGTCAACGACCGCATCCAGGTGTTTCGCAAGGACGGCGCCTTCGTGAAGGAGTTCCGGGTCGAGCCGCAGACGCTCGCCAATGGCTCGGTCTGGGACCTGGTGCTCTCCGAAGATCGCGCGCAGAACTTCATCTTCATCGCGGACGGCGCGAACAACCAGATCGTCACGCTCAGGCGGGAGGACGGCGCGGCGCTCTCAGCGTGGGGCCGCGGCGGGCGCATGGCCGGCCAGTTCAAGTGGGTGCACAACATCAGCATCGATTCCAAGGGCAACCTCTACACCGCCGAGGTCGGCTTCGGCCGCCGCGCGCAGAAGTTTAAGCGCCTGGATTGAGCGCAATCGAGTGATCCGGACAGCGTGCGCTACCGATATTTCAATACAATTCTGCGAGCGGCGTGATGGCGGCAACCGACAAGCTATTCGCGGGATCGATCCCCGAGATTTACGATGGGCTGCTGGTTCCGCTGATCTTCGAATCCTATGCGCGCGATCTTGCCGAGCGGGTAACCAGGCT
The DNA here is from genome assembly GCA_036395835.1 of Xanthobacteraceae bacterium. GTDB lineage: Bacteria > Pseudomonadota > Alphaproteobacteria > Rhizobiales > Xanthobacteraceae > AP-16. The sequence goes on from DASWCW010000222.1 coordinate 1,215, forward strand.
CGAACCGCGCAAGATACTGGAGACGGCGGCTGGAACCGGGGTTCTCACACGAGCGCTCGGATCGAGGCTTCCCGCCACGGCGCGCATCGTGGCAACCGATCTCAACAAGCCGATGCTGGATCGCGCCGCGCAGCGACAGCATCAGGATGGCCGTATCGCATGGCAGCAGGCCGACGCGCTGACCCTGCCATTCGAGGATGCGGAATTCGACGTGGTGGCGTGCCAGTTCGGCGTGATGTTCTTCCCGGACAAGGTTCGGGCCTACCGGGAAGCGCGGCGCGTTCTCGAGCCCGATGGCAATTTTCTATTCAGCGTCTGGGATCGGATCTCCGAGAACGAGTTTGCCGATGTCGTCACCGCGGCGATGGCCGCGGTGTTTCCCAAAGATCCGCCGGCGTTCCTGGCCCGCGTCCCGCACGGTCATCACGACGTTCAAACGATCCGGGAAGGGCTGATCGCGGCGGGCTTCGAGTCGGTTTCGGTCGATACGTTGGATGCCGCCAGCAGGGCGCGCTCGCCGCGCGAGGCTGCCGTCGCCTACTGCCAGGGAACGCCGCTGAGGAACGAAATCGAGGCGCGCGACGCATCCCGCCTCGAAGCCGCAACGGCAGCGGCGGCCGAAGCGCTGGCGCGTCGATTCGGAAACGGCGCCATTAAAGGCCGCATCCGAGCCCGCGTGATCACGGCTCGGCGTTGATGGCGCCCGCCCGCACCCGGCTCCGCGCTGCGGCTCTCAGCGTGGCGGCGGGGTCTCGACCGGGGCGCAATTGTGCCGGCCGGATTCGAGGCAGTTCTGCAGGTTGCGCAGGTCGATCATCTTGTTGACCAGCCAAATGCCCGCGACGACCACCAGCACGGCGGCGACGAGGAACAGGACGTTGTTGCGCGTGCGCTCGCGGTCCTCGTCGGGGTCCTCGGGCGGGCGCGGCTGTTGCATGGCGGATCAGCACATTCCGAGGCAATCGCCACCGTCCCGATCGGATCGATCGGGTGCGCTTCTATCCCTCCCCTCGGCGCGGCTTGATCGCGGCTGCAGGCAACCCGGCGAGCCGGTGCGGCTTTCAGGCGCCCCGGCGGTCGATGCTCCAGCGGCCCCCTCCGGCGGCATACAGGATCAGGAATCCGCCGACGATCGCCAGATTCTTGTAGAAATTGGTCGATTGCGCCCTGATCTGAGCGGCGTCGGTGAAGGTCCAGTACCGATGCGCCAGCAGCGCGGCGATCAGCGTGAACACCGCCAGCAAGATCGCCACATACCTCGTCGCGAGCCCCAGCAGGATGCAAATTGCGCCGAAGAACTCCACGCCGCCGGCGGCGACCGCGACCCAATACGCGTAGTCGGCCGGCACCCCCATATTGGTCAAATTGCCGGCAAACTGCATGAGCCCCATCAGCTTTCCGTATCCGCTCGGGATGAAGATGGTGGCCATCAGGACGCGACCGATCAGCAACGCGACGTCGCTGCCCGCGGGCCCACGATTGACGGTATCCATGTGCGTCTCCCCTGTTCGAAGCCGGCGCAAGTCGCTCGAGCGCCGACTCAGCCCCACAATCCGAGCACGCCGGAATACAACCCGAAAACCACCGCCGCGGCAATCACGACCGCGACGATCAGCGCATAGGCTCCCTGCAGACGATACGGGTTCGGCAGCCGCCGCGCCAGCAAATAGAGGAAGCCGAGCACGATCGGCAGCAGGAGCGCATTCATCACCTGCACGCCGACGCTCAGGCTGACGAGATTGACGCCGGAGACGATCAGCAGCGCGCCGGCGATCAGGGTGGCGGTGTAGATGCCGTAGAACCACGGCGCTTCGGTCGGCTCGTGCTCGAGCCCAGGACCTCGCTCAGCGTGCGCGCCGCGGTCAGCGTGACCACGATGGTCGCCACCATCGCCGAACCGGACAGACCCAGGCCGAACAGCACCTTGCCGGTGGTCTCGCCGAGGTAGGGCGTGATCGCCTGCGCGATCTGCTGCACGTTGTCGAGCGAGCCGGTCTGCGTCGTGCCGGCGAGCGTCGCCGCCGTGGCGATCAGCACCGCCGCCATGATGACCTGGGTCAGGATCGCGCCGATCCCGGTGTCGAGGCGGGCCGCGGGCAGGTCCTCGACCGTGAGCTTCTTCTCCACCACCGCGGACTGCTGATAGAACACCATCCAGGGCATGATCACCGCCCCGATGTTGGCGGCGACGAGGTAGAGGTAGTTCGGGTCGCGCCAGGCGATGTCCAAAGATCCCGCCGCGAGCGCCGT
>DASWCW010000223.1:0-8281 GCA_036395835.1 Xanthobacteraceae bacterium
GCGAAGGCTTCATGCGGGCCGACGACCATCAGTTCTTCCAGCCGATCTACATCTCCAACCTCGGCCCGCTCGGCAAGGACCAGCCGTTCGACGAGGAAAACACCGGCTGGGGCTGGAAAGTGATCGGCAAGGTGGACACCCCCAACACCATCGTGCCGACCAGCTGCAAGATGAACCGCCCGAGCTGACGTCGCGTACACTTGGTCGCCGCGGAGCGACCGAACTCGATGCGGTGAGGTTTCGCATGACCGCACTCTTGCTCCGGAGACCGCCTCCGCGCGGAGTTCGGTACCGCACCAAGCGAGCCGCACACGGCTCCCTCTCCCCTGTGGGGAGAGGTGAGAGCTGACGCATGCTCGAGCTCGTCATCATCTCGACCCTCAACGGCGTGCTCTACGGCATGCTGCTGTTCCTGATGGCGAGCGGCTTGACGCTGATCTTCAGCATGATGGGCGTGCTCAATTTCGCCCATGCCAGCTTCTACATGCTCGGCGCCTTCTTCGGCTTCCAGATCAGCCAATGGCTGGGGTTCTGGCCGGCTTTCTTCGTCGCGCCGGTGCTGGTCGGAGCGGTCGGCGCGCTGGTGGAGCGCTACGGCCTGCGCAACGTGCATCGGCACGGCCACGTCGCCGAGCTGTTGTTCACGTTCGGGCTCGCCTTCGTCATCGAAGAAGTGGTGCAGATGATCTGGGGCAAGGTTCCGGTCGATTACCGCGTGCCGCCCTTGCTCGATTTCAGCGCGTTCACGGTCTTCACCACCACCTATCCGGCCTACAAGATGTTCGAGCTCCTGACCGCGGTCGCGATCTTCGCGGTGCTGCTCGCGGTGCTGACCAAGACCCGCGTCGGCCTCATCATCCAGGCGGCGCTGACGCACCCCAACATGGTCGCCATGCTCGGCCACAACGTTCCGCGGGTGTTCATGCTGGTGTTCGGGGTCGGCACCGGGCTCGCCGCGGTCGCCGGCGTGATCGCCGGCCCGGCCTTCGTCACCCAGTCCAACATGGCGGCGGTGCTGGGTCCGATCCTGTTCGTCGTCATCGTGGTCGGCGGGCTGGGATCGCTCTCCGGCGCGTTCGTCGCCTCGCTGCTGATCGGCCTCGTCCAGACTTTCGCGGTCTCGGTCAATTATTCGGTGTCCGACCTGTTCGCCGGGATCGGCTTTAGGCCGTCGGCCGGCACCATCCTGTACGATCTGTGGGAAGTGACCTTGGCGCAGATCGCGCCGGTCATTCCCTATCTGCTGCTGGTCCTGATCCTGATCTTCCGGCCGACCGGCCTTCTGGGGAAACGCGAGACGTGAGCGAGGCGGCGAAAGTCGGCGTGCGTACCGCCCAGCCGGTCGACTGGATCGGGCTCGCGTGGCGCTACGGGCCTTGGCTGCTGCTCGCCGCGCTGTTCGCCGTGTTGCCGAAAATCTTCGCCTCCGGCACCGCGCACACGATGATGAGCCTGATGGGCATCATGATCGTGTTCGCCCTGTCCTATAACATGCTGCTCGGCGAGACCGGACTGCTCTCGTTCGGCCACGCGGTCTACTACGGGCTCGGCGGCTTTCTCGCCGTGCATGCGATGAATACGCTCGCCCGCGACGCGCTGCCGGTGCCGGTGTTCCTGATCCCGCTGGTCGGCGGACTTTCCGGGCTGCTGTTCGGGATCATCTTCGGCTCGGTCTCGACCCGGCGCGGGGGCACCGCGTTCGCCATGATCTCGCTCGGTCTCGGCGAGCTCGTGGCTTCGAGTTCGCTCATCCTGCGCAGCTTCTTCGGCGGCGAAGAGGGTATCAGCACCAATCGCACCAAGCTGTTCCGCATGTTCGACCTCACGTTCGGGCCGCAGCTCCAGGTCTATTACCTGATCGCCGCGTGGTGCCTGATCTGCATGATCGCGATGTATGCGCTGACCCGCACGCCGTTCGGCCGCATGTGCAACGCGGTGCGCGACAACCCGGAGCGGGCGCAATTCGTCGGCTACAATACGCAGATGGTGCGCTTCATCGCGTTTTCCCTCGCCGGGCTGTTCGCCGGCATTGCCGGCGGTCTCGCGGCCATCAATTTCGAGCTGGTGAATTCCTCGGTGGTCGGCGCCGGGCAATCCGGCACCGTGCTGCTCGCCGCCTACATCGGCGGCATCGGCAATTTCATCGGTCCGGTGATCGGCGCCATCCTGGTCAGCTATCTGCAGGTGATGCTCAGCGACATGACCGAGATCTGGCAGCTGTATTTCGGGCTGCTGTTCATCGCCACGGTGATGTTCGCCCCCGGCGGCATCGCCGGCCTGATTTTCATGCACGAGCCGCTGTGGCATGCCGGTGCCTATCGTGCGCTGTTCGGGCGGCTGATCCCGGCCTATTTCCTGGCGCTGATCCCCGGATTGATCGCGCTCACGGGCCTCATTCTCGTCATCGAGATGACGTTCCGGCTGATGGTGAAGGGGTCCGAAGCAACGCGCATGAGCGTGTTTTCCGTGCCGCTCGATGCCGCGAGTGCCATCTCGTGGATCATCGCCGCCGTGCTGCTCGTCGGCGGCTTCTATCTGTTCCGCCGGACCTGGCCGTTCGTGGCCGATGCATGGCAGGCCGCCCACGGCGAGATGCACCCACGCCGGAGCGCCGCATGACCGCCGCCGCCATCGAGCTTCGCGACCTGCGCAAGAACTTCGGGCCGACCGAGATCATCCGCGGCGTCAGCCTGACGATCCCGCTCGGCGAGCGCCACGCCATGATCGGTCCCAACGGGGCCGGCAAGTCGACGTTGTTCAACCTGATCAGCGGGCGCCTGGCGCCGACCGCGGGCGCCATCCGGTTCAAGGGCGAGGACATCACCGGGCAGAAACCTTACGAGATCAATCGGCGCGGCCTGTCGCGCAGCTTCCAGGTGACCAATATCTTTCCGCGGCTGAGCGTATGGGAGAACATCCGCTGCGCCGTGCTGTGGTCGCTGGGCTATCGCTACTCGTTCTGGCACGGGATCGACTCGCTTCCCGACGTGCGACAGCGCACCGAGCAGATTCTGGAGGAGATCCATCTCGCCGACCGGCGGCGCATCCAGGCCGGCGTGCTCACCTATGCCGAGCAGCGCGCGCTCGAGATCGGCATCACCATCGCGGGCGGCGCCGAGATCATCCTGCTCGACGAGCCGACCGCCGGCATGAGCCACGCCGAAGCCGAGCAGGCGGTCGCGCTGATCCGGAAAGTGAGCGCAGGCCGCACCTTGATGATGATCGAGCACGACATGGGCGTGGTGTTCGACCTCGCCGACCGCATCTCGGTGCTGGTCTACGGCAAGATCATCGCCTGCGATGAGCCCGCGAAGATCAAGGCCGATCCGGCGGTCCAGCAGGCCTATCTCGGCACGGCGGTGGGGGCGGCGGCGTGATGCTCGAGGTCCAGGATCTCCACGCCTATTACGGCAAGAGCCACATCCTGCAGGGCGTCCACCTTGCGGTCGGCGCCGGCGAGATCGTCAGCATTTTGGGCCGCAACGGCGTCGGCCGCTCGACGACGCTCAAGGCCATCATGGGCGACGTGCCGCCGCGCGGCTCGATCACCTTCAAGGGCGAGCCGATCGCGGGCATGAAGCCCTACGAGATCGCCCATCGCGGACTCGGCTACGTGCCGGAGGACCGCGCCATTTTTCCCACCCTGACGGTCGAGCAGAACCTGGTGCTCGGGGTGAAGACCGCGAACAAGACGCCGCGCTGGGGCTTTGCCGATACCTATCGGGTGTTTCCGCGGCTTCAGGAGCGCGCCTCGACCACTGCGGGCGTGCTCTCCGGCGGCGAGCAGCAGATGCTCACGATCTGCCGCACCATGATGGGCGACCCGGACCTCATCATGGTCGACGAGCCGACCGAAGGCCTCTCCCCGCAAATGGTGGAGCGCGTCGGCCAATTGCTGCAAAGCATCGCCGAGCGCAACGTCTCGATCCTGCTGGTCGAGCAGAAGCTCACGATCGCCATGCGCATCTCGCACCGGCTCTACGTCATGGGCCACGGCCACATCGTGTTCGAAGGCACGCCCGCCGACCTCAATGCCAACGAGGCCGTGCGCAAGGAGTGGCTGGAGGTGTGAGGCGTGTACTCATTCATGCGCAGATCGGAGCTCCGCTTTCGGGGCTAAACCGGGAAACGTTTGCTCACTTCGAGACCTACCGATTTTGGACCCTCAGCGGACATTGGCTGTGCACTGCGGCGGTGCTCTCGATGCCGGTTTCAGCCCCTATCAAAGTACTCGCTTGAGGCGATAGGATGCTTCGTCCAGAGCCACAGGGGCGAGCATGCGACGGCGGGATTTTCTCGGTGTTCTGGGCGGTGCAGCGGCGACGTGGCCGCTCGCTGCGCGCGCGCAGCAGCCCGAGCGGATGCGGCGCATCGGCGTGCTCACGGGCACAGCTGAGGACGATCCGGAAGCTCAGGCGCGCCACGCGGCATTCGTGCAGGGGCTGGCGCAATTGGGCTGGACCGACGGCCGCAACGTGCGCATCGAGGCCCGCTGGACCGCAGGCAATGCCGCCGACACGCGCAAATACGCGGCGGAATTAGTCGCGCTCGCGCCGGACGTGATCCTGGTTGGTGGCGGTGCGAGTATCGGCGCGTTACTTCAGACAACCCGCAGCGTGCCGATCGTATTCGCATTCGTTCCCGATCCGGTCGTTTCCGGCTTCGTCGATAGCCTGGCGCGGCCGGGCGGCAACGCGACCGGCTTTATGCAGTTCGAATACAGCTTGTGCGGTAAATGGCTGGAACTGCTCAAGGAGATCGCGCCGGGCGTGACGCGAGCGGCGGTCCTTTGGGATCCCGCCATAACCGCCGGGATCGGCCAGTTCGCCGTCATCCAGTCCGTGGTGCCGTCGCTCGGGGTGGGGGTCATCCCGATCAACGTGCGCGACGCGACCGAGATCGAGCGCGCCATCGCGGCCTTCGCGCGCGCCGCGAATGGCGGTCTGATCGTGACAGGGAGCGCGTTGGCGGCGATTCATAGCGAACTGATCATTACGCTGGCGGCACGGCACAAACTGCCCGCGGTTTACTTCGAACGCCGCTTTGTCGTTGGCGGCGGATTGATCTCGTACGGGAGGAATTTCCGCGACCAATACCGGCAAGCAGCCGGTTACGTTGATCGCATTCTTAAGGGTGAGAAGCCAGCCGATCTTCCGGTACAGGCGCCGACGAAGTACGAGCTAGTGATAAACCTCAAAACGGCAAAGGCGCTTGGCCTCACCGTTCCACCCTCGCTGCTCGGTCGCGCCGACGAAGTGATCGAATAGAGGTACATTTGCTGCGGAGCACGAGTCGGCTCAGGGCACTACTGCGACATCGTACTATACCGCTGGGAATTCCGCTTTCGGCGCCTAAGCGGACGTGGGGTGGGCACACTCCGAAGACCGGGTTTGACCCATAGCCGACTTCATTGCACCGAGTTAAAGTGCCCGCACATCCAACGTGCCCGGGGGATTCCGCTGAACTAAATGCCTTGTAGGGCAGCTTGTTCGCGCCGCCGGTTTTCAGGACGTTGCAGTTCAACAGCGCGTTGGCACGGTTCGCTTTCCTTCCATCGAGAGATTTGTGTTGAGCTACGTTGCAGGGTCGCCTTTGGCCGGGCCGGTATCACAGGTAAACGATGCGGCGCGCGAGGCCCTCATCACTGACGTTAGGAATGCCTTGAAGAATTACACGAGCAATACCGAGCTAGCCTTTCCCATAGCCGCTCACCTGCTAAGCGCAAGAGTGTAGATTTGCTTCGGGTAGGCCGACTTCTTTCGCTTCTGGTCCGTTCCTGGCACGTCTGCGACCTGTCTTGATGCCTAAATCAAGGCTGCTTACGGCAGCAAAGCGGACGTGTCGCGACGATGCCCCGAGGGCCGAGTTTGACCCTGGCTGTGTAAAAACGCTCTGCTGGATTTGATTCTCGCGATAAGATTCTCGCGCGATTTGCGGGAGGATCGAATGAGGCGCTTCGTTGAAGGGGCGGATCGAGAACAGATCACGCTGTTTCCGGAATGCCTGGAAGACTGGATCGATGAGGAGAATTCGGTTCGGGTAATTGATGTCTTCGTCGATGAGCTCGATCTGGCCGAGCTCGGGTTCAGCGGGGTCGATCCGGAGGTCACAGGTCGGCCTTCGTATCATCCGTCGGTCCTGCTGAAGCTCTACATCTATGGCTATCTCAATCGGGTCCAGTCGAGCCGCCGGTTGGAGCGCGAGGCCGGGCGCAGCGTTGAGGTGATGTGGCTGACGGGCCGGCTCATTCCCGATCACAAGACGATCGCTGACTTCCGCAAGGACAACGGCCGTGCCATCCGCCAAGTTTGCGCCCAATTTGTTGCGCTTTGCCGCGCGATGGGCCTGCTCACGCAAGCCAGCGTCGCGATCGACGGCAGCAAGTTCAAGGCGGTCAACAACCGCGACAAGAACTTCACGCGCGCCAAGATGGACCGGCGCATGGCGCAGATTGAAGAGAGCGTCGCACGCTATCTACAACAGCTCGACACCGCTGATCGGCAGGAGCCGTCCGAGGCGCTCAAGACGAAGACGAGCCGACTGAAAGAGAAGATCGCGAAGCTGAAGGAGGAGATGCTGCGCCTCCAGGCGCTGAAGACGCGGATGCTCGCTACGCCGGACCAGCAGATCTCGCTGACGGACCCCGATTCTCGCTCGATGGCGACCAGCGGCCGAGGCTCTGGCGTCGTCGGCTACAACGTCCAGGTCGCCGTCGACACCGAGCATCATCTGATCGTCACGCATGAGGTGACCAACGTCGGGACCGACCGCTCGCAGCTCTCGTCCGTTGCCAAGGAAGCCAAGGCGACGTTGGGAGCTGATAACCTCGATGCAGTCGCCGACCGCGGCTACTTCAATAGCGAAGAGATTTTGGCGTGCGAGCAAGCTGGCATCACGGTCACGCTGCCTAAGCCGATGACCTCAAACTCCAAGGCGGAGGGGCGCTTCGGCAAACAGGACTTCCGCTACGTAGCCGAGGAGGACGTTTACATTTGTCCTGCCGGGAAAAGGCTCACCTACCACTACACGAACGAGGAAAAGGGACTGGTCCTGCACCGGTACTGGACCAACGCCTGCCAGAGCTGCGCCATCAAGCGGAGGTGCACCACCGGCAAGGAGCGACGGATCACCCGATGGGAGCATGAGCATATTCTCGAGGCGGTGCAGCGCCGGCTCGACGAGCATCCTGAGAAGATGCGCCAGCGGCGCGAGACGGTCGAGCATCCCTTCGGCACGATCAAGGATCGGATGGGAGCAACCCACTTCCTGATGAAGACGCTGCCACGGGTTGCCGGCGAGATGGCATTCCACGGGCCTACAATCTCACCCGCGTCATGAACATCTTGGGCGTCCAACCGCTCATGGCGGTGATGAGGGCATAGTCGTCGCAGACCCGCGTCCGTCGGTTGTTGCAGAGCCGCCCAAGACGGCTGGAATCCGCTTCAAGAGCACTTCCAGACCGAAACAGCCGCCAAACCCGGAAAAATGACCGCGCATCGCCACTTCGCCGAGATCGCGACGCGTCCATGGCTTCCGCCAGAGCCTTTTCACACGGCCAAGACCCATTTCGGACATGCAGCAACTGCCTAGTTGGCACGATGGGTGTTAGTCGGAGAGCCCCTTCTTCAGCGACGCTGCCTTGCGGGCTTGCTCCGCATCGTCCAGATCACCCCTCTGCATCTCTTTCAATTCGATTGTCACCTTGGCGATCTTGCCGGTGAACTTAAACGGCACCTTGTAGGCCTCGGTGACGGGCGTACCCTCATCCACACCCACGTCGGCGCCCTCATCCGCCGAGAAGCCACAGCATTGGGTGTGTTCGATCCGACCCGAGGCGACATTTTTTCCGTTGACGAAGAGCGTACCCACCCCACCCTTGCCGACGCCGCCACCATCATACGCGAACTCAAAACGGATGGTCGCCTTCCCGGCAGGCAGCGCCTGTTTGGCGGCCACCGTATAGCGCTGCAGGCCCAGCCAGTTGTAGGTGTACGTCGGCTTGCCGTCCTTCAAATAGAGGCTCCAGCCCCCGAACCGCCCGGCTTGGGCGAGGATCACGCCGTTGGCCCCGTTCTTGGGAATCTCCACGTCGGCGGTGATCGTGTGTGAACGGTTCTTTACGTTGATGAAGACATTTTCCGACATCCCGACCATTCCCTCGTGAACGGTCAGCGACGTGCGGCCCGCCATCAGGTCGGGCCGCCCGACCAAGGCCGCGTTCAACCGCTCCAAGGTTCGGTCATCGAGGGGCAACACGGAATATTTTACCGCTTCCTTCAGA
>DASWCW010000224.1:0-1643 GCA_036395835.1 Xanthobacteraceae bacterium
GCAAGCTGGAGCCGGCGCGCTATCACAAGATCAGCCACAACCCGGTGGCGATCAAGCATCTGCTGGTCGATCTGTTCCTGGAGGCGCATGAGCGAGCTCCGAGGCAGATCATTCTGGACCTTGATGCGACCGATGATCCGCTGCACGGCGAGCAGGAGGGGCGGTTCTTCCACGGCTATTACGATTGCTACTGTTATCTGCCGCTCTACGTATTCTGCGGCCGCCATCTGCTGGTCGCCAAGCTGCGGCGCGCCGACCTGGACGCGGCGGCGGGCGCGGTCGAGGAGGTGGCACGCCTCGTCGCCCGCATCCGCGCCCGCTGGCCGCGGACACGCATTCTGTTGCGCGCCGACAGCGGCTTCGCGCGGGAGGACCTCATGGCCTGGTGCGAGGCCAACGGCGTCGATTTCCTGTTCGGGCTGGCGCAGAACGAGCGGCTCATCGCCGAGATCAAGACCGAGCTTGATCTTGTCGCCACCAAGAGCCGGCGCACCGGCCGGCCGGAGCGCCGCTTCAAGACCTTCCTCTGGGCGACGCGCCGGACCTGGAGCCGCAGGCGCCGGGTCGTCGCCAAGGCCGAATGGACGAAGGGGGAAGCCAATCCTCGTTTCGTCGTCACCTCGCTCAGACGCGACGAGTGCAAGGCCAAGTATCTTTACGAGAAGGTCTACTGCGCCCGCGGCGACATGGAGAACCGGATCAAGGAGTGCCAGCTCGACCTCTATGCGGATCGCACCTCGGCCGCCACGATGCGGGCCAACCAGCTGCGCCTGTGGTTCTACTCGATGGCTTATGTCCTGCTGTGCGCCCTGCGCCGGATCGGGCTCCACGATACCGAGTTTGCCCAGGCTACCTGCGGCACCATTCGCCTCAAGCTGCTCAAGATCGGTGCGCTCGTGCGCATCAGCGTCCGCCGCATCAAGATCGCGATGGCGTCGGCCTGTCCGGCCGCGCAGGTCTGGGGCCTCGCTGCGATCCGGCTCGCCGCCGCCGCAAAGGCCCGCGCCTCGCCCGCATGACACGCGCCGCCGCGGCGCGATCCTTGCGCGGCACAACCAACCAGCCCACGGAGATCCCGAAAAACCTGACCTCCACCGCGCACCTCGGCGCCACGGACCTTCGTGCCTCCAGCCCAGAAGCCGTCGAAACTGGCTTACGCGTTGCGCAATCCATCAGTAGTGTGAGAAATGCGGGCTAGAGGATGAGCTGTGTGACGACCTCCGGCAACTGGATCGGCACGCAACGATTTCGCGTGCATTAGCAAACCATGAGAGTGCAATTCTAGAGCAGCAGAACTGGACTCGAACGGCGGCAGCGCTGCTTTCCCTTCATCATGACAAGGAATCAGCGCTAAAAAAAATGGCGGAGCATCAATTCGAGTTAAACGCCGTCTTCCAGGCAACGCGTCTGTTGGTCGAATTTGCTGTATGCGAGTGCCCTCTGCAAGGCGGCCGAAGCGCAGGCGTTCTTGATCTATCCAAACTGATGGCTAAGGTGTTAATGATTGCCCATTTCGGCGGCTGGTCGGATGCCATTCGATGGGAAGCTATGCCTCCGTTGCTCCGAGTGACGCCGCTCGGTGATATCCACGCGAAGCTCACATTTCAAGAAGAGGTGCTTGCCCCCTTCGGCCGCGTCGGAAG
>DASWCW010000225.1:0-7733 GCA_036395835.1 Xanthobacteraceae bacterium
CGTGAGCGCTTCAAGCAAGCGCGCACGAATTTATACCAAGGCGATGCGCTGCTCGGTAGATCCGACATGCTGCCCCGGCGGGGGAAGAATCGGCACCTAGCACGTGCCATCAGAAAAAGCAGGCGAAGGCGGGTGGCCGCGGGACGAGCCCTGTGTCTCCGGGAAACCCCCTAGGGAGCTTATCTGAATTTCCACCCTTCTCGCGCCAAGTTACCAGTGCGCATCGATCGTGTCCTGGAGGGATAAGCCATGCTGATGCGCACCGCACCTCAAGTGGCCAGGCAGCCGGCCCGGCAATTTCCGATCTGGAAACACAATGGCAACACGATCGCCGATTCGATCGAGCTCATGGGTGCGCGGATGCCCTATGCGCGCAACGTGGAGATTTACGGCGAAGGCGAGCCGGCCGACTACGTCTACAAGGTGATCGGCGGCGCGGTGCGCATCACCAAGCTGCTCGACGATGGCCGCCGGCAAGTGACCGCGTTCCATCTGCCGGGCGAGATCTTCGGCCTCGAGCTGGGCAAGGAGCACCGCTTTTCCGCGGAGGCGATCACCGAGTCGCGCATTCTGGTCGTCAAGCGCAGCACCGTGCTGGCGCTTGCGGGCCGCGACGGGGAAGTCGCGCGGCAGCTTTGGGCGCTGACCGCCGATGCGCTGCAGCGCGTTCAGGACCATATGCTGGTGCTCGGCTGCATGAACGCCAGGGAGCGCGTGGCGAATTTTCTGCTGCAATTGGCCAAGAGCGTGTCCGGCGACGAGCTGGAGCTGCCGATGTCGCGCCAGGACATCGCCGATTACCTCGGGCTCACGATCGAGACCGTGTCGCGCACCATGACGCAGCTCGAGAACGACGCTGCGATCAGGCTGCCGACCTCCCGCCGCATCGTGCTGCGCAACCGTGCGGCGCTCGGCCGCCTGAACGCCTGAGCGGCAGCATCCGGCGTCGATTCTGTCTGGATCCGGATCACGCCTTCAATGCCTACTCGCCGATCGTTTAGGCCTGCTGCCTGATCGATCGGCCCCACCCCCGGCCAAGTCACGCGGAACGACTTGGTTGGGGATTTTTTTGGGCGCTCACACGGCGAGCGAGTGCCGCGCCTTTCCCTCGCGCAGGTAGACGTCGAAGGCCGCCGCCACGACCCGCACGAACGGCTGGCCCTGCCCGGTCACCCGGATCCGCTGCGCCTCGCGCTCGACCAACCCCTGGCGCTGAAGCAACGCGAGCGCCTCTAGCTCCGGCTCGAACCGGCCGCGGCTCGACCCTTTTACCTCGCCGGCGATCGCATCGAGATCGACCTCGAAGTCGCACAGGATGCGCTCGATGATGCGGCCGTGGATGCGATCTTCCTCGGACAGCGCGATGCCCCTTGCGGTCGCGGGCCGGCCGGCGTTGATCGCCGCCGAATAGGCGCGGATCGCGGGGGTGTTCTGCACAAAACCCTGCGGCAGCCGGCCGATCGCCGAGGCGCCGAGGCCGATCAGCGCGTCGGCGCCGTCCGTCGTGTACCCCTGGAAATTGCGGCGCAGCCGGCCCGCGCGGGCCGCGACCGCCAGATCGTCGTCGGGCAGCGCGAAATGATCGAGGCCGATCGCCTGGTAGCCGAGCGCCAGCAGCATCGCGCGCGCGGCCTCGGCCTGGTCCAATCGCTCGCCGGCGCCGGGCAGCGCCGCGGCGTCGATCAGGCGCTGGTGCGGCTTGAGCCAGGGGACGTGCGCATAGCCGAACAGCGCGATGCGCCGCGGCTGCAGCGTGGCGGCAGCCCGGGCGCTCTCGCGGACGTCGTGCGCGCTTTGTCTGGGCAGGCCGTACATCAGGTCGAAATTCATGCTGGGAATGCCGACCTCGCGCAGCATCCCCACGGCGCGGCTCACCGTCTCGAACGGCTGCACCCGGCCGATCGCCTCCTGGACCTGCGGCGTGAAATCCTGCACGCCGAGGCTGACGCGGTTGAACCCGATCTGCGCGAGCGCCTGCGCCAGGGCACGGTCGACGCGCCGCGGATCGAGCTCGATGGCGTGCTCGCGGACCTGCGAGAAATCGAAGCGCTCGCGAAGCCTCGCCGTAAGATCGATCAGGGCGGCGGGGCCGAGGATCGAGGGCGTGCCGCCGCCCCAATGGATGTGCAGGATTTTTCGCCCGCCGAGATGCCGCGCCAGCAGCGCGATCTCGCCGGCGAGTTTTTCGGCATAGGCTCGCAGCGGCTCCGGCCGCCGCACCATCTTGGTGTGACAGCCGCAATAGAGGCAGAGCTGGGCGCAATAGGGCACATGGATGTAGAGCGACAACGTCGCCGCCGCGGGAAGCGCGGCCAGCCAATCCGCATAGGTCTCGGGGCCGATCGCGGCGGAAAAATGCGGCGCGGTCGGGTAGGACGTGTAGCGGGGAACCTTGTGCTCGGCCAGCGCCAGCGCGTTCAACATGCTCCCGCTTGTGTGCCGAACGTGCGCCCGCGGCATTGATCGGGGTCAAAGTCGGGCCGGAAAGCTTGCGGCGATCGGCCCCTTCGTTGATCCAGGTCAACGGTCGCGGGTCGGGGCCGATGACGCCGATCGCGTCGGATCGCAGATGCGCAAGATGAAGATCGACGATTTCATGACCCGGAACGGCTGGATCCGCGAGGACGGCCGCATCATGCGCGACATGGTTCTGCAGCAAGTGAAATCGCCGGCGGAATCCCGCTATCCGTTCGATTATTTCAAGACGCTGGCCAGGATTCCGGCCGAGGCGGCGTTCCGTCCCCTGGAGGAGGGCGGCTGCCCGCATGCCAAGAAGAGCTGAGGCGGCCGCTGTAGGGCGGCGGTACTGGGATGCCGGACCTTGCTGCATCGCACCGTAAGGTTCCGGAAGAACTTGTCAAAATATGCTGGTAAGAAGATGGCGAGCACCATAAGCGTGACACCGACCTCGTGTCCCGGGCATAGCGCGTCACGAAGTGGTGCGCTGCTGAGCCGGGACCCAATAGTGAATGGCGAGGTGCCAGGTCGAGCAATGCAGATGGACCCCGGATCGGCGGTGCATCGCTTACGCGCCGCACCGCGTCCGAGGAACGCAAAAGAATATTTAGGGAAACGCCAATGTCTGTCCTGGATCTCGTGCCGTCGCGGTACTACGCCCTCGTCGGGGCGATCTTCGTCACCCTGGTCGGGCTCGCCGCGGCGCTGATCGATTGGCGCTGGCTCTTGCTCGCCGGCGCCGCCGGTCTCGTCAGCGCGGTCGGCGTTCACGACGTGCTGCAGACGCGCCACGCGGTCTTGCGCAACTATCCGATCCTCGCCCACATCCGCTTCTTCTTCGAGACGATCCGGCCGGAGATCCGCCAATATCTGCTCGAGGGCGACAACGAGGCGGTGCCGTTCTCGCGCGCGCAGCGTTCGCTGGTCTATCAGCGCGCCAAGAACGTCGAGGACCGCCAGCCGTTCGGCACCGGCAAGGACGTGTATCTGGCCGGCTACGAATGGATCAATCATTCGCTGCGCCCGGTGCACATCGAGAACGCCGATTTCCGCGTGATGGTCGGCGGCAAGGACTGCAAGCAGCCCTATTCCTGCTCCGTGTTCAACATTTCGGCGATGAGCTTCGGCGCGCTCTCGGCGAATGCGGTGCGCGCGCTCAACAAGGGCGCCAAGCTCGGCGGCTTCGCCCACGACACCGGCGAGGGCTCGATCAGCCGCTATCACCGCGAGTTCGGCGGCGACCTGATCTGGGAGATCGGCAGCGGCTATTTCGGCTGCCGCACGCCGGACGGCAGGTTCGATCCGGAAAAATTCGCCATGCAGGCGCGTGAGCCGCAGGTGAAGATGATCGAGCTCAAGATCTCGCAGGGCGCCAAGCCCGGCCACGGCGGCGTGCTGCCGGGCGCCAAGGTGACGCCGGAGATCGCCGAGGCGCGCGGGGTCATGGTCGGCGTCGACTGCCTGTCGCCGCCGGGGCACTCGGCGTTCTCGACCCCGCTCGAGCTCTTGAGCTTCATCCTGCAGCTGCGCGAGCTGTCCGGCGGCAAGCCGATCGGCTTCAAGTTCTCGCTCGGCCATCCGTGGGAGTTCTTCGGCATCTGCAAGGCGATGCTGGAGACCGGCATCGTCCCGGACTTCATCGTGGTCGACGGCGGCGAGGGCGGCACCGGCGCGGCGCCGATCGAGTTCACCGACCACATCGGCACGCCGCTGCAGGAAGCGCTGCTGCTGGTGCACAACACCCTGGTCGGGCTCAACCTGCGCGACCGCATTCGGCTCGGCGCCAGCGGCAAGATCATCTCCGCGTTCGATCTGGCGCGCACGCTGGCGCTCGGCGCCGACTGGGGCAACGCGGCGCGCGGCTTCATGTTCGCGCTCGGCTGCATCCAGTCGCTCTCGTGCCACACCGGCCATTGCCCGACCGGAGTGACGACGCAGGACAAGGTGCGCCAGCGCGCGCTCGTCCCCGAGGACAAGGCGACGCGCGTCTACAATTTCCACCGCAACACGCTGTTCGCGCTCGCCGAGCTCACCGGCGCCGCCGGGCTCTCGCACCCGGGCGAGCTCGAGCCGCGCCACATCGTACGCCGCATCTCCGGCCACGAGATCCGCCTCGTCGCCAATCTCTACAAGTTCCTCAAGCCCGGCGAGCTGTTGACCAATCCCAAGGCGCATGCGGTCTACGAATATTACTGGCCGCTGGCCACAGCCAAGAGCTTCGACCCGCACCCGGGCTCGGACGAGCACCTGGTGATGGCGGAATACCGGCGGCAGGGGATGCGGGCTTAGGGGGAACTGCCTGATCGCATCGAGCGACGCTTGGCTCACGACGGGCCACCCTCTCCCGCAAGGGGAGAGGGGAGAAACGCATGCGGCGCGGCTTCAATTCGGACCTTGGCCGCGAGCGAGACGCCATGAAAATTCGCCCAATCAGGACCAAAGCGGATTATCGGGCGGCTCTGAAGGAAGCAGAGCGCCTATGGCATGCCGAGCCTGGCACTGCGCAGGGGGACCGCGTGGACGTGCTGGTGACGCTCATCGAGGCCTATGAGGCGAAGCACCAGCCGATTCCCGCGCCCGACCCGATCGCGGCGATCGAGTTCATGATGGAGCAGAAAGGATTGAGCCGGCGCGAGCTCGAGCCGGCGATCGGTAGTCGTGGTCGGGTATCCGAGATTCTCAGCCGCAAGCGTCCATTGACGCTCCCGATGGTGCGGGAGTTGAGCGCGCTGCTGCAGATTCCGGCCGAGGTGCTCATCCAGCCATACGAAACGCGGTCGGCGGCTTGAGGCGGCCGAATAGCCGCGCTGGGTCCGGACGGTATCAGCCGGATGATTCGACCCCTCACCCGGCTCGTTGCTCGCTTGGCTCGCAACGAGCCACCCTCTCCCGCAAGGGGAGAGGGAAGAAGCGCTCACGGCTGCGCTGTCTCTCATCATCTCCCCTCCCGTAAACCTCACCGCTTCCCCGCCGCGTAGCGGATCGGCACCACGAACGAGAGCTGATCCTCGCCGAGATCGGCGGGCGGCGGCGGGAACGGCTGTGCGCGCCGGGCGAGCGCCAGCGTCTCCTCGTCGAGCGCGGCGGAGCCCGAGCTCTGCGCGATGCGGCTCGTGAGCAGACGGCCGCGCCGGTCGATGCGGAACGCCAGCTTGGCGGTGCCCTGCACGCCGCCGGCTCCGGGCGGATAGCGCTTGTTGCGCTCGAGCTGCGCGACCAGCGCGCGCTGCCAGCTCGCGATCGCGGCGGGCGAGGGTCGCGACACGCGGCCGGGCGCCGGCGAAGCGGGACGCCGCGCGGGCGCGACCGTCACGGGCGGCGCGGTCGGCACCGGCGCCGCCTCGTCCGGCGGCTTTGCCGCCTCGCGCGG
The DNA here is from genome assembly GCA_036395835.1 of Xanthobacteraceae bacterium. Taxonomy (GTDB): domain Bacteria; phylum Pseudomonadota; class Alphaproteobacteria; order Rhizobiales; family Xanthobacteraceae; genus AP-16. The sequence continues at coordinate 5,828 of DASWCW010000225.1, forward strand.
CCGCTCTTTCGGCGGTTCCGGTGCCGGCAGCGTCACGGCGGGATGTTCGGCCGGCGCCACGTCGGGCACGCGCTCGACCTCCGTCGGTTTCTCCTCCGGCTTCTCCTCGCGCGGCTGCGCGGTCTCCGGCTGCAATTGCTGCGGGCCCGGCGCCACGTCGCTCTCCGGCGCGGCCGGCGCGACCGCGATCGGCGCGAGCTCGATCAGAACGACCGGCGCGCCGGCGTCGGTCTCGGCGTAATCCGGGCGCGCCCACAGCGCCAGCAGCACCAGCGCGTGCGCCAGGAACATCGCGGCGGCGCAACATCCCCAGCGCAGCAGCTCCCGCCGGTCGAGCACCGCATAGGTTTCGACGTAGGCCATCAGCGCGGCCGGTCCGCTTCCAGGCCGACCAGCCCCACCTTGAGATAGCCCGCCGCGCGCAGCGCGTTCATCACGCCCATCAGCTCGCCGTACGCCACCGCCTTGTCGGCGCGCAGAAACACGCGCTGCTCCTTGTCGCCGGCGGTCGCCTGGTCGAGCGCGGGCCCGAGGTTGTCGCGCGCGACGGCATCATCCCCGAGCGCCAGCGACAGATCGGATTTGAGCGTAAGGAACAGCGGCTTGTCCGGTCGCGGCTGGCGCTCGGCGTTCGAGGCCGGCAGGTCGACCGCGATGTCGACGGTGGCGAGCGGCGCCGCGATCATGAAGATGATCAGCAGCACCAGGATCACGTCGATGAACGGCGTGACGTTGATCTCGTGCACTTCGGCGAGATCGAGCTCGCCGTGGTCGAGCCGCACGCTCATGAGCTTTACTCCGCGGCCGAGGCCTTGGGGTCCCAGGCCTTGGCTCCGGGACGGCGCACCTCGCGGTCGAGGTCGCGGCTGACGAGGCGCAGCACTTCCGCGGCAGCGTCCGCGAACAGCGCGCGATAGCCCGCGATCGAGCGCGAGAACAGATTGTAGATCACCACCGCCGGGATCGCGGCGGCGAGCCCGAGCGCGGTCGCGAGCAGCGCCTCGGCGATGCCGGGCGCCACCACGGCGAGATTGGTCGTATGCGATTTCGAAATGCCGATGAAGCTGTTCATGATGCCCCACACCGTGCCGAACAGCCCGACGAAGGGCGCGGTCGCGCCGATGCTGGCGAGCATGCCGGTGCCGCGCGTCATGCGCCGGCCGGTCAAGGCCTCGATCCGTTCGAGCCGCGAGGCGACCCGCTCCTTGATGCCCTCCTTGTCGGGCGCGTCGGCGGAGAGCTGCAGCTCGACCAACGCCGCATGGACGAGCGGCCCGAGGCCCTGCCGGGTGCCGAATTTCGGCGCCGCCTCCGCGAGCGAGGGTGTCCGCGCCAGCGCGGCGAGCTCGCGGCGCAGCCGGCGCTTGGCGGAGAAAATTTCCAAACTCTTGGCGAGCGCGACTGTCCAGGTGACGAACGACGCGAGCGCCAAGCCGATCATCACCAATTTCACGATGATGTCGGCGGAAAGGAACATGCCCCAGGGCGACAGATCGCGCGGCAGCAGCGCGGCGGCGGAACTGCCGACATCGGGCGCGGGCGCGGCGGCCGGCTCGTTGGCGGGCGCGGCGGCGCGCGCTTGCGGTTCGGTTTGCTGCGGGCCCGCGGCAGCGGGCGGCGCCGGAGGCGGCGGCGACTGCGTTTGCGCCGATGCCGGGCAGCAAACAACGGCGGCAACAAGCAACGCCGCGCCCAGGCGGATCGATTGCGCAGTGATTATGGTCAGCATTTTCTTCATTCACCGGCTCGCCTTCTGTTTCTCGGCATCACCACCCCTCACCCGCGATCCCTTGCTTCAGAACTTCAGGTTTGCGAACGCCCGCACGCCGCGGCCCGGCATCAGCACCTCGTCCTTGGTGTAGGAGACGTGGTTGCGGATCGCCTCGTTGAGCAGATTGTTGCCGAC
>DASWCW010000226.1:0-3453 GCA_036395835.1 Xanthobacteraceae bacterium
TCACGTCGAATATTGCGCGAACGTCAGCGTGCCGGCGCGGGCGCGGTGGTCGGTCTTCACGTTGACCAGCGCCACGTTGCCGCGGTCGACCTCGCGCTGGGCGCGGTCGAGCGCCGGCCGGATTTTTGCCGGCTCCTCCACATAGTCGCCATGGCAGCCCAGCGTCTCCGCCATCTTGTCGAACCGCGTATAACCGAGGTTGCGGCCCGGCTTGTTGCCGGCGGGATCGGCGGTCCAGCCGCCGTTGAGGCTGATCACGACCAGCACCGGGATGTTGTGGCGCACCGCGGTGTCGAGCTCGAGCGCATTGAGCCCGAACGAGCCGTCGCCGTGGAGGACGATGACCTGCTTGTCGGGCTTGGCGAGCTTGGCGCCGAGCCCGTACGGCAGGCCAACGCCCATCGTGCCGAACGGACCGGAATTCAGGCGATGACCGGGCGCATAGGTGGGCATCGACTGGCGGCCGTAATTGAGGATCTCCTGGCCGTCCACGACCAGGATGGCGTCGCGTTTCATGAAGTTCTTGATCTCGTCGCAAAGCCGCAGCGGGTGGATCGGAACATCGTCCCGTGGCTGATTGGCGTCGGGCGCCATGCGCTTTGCCGCCTCGCCGTCCGCGAGCTTCTTGCGCCACGGGGCGAAGCGATCCTTGTCGAAATGGCCGTTGGCCCCGGACAGAACCTGGCGGAGCACCATCTTGCAATCGCCGACGATGCCGATGTCGAGCTTTCGCGGAGCGGTCGCGATCTCATCGGCGTCGATGTCGATGCGGCCAACCTTGGCCGCGGCGTTGAAACGCGGCGGCGCCGCATGGCTGATGATGTAGTTCATGCGCGTGCCGACCACGATGATGAGGTCGGCCTCGCGAAACGCGGTCGAGCGCATGCTCAGATACGAATACGGATGGTCGTCCGGCAGCACGCCGCGGCCCTGCGGCGTGGTGTAGAACGGGATGCCGCTCGCCTCGACGAGCTCGGTGAGCTCCGCCCAGGCCTGAGACCAGATCACACCGCTCCCCGAAAGAATGATCGGCTGCTGCGCCTTGCGGATCGCGTCGATGAGCGCCGCAACCTGGCGTTCGTCCCCCATCGGACGCGCCTCGAGCAGCGGCCGCCCGGAGAGGCTCCAGTCGACCTGCTCCTCGGGGATTTTCGCGTAGAGGATGTCGCCGGGAAAATCGAGATAGACCGGCCCGGGTTTGCCGAGCATCGCCCGCTGGAACGCGTTGTTCACCTGCTCGGGAATGCGTTTGAGGTTGTAGACGCGATCGGCCCATTTGGTGCACGGCTTCATGATGGCGAGCTGGTCGATCTCCTGAAACACCTGGCGGCCGAACTGTCCGATCGGGCTCGAGCCGCCGATCGCGACCACCGGCGCGCAATCGATCAGCGCGTTGGCGATCCCGGTCGTCAGATTGATGACGCCTGGACCGCTCGCCGCCATGCAGACGGCGGGCTTCTGCAGCAGGCGACTGTAGGCCTGGCCCATCAGGGCCGCGGACTGCTCGTGACGCACGTCGAGCGGCCGGATGCCTTCCTTGATGCAGGAGGATTCGGCAAGCAGCATCGGGCCGCCCATCAGGAAGAACAGGATGTCGGTGCCCTCGTTCTTGAGCGAGCGCGCCAGAATTTCCGAACCGGTCAATTCCGCCATGGTGTCCTCCCGTTATTGTCCTTCATCGCGCGCGAAATCGAGCCGCTGGCGCGCTTCTTCCTCCCCGAAGGGGAGGGTCGGCGAGACGCGACAGCGTCGAGCCGGGGTGGGGTGGGTTGTCATGATTCCCCACCCGACGCGCTCGCCGAACTCGGGTGTTCCCGAGTTCGGCCAAGTCGGAAACATCCGACTTGGGCTACGCGTCGACCTCCCCTGTCGGGGAGGTAGATCACAGCGCGCCGCATTTGCGCAGCTCGCAGATCTGATCGGTGCTCATGCCGAGCCATTTCTCCAGCACCTCTTCGGTGTGCTCGCCCAGGAGCGGCGCCGGAGCGACCGAAACGGTCGAGCCGTTGAAGCGCACCGGCCAGGTCGGCATCTTGAATGTTCCGCAGGCCGGATGCTCCATCATCTGCATGATGCCGCGATCCTCGAAGCTCTTGTCGTTCTGCAGCTCCATCGTATCGAACACCGCCCCCGCGGGCACGCCGGCAGCGCCGAGAACGCGCATCGCCTCGCGCTTGTCGCGCGTGCTGGTCCAGGCGGTGATCATGGCGTCGACCTCCGGCTCCCGCTCGCTACGGGCCTCGATGCTCTCGAAGTTCGGATCGCCGATGAGATCGGCGCGCCCGATCGTCTGCAGCAAGGCGCGCCAATGGCCGGGGTTGGCGCGGCTGGTATAGACGTAGACGTAGTCGTTCGGCCCGCCGGGCTGGCACGGATAGATCCCGCTCGGCACGTTGACGCCCGAGAGGATCTTGGCGCCGTTGCGCTGGGCCGGCACGCCGGTCGTCGCTTGCGCGGCAAGCGCCACGCGGATGTATTGCAGCATGGCGTCCTGCATGGCGATCTCGATGCGCTCGCCCTGCCCGGTGCTCTTGCGGCGATAGAGCGCGCCGAGGATGCTCACCGCGAGCAGCATGCCGGTACCGGTGTCGCCCAGCGTCGTGCCCGGCTTGGCCGGCGGGCCATCGCGCTCGCCAGTGATGCTCATGACCCCGCCGGTCGCCTGCGCGATCATGTCGAAGGCGAGGTTCTTCTGGTACGGACTGTCGGTGCCGAAGCCTTTGACCTGCGCGTAGATGATGCCCGGATTGAGCTTCTTCACCTCGTCATAGGCAAGCCCGAGCCGCTCGATGGCGCCGGGCGCGAAATTCTCGACGCAGACGTCCGCCTGCCGCAGCAGATCCTTGACGAGGGCAAGCCCGCGCTCGGATTTCAGATTGGCCGTGACCGATTTCTTGTTGGCGTTGAACAGCAGGAAATACCAGGAATCCTGCCCGGGCGCCCCGCGGAAGGATTTGCGGCCGGGATCGCCGAGATTCGGGTTCTCGACCTTGACCACTTCGGCACCGAGCCAGGCCAGCGCCTCGGTGCATGCCGGCCCGGCCTCGAACTGCGTGAAATCGAGGACCCGGATTCCGGCAAGATAATTTACGCCATTGATGGACATGATTTAGGCCCGGCGCCGAAAAGGATCACTCTGCGCGTGGGCGCGACGGAGGTCCGAAGGCCCGCTCGGAACGCTCGAGCCACGCCGCCATCCCCGCGGATAGGACATTTCCATGGGCTTCCTCAATCATTATCTTTGCAGCCGAGGTATGCTGGCACGCCGGGCATGGCAGCGTAAAGCGAGGGCTGCGGCCCGATTGCCGGCAGATCAGGATTTTTGGAGCGGGCGATGAGCAAGATCGATGTCGAGATCGTCGAGGTCGGCCCGCGTGACGGGCTGCAGAACCTCGACGTGGTCATGCCGACCGCGGACAAGTGCCGGTGGATCGCAGCCGAACACGCGGCCGG
>DASWCW010000227.1:0-3516 GCA_036395835.1 Xanthobacteraceae bacterium
TGGCCTAACCTTCCCGTAATGCGCTCCGACGCGAGCCGGAGACTTCCACCTTGAAGCCTGCAAACATGGGCCGAAATGTGACAGCGCCTTGTTCCCGCCGGTATCGGAGCCGGGGCCGCATCCCACGCTCTAGCGGCCGGAAGCGCAATGCGTCATAACACGGCCATGCGGCGATCAGCAAACCCAAAGGATCGTCATTGCAGCCGGCGCCCGATTTCGATCCCAGGTCCGCCGCGAAAAAGCTGCTGCGCGAAACGCGTTCGGGTGCGCTCGCGACGCTGACGCCCGGCTCCGGCGATCCGTATTGCTCGCTCGTCAACGTGGCGAGCGCGCCCGATGGTTCGCCGCTGCTGCTGCTCTCGCGCCTCGCGGTGCATACCGGGAATCTTCTCTCCGACCCGCGCATATCCCTGATGCTCGACGAGCGCAAGGAGGGCGACCCGCTCGAAGGCGCGCGCGTGATGCTGACGGGGAGCGCCGTCGCAAGTGATGATGCCAATGACCGCCGGCGCTATCTTGCGCGCCAGCCGGAGGCGACGTCCTTCGCAGGCTTTGCCGATTTCGGCTTCTATCGAGTCGCGATCAAGGCCGCGCATCTCGTCGCCGGGTTCGGCCGCATCGTCGACCTTGCGCCCGCCGACGTGCTGATCGCGGTCGATGACGCCGCGGCGCTGATCGACGCCGAGGCACAGATCGTCGATCATCTCAACGGCGAGCACGCCGAAGCGCTGCGGATGTATGCGACGAAATTGCTCGGCGCGCCGGACGGCGCGTGGCGATGTGCGGGCTGCGATCCCGAAGGGCTTGAATTGCAGCTCGGCCGCTCGGCATCGCGATTGCCGTTTCGCCGTCGGATCGTGAGCCCGGGCGCGCTGCGAGCGCTGCTCAAGGAGCTCGCCGAGGAGGCGCGCGCCGGCTGATGTTCGCCCTCGGTCGCGCCAAGCCGCGCGAGTGTCGGCAGCGCCGGCGGTAACGTTGATTTCGTCTAGCCTTGGCACGGGCCGAGATGGCGATTATGGTCGCGGTCCTGGCCGCGCGATCCGGCCGATCCCGGAAAATTCGGGATCGAAAAATTCGGGATCAAAGTGGGCGCTAGTTCGTTGACAGGGGCCTGTGCGCTGCCGCAATGCACCCGCACTCGGCGGCAGCGGCCGGAACGGGACCGAATGAGCCCCGATGCTGCGGAGGAAATGAGAAAACTCCGGTAGATCAGTTGACCGGAGCCATTCGGAGGGTCTGCCGTGCAGGAAACCGGGACACGCAACGGCGCGTTCGGCGCCGACAAGTTCGGCTTCGAAGGCCTCGCGGCCGTGCATTGGAATCTCACGGCGCCGCGGCTCTACGAATATGCGGTCGCGGCGGGCGAGGCCAAGCTTGCCTACGGCGGGGCGCTTGCCGCGGAAACCGGCGTCCATACCGGCCGCTCGCCGAAGGACAAGTTCATCGTGAAAGACGCGATGACGGAGCGGAACGTCTGGTGGGACAACAACGGTTCGATCACGCCGGAGCAATTCGAGCGGCTGCATCGGGATTTCCTCGCGCATGCCAAGGGCAAGGAGCTGTTCGCGCAGGATCTCTATGCCGGAGCCGATCCCCGCCATCGCCTCAAGACCAGGGTCTTCACCGAATACGCCTGGCACTCGCTGTTCATCCGCAATCTGTTGATTCGCCCCGAGCCTGCCGAGCTGCGAAACTTCGTGCCCACGCTGACCATTCTCGATCTGCCTTCCTTCAAGGCCGACCCCAAGCGGCATGGCGTGCGATCGGAGACGATCATCGCCATCGATTTCAGCCGCAGGATGGTGCTGATCGGCGGCACCAGCTACGCCGGCGAGATGAAGAAGGCGGTGTTCACCACGCTCAATTATCTGCTTCCCGCCGAGAGCGTGATGCCGATGCATTGCTCGGCCAACGCCGGGTCGGGCGGCGACGTCGCGCTGTTCTTCGGACTGTCCGGCACCGGCAAGACCACGCTTTCCGCCGATCCGTCGCGCACGCTGCTCGGCGACGACGAGCACGGCTGGGCGCCGCAGGGCATCTTCAATTTCGAGGGCGGCTGCTACGCCAAGACCATCCGGCTCTCCGCCGAGGCCGAGCCGGAGATCTACGCCACCACCCATCGGTTCGGCACCGTGCTGGAGAACGTGGTGCTCGATCCGGAGACCCGCGTTCCCGATTTCGACGACGGGTCCAAGACCGAGAACACCCGCTGCGCCTATCCGCTCGATTTCATTCCCAACGCGTCCAAGACCGGCCGCGCCGGGCATCCGACCAACATCATCATGCTCACCGCGGACGCGTTCGGCGTGATGCCGCCGATCGCCAAGCTCGCGCCCGCCCAAGCGATGTATCACTTCCTGTCCGGCTATACCGCGAAGGTCGCCGGCACCGAGAAAGGCGTCATCGATCCGGAAGCGACGTTCTCGACCTGCTTCGGCGCGCCGTTCATGCCGCGGCATCCTTCCGAATACGGCAACTTGCTGCGCGAGCTGATCGCCGCGCACGCGGTCGATTGCTGGCTGGTCAACACCGGCTGGACCGGCGGCAAGTTCGGCACCGGAAGGCGCATGCCGATCAAAGTGACGCGCACGCTGCTCTCCGCCGCGCTCGAGGGCTCGCTCAAGAACGCGTCGTTCCGCACCGATCCTTATTTCGGCTTCTCGGTGCCGACCTCGGTGCCGGGCGTCGAGCCGCACCTGCTCTATCCGTTCAAGACCTGGCGCGACAAGGCCGACTTCGATCAGACCGCGCGCAAGCTGGTGCGCATGTTCCGCGACAATTTCGTGCGGTTCGAGGGCCAGGTGGATGCCGACGTGAAGGCCGCCGCCCCCGAGGTGCGCATCGCGGCGGAGTAGGAGCCCCGGCGCGTGTCATCGCCCGCGCCTGCGGGTAGGCCGGGTGGAGCGCAGCGAAACCCGGGATGAGCCGAACTTGGGGATCGAGGTCCCCGCTTTCGCGGGGACGGCGGCGTAGAGCCGCCGATTACGCTTCGGTCCATCCGGACTAAATTCACTTCCATGCAAATTCTGGTCATCGGTGCCGGCGTCATCGGGCTCGCGGTTGCGCGCGCGGCCGCGCTCGCCGGCCATGATGTCGTCGTCGCCGAGCAGGCATCCGGCATCGGCAGCGGCATTTCCTCGCGCAACAGCGAGGTGATCCACGCCGGCATGTACTATTCGACCGGCTCGCTGCGCGCGGTCCATTGCGCGCGCGGGCGGCGCATGCTGTACGCCTATTGCGCCCGGCACGGCGTGCCGCACCGCAAGTGCGGCAAGCTGATCGTCGCGACCAACGCGGCCGAACAGGCGCAAGTCGCCTTAATCGAGCGGCAGGGCCGGGCCAACGGGATCGAGGGGCTCACGATGCTCGATGGGCCCGCCGCGCGGCGGCTCGAGCCGGCGCTGTCGTGCATCGGCGCGCTGCATTCAGCCGAAACCGGCATCATCGACGGCCATGCCTTCATGCTGGCGCTCCAGGGCGATCTCGAGGATCGCGGCGGCATGATCGCGTTTCAAA
>DASWCW010000228.1:0-1791 GCA_036395835.1 Xanthobacteraceae bacterium
GCGCGCGCTGCCGAAGATGCGCATCAACCCGGCCGTCAAGGATCTGTTCGCGTTCCGTTACGAGGATTTTCGCCTCGAAGGCTACGATCCGCATCCGGCCATCAGGGCCGAGGTGGCGGTGTGAGCGATGCATCGCGGCGCGATGGCGCCGCGGATTCGGTGCAGCCGTCGGCCGCGATCGTCATCGTCGCGGCGGTCGGCGAGAACGGCGTGATCGGGCGGGACGGCGGCCTGCCGTGGCGGCTCAAATCCGACATGAAACACTTCCGCTCGCTCACCTGGGGCAAGCCGGTGATCATGGGTCGCAAAACCTATCTGACGCTGCGGCGGCCGTTGCCGGGACGCACCAACATCGTGATCACGCGAGACCGAAGTTTTTCCGCGCCGGGTGTGCTCGTCACGCCGAACCTCGAGAATGCCCTCGCCATCGGTCGCGGCGACGCGCTGCGGCGACGCGTCGGCGAAATCGCCGTGGTCGGCGGGGCCGAGATCTATGCGCAGACCTTGGGGCTGGCGGAACGCATCGCGCTCACCCTGGTGCATATCCGGCCGCAGGGCGAGACGATGTTTCCGCCGATCGACCGCGAGGTGTGGGAAGAGACGGAACGCATCGAGCTCGCGCCCGGTCCGGATGATGAGGCGGCGTTTGCGTTTGTCAGTTACCGCAGGCGTCGAATCGGGCACGCGACGGAAAGCCGCGCTTAACCAAGTCTGCCCGTGCTAGGCGGGAGCAGGGTTTGGGCACAGATTAGCCGCGTTGTAACCGACGAATGCGTCCCCTATAACCCCTGCACGGGAGACGCACTGCCGGCTCGACCGGCGATTTGGAGCCATTCATGCCGTGGAGCAATCAGGGCGGCGGACCCTGGGGTTCCGGGAAGGGGCCCTGGGGCTCCGGACCGCAGTCCTCCGGTCCCACTCCGCCGGACCTCGAGGAGCTGCTGCGCCGCAGCCAGGACAAGCTCAGGACCGTGCTGCCGGGCGGGAGTTTCGGCGGGCGCGGCTTTGCGCTGATCGCGCTCGCCGTGCTGGCGCTATGGGGATTTTCCGGCTTCTTCCGCGTCGAGCCCGACGAACTCGGCGTCGTGCTCCGGTTCGGCAAATACGTCCGCGATGTGCAGCCGGGACTCAATTATCACCTGCCGTATCCGATCGAGTCGGCGCTCACCCCGAAGGCTTTGCGCGTCAACAAGATCGACGTCGGCATGCGGCTCGTCGAAGACATCCGCCGCGGCACCACCATTCGCGAGGCTCCCGAAGAGAGCCTGATGCTCACCGGGGACGAGAACATCGTCGATGTCGAGTTCTCGGTGTTCTGGCTGGTCAAGCCGGGCGGGGTCAGCGATTATCTGTTCAATATCCAGCATCCGGAAGGCACGGTGAAGGCGGTGGCGGAGAGCGCTATGCGCGAGGTGATCGGCCGTTCGCAGATCCAGCCGATCCTGACCGGGGCCCGGCAGACGATCGAAGGCGGTGTTCAGGACCTGATGCAGCGCACCCTCGACCATTACGGGGCCGGCGTTCAGATCACCCAGGTGCAGCTCCAGAAGGTCGATCCGCCCGCGCAGGTCATCGACGCGTTCCGCGACGTGCAGGCGGCACGCATCGACGCCGAACGTGCGCAGAACGAGGCGCAGACCTATGCCAATGGCATCGTCCCGGAGGCGCGCGGGCGCGTGGCGCAGATCACCCAGGCCGCGGAAGCCTATCGCGAGCAGACGGTCGCCGAAGCCACCGGCCAGGCGTCGCGATTCCTGAAGATCTACGACCAGTACAGGATGGCGCCGGAGG
>DASWCW010000229.1:0-30856 GCA_036395835.1 Xanthobacteraceae bacterium
CCTGGTGCCGAACGCGATCGAGCCGCGCGCGGCGATCGGCGAATACGATTCCGGCACCGACGGCTTCACGCTCTGGAACACCACGCAGAACCCGCACGTTGCGCGGCTGGTCATCTCCGCCTTCGTCGGCGTGGCGCCCGAGCACAAGTTGCGGGTGATCGCGCCCGACGTCGGCGGCGGTTTCGGCTCGAAGATCTTCATCTATCCCGAGGAAGTCGTCGCATTATGGGCCTCCAAGCGCGTCGGCCGGCCGGTGAAATGGGTCTCCGATCGCAGCGAAGCCTTCCTCACCGACGCGCATGGCCGCGATCACGTCACCCACGCCGAAATGGCGTTCGACCGCGACGGCAAGATCGTCGGCCTGCGGGCCAGGACGATCGCCAATCTTGGCGCCTATATGTCGACCTTCTCGTCCTCGGTCCCGACCTATCTCTACGCGACGCTGCTCTCGGGCCAGTACAACATCCCGAACATCTATTGCGAGGTCGACGCGGTCTACACCAACACGGTTCCGGTCGACGCCTACCGCGGCGCCGGCCGGCCCGAGGCGACCTTCGTGGTCGAGCGGCTGGTCGAGGCTGCGGCGCGCGAGATGAGCGTCGATCCGGCCGAGCTGCGCAAGCGCAATTTCATCAGCCAGTTCCCGCATCAGACGCCGGTGATCCTCACCTACGATGCCGGCGATTACAATGCGTCGCTCAAAAAGGCGCTCGAGCTCGCCGACTACAAGGGGTTCGCCAAGCGCAAGCGGGAATCCGCGCGCGACGGCAAGCTGCGCGGCATCGGTCTGTCGGCCTACATCGAGGCGTGCGGCATTGCGCCGAGCCAGGCCGTCGGCTCGCTCGGCGCCGGCGTGGGTTTGTGGGAATCCGCCGAAGTGCGTGTCAATCCCACCGGCTCGGTCGAGGTCCTGACCGGATCGCACAGCCATGGCCAGGGGCACGAGACCACCTTCGCCCAGCTCGTCTCCGAGCGTCTCGGCATTGCCATCGACAACATCAGCATCGTCCACGGCGACACCGACATCGTGCAGTTCGGCATGGGCACCTACGGGTCGCGCTCGGGCGCGGTCGGCATGTCCGCCATCGTCAAGGCGCTCGACAAGGTCGAGGCCAAGGCCAAGAAGGTCGCCTCGCACCTGCTCGAAGCCGCCGAAGGCGACATCGTGTTCAAGGACGGAAAGTTCACGGTCGCCGGGACCGACCGCTCGGTCGCCTGGGGCGACGTCGCGCTCAATGCCTATACGGCGCACAAGTTCTCGGGCCAGGAGCTGGAACCGGGGCTGAAAGAGACCTCGTTCTACGACCCGACCAATTTCACGTTCCCGGCGGGCTGCCACGTCTGCGAGGTCGAGGTCGATCCCGATACCGGCCACACCGAGATCGTGAATTGGACCGCGGTCGACGATTTCGGCGTCATCGTCAATCCGATGATCGTCGAGGGCCAGGTTCACGGCGGCATCGCCCAGGGCGTCGGTCAGGCCCTGCTCGAAAGCGCGGTATACGACAAGGACGGCCAGCTCGTGACCGGCTCGTACATGGATTATTGCATGCCGCGCGCGCACGACGTGCCGTCGTTCAAGGTCGATGTGACGGTGACGAAATGCCCGTCGAACCCGCTCGGCATCAAGGGCTGCGGCGAAGCCGGCGCCATCGCCGCGCCGGCCGCGGTCATCAACGCCATCACCGACGCGATCGGCAGCGAGCAGATCGCCATGCCGGCGACGCCGCAAGCGGTCTGGACCGCGATCCAGCGCAGCAACGCGTCCCGCAAGGCGGCGGAATAGGGAGGCCTACATGTATGCATTCACGTTCCACCGGCCATCGAGCGTGCGGCAGGCCGCGAACCTGCTCGCCAAGAGCGAGGACGCGAAACTGCTCGCCGGCGGCCAGACCCTGATCCCGACCATGAAGCAGCGGCTGGCGAGCCCGGCCAGCCTGGTCGATCTCTCGCTGATCGAGGGACTGTCCGGCATCGAGCTCAGGGGCCGGTCGATCGTGATCGGCGCCATGACGCGGCACGCCGAGGTCGCCGATTCGCCCGTCGTGCACGAGAACTTGCCGGCGCTCGCCGAGCTCGCCGGCGAGATCGGCGACCCGCACGTGCGCAACATGGGAACGATCGGCGGCTCGCTCGCCAACAACGACCCGAACGCCGATTATCCGGCGGCCGCGCTGGGGCTCGGCGCCACCATCGTGACCAACAAGCGTCGCATCCCGGCGGACGAGTTCTTCACCGGGATGTTCGAGACCGCGCTCGAGAGCGGCGAGATCATCACCAAGGTGATGTTCCCGCTGCCCAAGAAGGCGGCCTACATGAAATTTCCCAATCCGGCTTCGCGCTATGCGCTCGTCGGCGTGTTCGTGTCGAAACGCGGCCGCGAGATCCGCGTCGCGGTGACCGGCGCGGCCGGCAACGGCGTGTTCCGCCTGACTTCGTTCGAAGAAGCGCTGCAGCGCCGGTTCGGGCCGAAGTCGCTCGACGGCCTGTCGGTGCCCGCGACCGGGCTCAACAGCGACATTCACGGCAGCGCCGAGTATCGCGCGCATCTGGTCGGCGTGCTCGCGCGCCGCGCGGTCGCCCAGGCGGCCGGCTGAGGCCGGCGTCCGTCCGGGGTTGGGCCGCAACCCTTTCGACCCTATATTGCCGTTGATGCCGGCCGGCGGGCGGTCCCTGCCGGCCGATTGGTGCTTGTCGCGAACTCGCGATCGCGGATGAGGTCTTGTCCGACAGGACGGCTTCGCACAAACCAGGCTCCGGCACGTGAAAGCAACGAAAGCAGGCAATCTTCCGGGCTCGATCGACGAGACCTTGTCGCTGCTCGCCAGGGCCGACTATCTCGCCGACCGCTCGCTCGCGACCGTGCTGTTCCTGGCGCTGCGCATGGGGCGGCCGCTGTTTCTCGAGGGCGAAGCCGGCGTCGGCAAGACCGAGGTCGGCAAGGTTTTGGCCACGACGCTCGGGCGCAAATTGATCCGCCTGCAATGCTACGAGGGCTTGGACATCGCCGCCGCGGTCTACGAATGGAACTACGGCGCACAGATGATCGCGATAAGGCTCGCCGAAGCCGAGGGCATCAAGGACCGCGAGCATCTGGCGCAGGACGTGTTCTCGGAGAAATTTTTGATCAAGCGGCCGCTGCTCCAGGCGCTCGAGCCCGACGTCGCCGGCGCTCCGGTGCTGCTCATCGACGAGCTCGACCGCACCGATGAGGCCTTCGAAGCCTTCCTGCTCGAAGTGTTGTCGGATTTCCAGGTGACGATCCCGGAGCTCGGCACCGTGAAGGCCGCGCATCCGCCGATCGTGGTCGTCACCTCGAACCGCACCCGGGAGATCCACGACGCGCTCAAACGGCGCTGCCTCTATCATTGGCTCGGTTATCCCAATGCCGAGCGCGAGTTGAACATCGTGCGCGCCAAGGTGCCGGGCATCGCCGAGCGCCTGTCGCGGGAAATCGTGCATTTCGTGCAGAATCTCCGCAAGGAGGATCTGTTCAAGGCGCCGGGCGTGGCCGAGACGCTCGATTGGGCTGCGGCGCTGAGCGAGCTCGACGCCGTCGCGCTCGATCCGGCCACCGTGTCGGACACGCTCGGCGTGCTGCTCAAATATCAGGACGACATCGCGCGGCTCGAAGGCACCAAGGCCAAGGAGCTGCTCGACGATGTGCGGGCGCAGCTGCGCGCCGCGGAGTGAACTGCAAATCCGCCGACGATGATGGATCAATCCGGTTCCCCTCACCCCGGCCCTCTCCCCAAGGGGGAGAGGGAGGCCGGCCGGCTGGCGCAGAACATCGTCTATTTCGCCCGGGCGCTGCGCGCCGCCGGCATCCCGGTCGGGCCGAAGACCATCATCGACGCGCTCGACGCGCTCAGAGCCGCCGGGGTGGGCACCCGCGAGGATTTTTATTGGACGCTGCATGCGGTGTTCGTGAAGCGCCACGAGCACTCGATCCTGTTCGATCAGGCGTTCCGCCTGTTCTTTCGCAAGCGCGCCTATCTCGAGCGGCTGATGGCCATGATGATGAGCCAGGTGCCGGCGCCCGCGACCGAGGCGCCCAAGCCCGCGTCCCAGCGCGTCCAGGAAGCCTTGTTCGCCGGCCTCGAGGACAAGCGCGTGCGCCAAAACCCCGAAATCGAGGTCGACGCGCGGCTGACGATGTCGGAGAACGAGATCCTGCAGAAGAAAGACTTCGCCCAGATGACGACCGCGGAGATCGCCGCCGCCAAGGACGCGATCGCCCGGCTCGTGCTGCCGCTCGACGAGCTGCGGACGCGGCGGCTCGCGCCGCATCGCCATGGCCACATCATCGACATCCGGCGCACGTTGCGCTCGAGCCTCAAGGCCGGCGGCGCCTTCATCGACCTGAAATATCTCGGGCCCAAGACCAAGATGCCGCCCATCGTGGCGCTGCTCGACATCTCCGGCTCAATGAGCCAGTACACCCGGCTCTTTCTGCACTTCCTGCACGCCGTCACCGACGCGCGCAAACGGGTGACGACGTTCCTGTTCGGAACCCGGCTGACCAACGTGACGCGCGCGCTCAAATCGCGCGACCCCGACGAAGCACTCGCGGCCTGCTCCTCGGCGGTGCCCGACTGGTCGGGCGGGACGCGGATCGCCACCTCGCTCCACAGCTTCAACAAGAAATGGGCGCGCCGCGTGCTCACCCAGGGCGCGATCGTGCTGCTGATCACCGACGGGCTCGAGCGCGATCCGGACGACAAGCTCGCGTTCGAGATCGATCGCCTGCACCGGTCCAGCCGCCGCCTGATCTGGCTCAATCCACTGCTGCGCTTCGACCGGTTCGAGGCCAAGGCCAAGGGCATCCGGGCGATGCTGCCGCACGTCGACGAGTTCCGGCCGATCCACGATCTCGAGGCCATCGCCGATCTCTGCCGTGCGCTTTCCGCCGATGCGGCGCGGCCGATTCCGCCGCGGCAATGGTTGCGGCAGGTCGCTTGAGCGGCAATTCTCCGGCATTGCCGGACCGCGGCGCTCCAACCATATTCCGGTACAGTCGATCAATGGAGGAAGTCATGCTGGCGCGCGACGAGGAGATCCTGAAAGCCGCCGAGGAATGGCGTCGCAGCGGACGCGAGGTCGCGCTCGCGACCGTCATGGAGACCTGGGGCTCGGCGCCGCGTCCGGTCGGCGCCAATCTCGTCATCGACGAGGAGGGGAATTTTCTCGGCTCGGTGTCCGGCGGCTGCGTCGAGGGCGCGGTGGTCGCCGAAGCGCTCGATGTGATCGAAACCGGCAAACCGAAGGTGCTGGAGTTCGGCGTCGCCGACGAGACCGCCTGGAACGTCGGCCTCTCCTGCGGCGGCACCATCCGCGTCCTGGTGGAGAAAATCGACTAGTCATTCCGGGGCCGGCCCCCGGATCGGGTCCGGGGCAGGCTTCGGACGGAACCAGGAGCCCATGAACACGACGCGCGCGGATCCCGGATCGCCTCGCTGCGCTCGGCTTCCGGGATGACGGCTCAGGGAAAACGATGCGTCTCGAAATCCTCTCCGCGCTGAATGCCGAACGCGCCGCACGCCGCGCCGCGATCGTCGTCACCGATGTGGAAAGCGGCGCGCAGCGATTGGTGAAGGCCGCCGATGTCGCGGCCGATCCGCTCGAAGACGTGCTGAAAGAGCGGCTGCGCTCCGGCAAGAGCGGCGTGGCGGAGACGAGCGAAGGCCGGGTGTTTCTCACGGTCCACGTGCCGCCGCCGCATCTCGTCATCACCGGCGCCGTGCACATCAGCCAGGCGCTAGCGCCGATGGCGAAGCTCGTCGGCTACGACGTGGCGATCGTCGACCCGCGCACCGCGTTCGCGACCAAGGAGCGCTTTCCCGACGTGCCGATGCTGGCCGAATGGCCGGACACGGCGCTGCCGCAGTTGGCAGTCGACCGCTACACCGCCTTCGTCGCGCTCACCCACGATCCCAAGATCGACGATCCCGCGCTCATCTTCGCGCTCGCGCGCGATTGCTTCTACGTCGGCGCGCTCGGCTCGAAGAAAACGCATGCGCGCCGCATCGCCCGGCTCGAGGCACAGGGCGTGAGCAAGGAGGCGCTCGCCCGCATCCGCGCCCCGATCGGGCTTGCCATCGGCGCGGTGTCGCCCGCCGAGATCGCGGTCGCGATCCTGGGCGAGATCACCGCGAGCTTGCGGCGGCCGGCGGTGAAAGTGTCATGAAATTCGGCCCGATGAGTCTGGCCGAGGCGCTCGGCGCGATCGCGGTCCATTCCATCCGCAAGGGCGAGCTGGTGCTCAAGAAGGGAACGCGGATCGGCGAGGCCGAGACGGCGGCGCTGCAGGCCGCCGGGATCGAGGAGATCGTGGTCGCGCGCATCGAGCCGGGCGATGTCGCGGAGGACGAGGCCGCGGCCGATATCGCCGCCGCGGTCGCCGGCGATCTGGTCCGGGTCGACCGCGCCTTCACCGGACGCGCCAATCTGTTCGCCGAAGCGGCCGGCGTGCTGCTGGTCGACCGCGCCGCGATCGGTCGCCTCAACCGCGTCGACCCGGCGATCACGCTCGCGACGCTTGCGGCGTTCGCGCCGGTCGTGCCCGGCAAGATGATCGCGACGGTGAAGATCATCCCGTTCGCGGTCGAGGCGCGATCGCGCGACCGCGCCGTCGCCCTCGCCAATGCGGCAAAGCCGCTGGTGCGGGTGGCGCCCTACCGGGTGAAGAAGATCGGCGTGGTGTCGACCCTGCTGCCGGGCCTCGCCGACAAGGTGATCGAGAAGACGCTGAAGATTCTCGGCGATCGCATTGCGCCCGCGGGCGCCGCGATCGTCGCCGAGCGGCGCGTGCCGCATGAGAGCCGCGCGCTCGCCCAGGCGCTCGACGAGGTGCTGCGCGCCGGCGCCGAGCTCGTGATCGTGTTCGGCGCCTCGGCGATCGCCGACCGCCGCGACGTCATTCCGGCCGCGGTCGAACAAATCGGCGGCAGCATCGGGCATTTCGGCATGCCGGTCGATCCCGGCAATCTGCTGCTGATCGCGCAGGCTAAGGGCCGGCCGGTGCTCGGCGCGCCCGGCTGCGCGCGCTCGCCCAAGGAGAACGGCTTCGACTGGGTGCTGATGCGGCTTTTGGCCGGGCTCGAAGTAAAGGGCGAGGACATCGCCGGCATGGGGGTCGGCGGGCTCCTGATGGAAATCGTGACGCGGCCGCAGCCGCGCGAGGTGCCGCCGCCCGTAGCCGCTCCCGCGCGGTCCGCGGCCCGGCGCGTCGGCGCGATCGTGCTCGCCGCCGGACGCTCGACCCGCATGGGCGGGCCCAACAAGCTACTCGAAACAATTTCCGGCAAGCCGCTGGTGCGCATCGCCGCCGAGGAGGCGCTTCGCTCGCGCGCCGACCCGGTCGTGGTGGTGACCGGGCACGAGCGCGCCAAGGTCGAGGCGGCGCTCGCGGGCCTTGACCTGCGGCTCGTGCACAATCCGGATTACGCGCAGGGGCTCTCGACCTCGGTCAAGGCCGGGCTCGCGGCGCTGCCGCCGGAGGCGGAGGCCGCGATCGTGTGCCTGGGCGATATGCCGCAGGTGACGAGCGCGCTGATCGACCGCCTGATCGCCGCATACGATCCGGAACAGAACGCGCTCGTCGTACTCCCGACGTTTGCGGGCAAGCGCGGCAACCCCGTGCTGTGGTCGCGCCGCTTGTTCCCGGACCTGATGGCGCTCGAAGGCGACGTCGGGGCGCGGCATCTCATCGGCGCCTACCAGGAGGTCGTAACCGAGGTACCGGTCGAGAACGCCGCCGCCATGGTCGACATCGACACGCCGGACGGGCTGCGCGCCGCCAAGGCGGAAATGGAGCGGGCGTAAGGAGCTAACGTACTCCCAACGTTGGTGTGCTATGTTGATGCCATGACGAAAGATCAGGTAAAGAAAATCCTCGATCGGGTGCTGACCTGGCCGCCCGAGCGGCAGGCGGACCTCGCGCACGTAGCCGAGCTCATGGAAGCGCAGGACAAGAGCGCGTTGCAGCTCAGCGACGAGCAGCTCGCCGAAGTGCGGCGCCGCCGTGCGGAGAAGAATCCCAAGAGCATCACGCTCGCCGAGTTCAACGAGCGGCTGCGGCGTCGTTACGGGATATGAAGGTCATCATCCGCCAAGCGGCGGAAGACGATCTGGATCGCCTCCCAGATATGGGCGAACGCGCAGGCCGTGTCATTGCGGTGATGCTGATGATCACCCCCGCTTCGGCTCGGTGGGGGCCGTGGTGTCGGCGGCGAGCGAGCGGCGCAATGCTTCGGGATCGACCGCGATCTTCAAGCCGGCACGCTCCTGCTGCAGCAGCATGGCCGAGCGCGAGTCGCGCTCGCCCCAGCCGCGGTTGAGCGCCTCGGTCATTTCCTCGAGCGCGAGATTGCACACCCGCATCGGCACCCCGAGCTCGCGGCCGAGCGCGGTCGCGAGCGACACGTCCTTGTGCGCGAGGCGGAGCGCGAACGCCGGCGGGTCGTAGACGCCCGGCAGGAATTGATCGATCAGCGCATCGAAGGTGCGTCGCCGCCCGACCGCGCCCTGGCGGATCGCCTCGAACAGGGTGAGAGGATCGACCCCGGCCTTGACCCCCATGGAGAAGGTCTCGGCCAAGGCGACGTTGAGCGCATAGCCCGCACAATTGTGCACGAGCTTCGCCACGGTGGCGTGGCCGATCAGCCCGATGTAGCGCGCCTGATCGCCGATCGCGTCGAGCACTTTTTTGTGGCGCTCGAAGATTTCGCGATTCCCCCCGATCCACAGCGCGAGCTTGCCGGTTGCCGCGCCGCGCGGACCGCCGCTCACCGGCGCGTCCAGCATGTGCGCGCCTTTCTCGGCGAACGCCGCGTGCAGTTTCTGCACCAGGCTGCGCGAGTTGGTCGTGAGATCGAAATAGGCCGCACCTTTGCGGATTCCGGCGAGCAGTCCGTCGCGGCCGAGCGCGACCGCCTCGACCTCGGGCGGTCCCGGCAGCGAGGTGAACATCACGTCGGTCGCGGCTGCGACCTCGCGCGGCGTATCGGCCCACACCGCGCCCGCGCCGATGTGGCGCGCGGCAGCCTCGCGCCGCGCATCGTGCACGACCAATCGATAGCCGGCCTTCTGCAGATTCGCCGCCATGCTGGCACCCATGGTGCCGAGACCGATGAATCCTATTTGCATTGCCGTTTCACCTCGGTTGGAAGCGTTCTCATGGCTCAGTCCAGGCCGCGTTGCGGCGCCCCGGCGACGCCGATAGCATCGATCGTTCGAGAGCAGGGAGCCTTCGCG
The DNA here is from genome assembly GCA_036395835.1 of Xanthobacteraceae bacterium. Classification (GTDB taxonomy): domain Bacteria; phylum Pseudomonadota; class Alphaproteobacteria; order Rhizobiales; family Xanthobacteraceae; genus AP-16. The sequence goes on from DASWCW010000229.1 coordinate 9,256, forward strand.
TGCGCGCCCATCGCATCGTCATGATGAAACCGGGACCGCCGTCGGTCCTGCGCTACGAGCAGCACGATATCCCAGCGCCGGGACCGCACGAAGTCCTCGTCAGGCAGACCGCGATCGGGCTGAATTATATCGATATCCAGCATCGCACCGGCCGCTATCCGCTTCCCGCCTATCCCTCGCCGATCGGCATGGAGGCGGCCGGCGCCGTCGAGGCGGTGGGCAGCGCGGTCGGTTCCTGCAAGCCCGGCGATCGCGTGGTCTATTCCTCGATGCCGATCGGCGCCTATGCCGACCTGCGCCTGATGCCGGCGGATCGGCTGGTGCCGCTGCCGCCGGCGATTCCGGACGCGCTCGCGGCGGCGATCTTCACCAAGGGCATCACCGCGCATTATTTGATTCACACCACGTTCGCGGTGCGACCCAGCGATCATATTCTGGTCCATGCCGCGGCCGGCGGCGTCGGGATCTTGCTCTGCCAATGGGCCAAGCACCTCGGCGCCCACGTGATCGGCACGGTCGGGACCGAGCAGAAGGCCGCGGTCGCCCGTGCGCATGGATGCGATGCCGCCATCGTCTACACCCAGCAGGATTTCGTCGACGCCGTCATAGCGCTGACCGAGGGCAGCGGCGTGCCGGTGGTGTGCGATTCCGTCGGCAAGGACACGTTCGCGAAATCGCTGCGCTGTTTGGCGCCGCGCGGCGTGCTGGTTTCTTTCGGCACCGCATCGGGGCCGGTTCCGCCGTTCGATGTGTTCGAGCTCAACCGGCTCGGTTCGCTCTATGTCACGAGCCCCGCCTTCGCGACCCATACCAAGGAGCGCGGCGAGCTGCTGCGGCGCGCCGGCGCGCTGTTCGCGGCGATCGAGGCCGGCATCGTGAAAATCGAGATCGGCCGCAGCGATCCGCTGGCCGAGGCGGCACGCGCGCACGAGGAACTGCAGGGGAGGCGCACCAGCGGCCCCGGCATCCTGGTGCCGTGAGTATGTTTTTTGCGTCATGGCCGGGCTTGTCCCGGCCATCCACGCCTCGTTTGAGTTGCGAGACGTTAAAGACGTGGATGCCCGCGACAAGCGCGGGCATGACGGAGAGGATAAGTGGATTCGATCGAGACGCCAGCTAGGCCTTGGGCTCGGCATCGAGGCGCACCGCGATCTCGTCGAGGCCGGGCCGCGCCGCCGGATAGCGCTGCATCACCAGCGGATCGTGGCCCGGAATGATATGCGCCGGCGTGCTCGCGAGTTTTTCCAGCTTGCCGTAGCCTTCGAGCGTGTCGCCGACGTTGTAGATGGTCGGGAACAGCCTGCCTTGCTCGCGGTGCGCATAGAAATGCGTGGCGTCGGACGCGAGCACCACGAAGCCGCGGCGCGTCATCACCCGCACCGACTGCAGGCCCATGGTGTGCCCGCCGATCGCATGCACGCTCAGGCCCGGCGCGATTTCGTCCGCGCCGTCGTGGAACCGGACCCGGCCCGCGAACACGCGCCGCACCATGGCGGCGACGTCGTCGGCCTCGAAGGAATTGCGCAGCGCCGGATGACACATGCACCGGCCGGTGCAATACGCCAGCTCGCGCTCCTGAATGTGGTAGGTCGCGTTGGCAAACGCCTCGAAATTGCCGGCGTGATCGTAATGCATGTGGGTGACGATCACGTCCGCGACCTCCGCGGGCTCGATGCCGATCGCCCGCAAGCCCTCGGCCGGCGGCCGCAGGGCCTCGCGCCCGCGCTTGCGCGCGCTCTCGGGATTGAAGCCGGTGTCGACCACATAGGTCTTCCCGGCGCCGACGATCGCCCAGACGTAATAGTCGAGCGGCATCGGTCCGTCGTGCGGATCGCCGCCGATGAAATTCGCGCTCGCCAGCCGATCGTGCCGGCCGTAGCGGATCGCATAGACCTCGTAGCCTTGCATCAGGCGGGCGCCTTCACCTCGACGCCGGCCCAGTCCTCGATGCATTTGACGATCGCGGTGAAATCGCTCGCCGGGCCGAGCTCCGCGTTGGCGAATTGCCAGAGCTGGCGGACGGCGGCGCCGACCCACATCTGCACGCCGAGCGCCTCGGCCTCCTCTAGGCAGAGCTTCACGTCCTTGTACATCAGCCCGGTGGCGAAGCCGTAATCGAAGCTGCGCGGTAGCACCGATCGCGGGAACTTGTCCTGCGTCGCGGTGTTGCGGCCGCTGCCGGAATTGATGACGTCGACCATCACCTGCGGATCGAGCCCGGCTTTGACGCCCATCACGATCGCTTCCGCGGAGATCGCCATCGCGGTCGCGGACAGCAGATTGTTGGCGAGCTTCATCGTCTGTCCCATGCCCGGCCGCGCGCCGATGTAGAACACCTTGCCGAACACGTTCAGGACCGGTTCGAACCGCTCGAACAGCGCGCACTCGCAGGCCGCCATCACCGCCAGCGTACCCTTTTGCGCGCCGAGGACGCCGCCGCTCACCGGCGAATCGATCAGCGCGATCCCCTTCGCCTTCAGGCCCGCCGCAATCGCCCGCGTCATGCGCGGCCCGTGGTCGAGAGATCGATCAATGTCTTGACGCGGCCGCCCGAGCCGATGCCGTTCTCGCCGAGCGCGACCTCGCGCACGATGTCCGGCGTGGGCAGGCTCACGATCACGGCCTCGACTGCCGCCGCAAGCTCGCGCGCGGAGGCGGCCGAAACCGCGCCGCGGTCAACGAGCGGCGCCGTCGCCGCCCGATTGGTGTCGAAGATCGTGAGCTTGTGGCCGGCATCGATGAGCCGGCCGGCCATCGGGCCGCCCATCCGGCCGACGCCGATGAAGCCGAGATGCTCCGCCATGCTGTCAGGCTCCCCACCTCTGCCCGTGCCCGGCTATGTGCCGGACATCCACGACTATTTGCTCACCCAGATCGGCTTGGCGCTGCCCGGGCCTTCCGGATAGACGGTCACCGGCTGGCCCTTCTGCCATTGGAAGATGACGAGCGGCGCGTCGACCCGGCGGCCCTTGTCGTCGAACTTGAGAAAATTGCCGGCGAAATATCTCGCCGCGCCCGCCTTGGTGTCCATGGTCCGGATCGCTTCGGCCACCTTCTTGCGGTCGGCCACGCCGGCCTTCTCGACCGCTTCCTTGAGGATCCAGACGTGGCCGTAGGCGCACAGGCTGTCCTGGGTGAGCCACGGCTCGCCGGTGCGCTTCTTGAACTCGTCGATGAGCTGGCGCTGGCCTTCGTTGCTCCAATTGGCGACGGTCACCAGCATGTTCTCCATCACGTCGGCGCCGGCGACCTTGGCGAGCTCGGGCGCGCCGAGATGCGCGCCGTTGCCGACGACCGGTAGGCGGCTCGCGGGAATGCCCATCTCGGCGAGCTTCTGCATGATCTGCGAATCGTCGGGAATGCTGGTCGAGATCACCCACAGAAAATCCGGCCGCGCGGTGCGGACCTTCGAGACCAGGGGCGTCGCGTCGGACAGCGGCGGCGTGTAGATCTCGTCGACCAGCACCTTGAGCCCGGCCTTCTCGAAGCCGCCGGCCCGCATCGGCTTCATGAAGCTGACCGGCGCGGCGGTATTGTCCTGAAGGACGGCGGTCGTGGTCGGCTTCTTGCCGGTCGCGCTCTCGGCAAGCTTCATCACGGTCGGCAGCGCCAGCTCCGATTGGCGGTCGCCGGTCGCCGAGGTCTGGAACACATAATGAAAGCCGCGGCCGGTGATCTGGTCGGAATAGGAAAGCGTGAGCCACGGCAGATCCGCGCGCTCGGTGACCTCGGTGACGGCAAGGGTGAACGAGCTCAGCCAGGCACCGAACCCGCCGACCACGTTCGGCTCCTGCGCGACCAGACGCTGGGCGGCGTTCTTGGCCTTTTCCGAGGAATCGCCCGCATCGGAGATGATGAGCTTCATCTTGGCGCCGCCCATCGATTTGATGCCGCCGGATTTGTTGATGTCGTCGATCGCCATCTCGGCGCCCATGCGCTCCAGCACGCCCTGCCGCGCCCACGGGCCCGACAGCGGAACAATCATGGCGATCTCCACGTCCTTGCCCTGCTGCGCCGAGGCGTGTTCGGCCGATATGGCCGCGCTGCCGATGAGCGCCGCAGACAGCAACGAGATCCATTTGATTTCCCGCGACATCGAATCCTCCCTTGAATTCCTATTCGCAATCTGCCGAGATCGGATCGTCCGCCGACAAGTCTCATGCGATCCTTCGAGCACGACCCGGCCGGTTTCCGGAACATAGCCGAAATCGCAGGCTTACACTCCCTTCGCGCCGCTAATGCGCTGGCAGAAACAGGAATATGCGGCGGTCGCAATGGTGACTGCAAGGCCCAACGGATCGAGGGCGTGCGCGATCAGCACTTGGCAAGCTGGGTGAACATGACGATGCTTGGCCCGCTGCCGCACGCTCGAGGAACGAAGGGATGGCCGGTCGAGGATCCGTAGCAGTCGTCGGCGTGGGGCACACACGCTACGGCAAGTTGCCGGAATACGATGCCTATGAGCTCGGCTTGTGGGCGCTGAAGGAAGCGCTCACCGACTCCGGTTTGCGTTTCGAGGACGTTGACGGACTGATCATCAACCGGATTCCGGATTATCAGCGCTTCTGCGAGATCGCCGGACTGAACCCCTCTTACGTGAGCATCACCCCCGGCCAGGGTCGTTTCTCCGGTATCTGCATCGAGACTGCCGCCGCGCTCATCCGCGAGGGCCTCGCCACGATTGTCGCGCTCGTCTACGGCAACAACGGCCGCTCGGGCGGAGACCGCTATGGCGGCGCGGGCGACACCTACGGCAGCGGCGATGGCCGGCAATGGTTCGCCTATGGCATGACTTCGCCTGGGGCATTTCACGCGCTGATGGCGCGCCGCCATATGCAGCTTTACGGCACCAGCGCGGACCAGCTCGGCATGGTGGCGAAGACGTTTCGCGATCACGCGGCGCTCAATCCAGCGGCGGTGATGCGCAGCCCCTTCGCACTTGCGGATTATCATGCCTCGCGCTTCATCGGCGAGCCGCTGCATCTCCTGGATTATTGCCTGATCAACGACGGCGGCGTCGCGCTCATCCTCACCTCCGGCGAGCGCGCCCGCGACCTCGCCCAGCCGCCCGCCTATCTGCGCGGCTGCGGCATGGCTACGGCACTCGCGGGCTCCAGCTTTCCGCCCGACGATTTCTGGCGCGAGCCCATGGGGAAAGCGGCGACGGCCAGCTTCGGACAGGCAGCAATCGATCGCACCGATATCTCGACGCTCATGATCTACGACAATTTCACGCCGACCGTGCTGTTCTCGCTCGAGGGCTTCGGCTATTGCGGCGCGGGCGAGAGCGGACCGTTCGTCGCCGAGGGTCATCTTGCGCTTGGCGCGCGTTATCCGACCAATACGTCGGGCGGCCATTTGTCCGAGTCGTACATGCAGGGCTGGGCGCTCAATCTCGAGGCGGTGCGGCAAGTCCGAGGCGCCTGCGGTGAGCGTCAAGTCAAGGATTGTGCGTTTGCGCACTACATGGCGGCCGCGCCGGTCGTGACCTCGATCATCTACGGCAGGGATGCGTCGTGAGGCCGCTGCCGAATATCGACGATGCCGACCGGCCGTTCTGGCAAGCGCTGCGCCATGGCGAGGTGCGCGTCCAGCGCTGCAAGAATTGCGGCGTGCACCGCTTTCCCGCGACGCGATTCTGCCCGCACTGCCGTTTCGATGGCTTCGAGTGGCAAGCAGTTGCGCCAACCGGCGTGCTCGAGACATGGTGCATTTTTCATCGCGCCTATTTCGAAGATCTCGCCGTGCCTTACACGGTGATCCAGGTGCGGCTCGACTGCGGCGTGCGGTTGTTTTCCAATCCGGTGGAAGTCGAGACCGATGCGCTGCGCATCGGAATGCCGGTCGAGGCCGTGTTCGAGGACATAACGGCGGACATAACTCTGTTGAAGTTCAGGCCGCGGAAAGATCGACCATGAAAGCCATCGTGGTGCGCGCGCCGGGCGGGACCGACGTGCTCAAGGCCGAGGAGGTTCCCGATCCGAGGCCCGGGCCGAAGGACGTGGTCATCCGGGTCGATGCGTGCGGGGTGTGCTTTCACGACATCGTCACGCGCAACGGCACGCTGAAATTCGGGGTGCAAATGCCGTGCATTCTCGGACACGAAATCTCCGGCACCGTGGTCGAGGTCGGCAGTGACGTGCGCGGCTTCCGCAAGGACGATCGCGTGGCGACCGTGCAGCGCTATCACATTTGCGGTGCGTGCCGGTATTGCCGCAGCGGGCGCGAGCCGTTGTGCCCGGACCGCAAGTTCACCGGCGATTGGGGCATGGTCGGCGGCTATGCGGAATATGTCGCGATCGAGGACGACAACGTCGCGCTGGTGCCCGAGCAGGTTGCGCTGCAGGACGCCTCGATCGTCGCCTGCGCGATCGGGACGATCCTCAACGCGGTCCGCGAAATCGGCCGGTTGGCCGCGGGCGAAAGCGCACTGGTGACCGGCGCCGGCGGCGGATTAGGCATGCACGCGGTGCAACTCGCTCGCCTTGCCGGTGCCTACGTCGTCGCGCAGACCACCTCGCCGGACAAGGCCGACCGCATCCGCGCGCTCGGCGCTCACGCCGTGATCGTGCACGCGCGCGGCGAGGATTTTTCCGGCGCGGTCAGGAAGGCGACCGGCGGCCACGGCGTCGACGTCGCGATCGACAATGTCGGCAGCCAGCTGTTCGAGCCGATCCGCCGCAGCATGGCGATCGGCGGGCGCTGGATCATGATCGGTCAGTTGAGCGGCCAATTCGTGCCGTTCAACCCCGCGCAGCTGTTCCTCAAGAGCGTGTCGATGCTGAGCGCGACCAGCACCACCCGCAGGCAGCTCGAAGACTGCCTCGCGCTGGTGGCGCGCGGCGCGGTGAGGCCGGTCATTTCCATGGCGCTGGCGCTGGAAGGCGCGGCGCAGGCGCATGCGCTCGTCGAGGCCGGCAAAGCCACGGGCCGCATCGTGCTGCGTCCGAACGGGTGACGGGGGTGAATCTCGACGCCGCCATCGTCGGCATCGGCAGCAGCGCATTCGGGCGCGGCCTCCCGGACAGTCAGCTCCGGCTTGCCGCAGTGGCGTTCAGGAATGCGCTTTCCGATTCCGGGCTCCAGCGCCGCGATGTCGACGGCCTGTCGATCCATCTCGGCTGGCCGCTCGGGCCGGACTACGACCGGATCGCCGAGGGCTTCGGCCTCGATATCCGCTACGTGAATCAATCCTGGCTGCACGGGCGCTTCGTCACCAACGCGCTCCAGCATGCCGCACTGGCGGTGTCCGCGGGCCTCGCCGACGTCGTCGCTTGCGTGACCGCCGTCAGCTTCACCCGCGAGCGCGGCTTCCTGGGCGGTCCCGGCGACATCGAGGGAAACCGCGAGGAGGGCGGCACCCACGGCGAGGCGCCGCCCTATGGTCTCACCGCGCCGGCGGGCGGTGCCGCGATCGCCATGCAGCGTTACATGCACGTCCACGGCGCGACCAGCGCTCAGCTTGCAGCCGTGCCGATCGCGATGCGCAACCACGCCCGAAAAAATCCGCGGGCGATCATGCGGGAGCCGCTCACGCTGGCCACACATCAATCATCGCGGATGGTGGCCGATCCGCTGCGCCTGTTCGATTGTTGCCTGATCAGCGACGGCGCGGCAGTGGTGCTGATCGCGCGCGGCGACCGCGCACGTGACTTGCGTCAAAAGCCGGTGCGCATCGTCGGCATGCAGGGGACCCGCGCCGGCCGCGACGAGTTCATCTTTGCGCCGCGCGCGCTCGGCATCAATCAGCAGTCCGCCCGCCGCGCTGCGGCCCGGCCGGTCGACCTCGAAGCGTTCGCGCAGGCGGGCGTCGCGCGCGAAGACGTGCAGGGCTTCTACACCTATGATGCGTTCTCGCCGCTCGTCTTGTTCGCGCTCGAACGGTTCGGCTATTGCGGGCCGGGCGAGGCGGCGGCCTGGGTGCAGGACGGACGCATCGAACTCGGCGGCACGCTGCCGATCAACACCTCGGGCGGGCTCTTGTCGGAAGCCCATGTGGCCGGATGGAACTCGATTTGCGAAATGGTCAGACAGCTGCGAGGCGAGGCGGGAGCGAGCCAGATCGCCGGTGCCAAAGTGCTGCAATGGGGCACGGCGTGGGGCGATTGCGTCATCCTGACGGCGTGAGGAGGCCGCAGTGAGCGCTTACGAAAAGCCGCGCCCGCGCATCGGACCGGACAATGTGCCGTTCTGGCAGGGCTGCCGCGCGCATCGGCTCATGCTGCCGACTTGCCGGGCATGCGGCACACCGCATTTGCCGCCCGGGCCAGTCTGTCCGTTCTGCTTCTCCGATGAGATCGCGTGGCAGGCAGCATCGGGGCGCGGACGAATCAGCACCTGGACGATCGTCCACAAGGCGTGGTTCCCGGCATTCAAGGACGAAACGCCGTATAACGTCGTGCAGGTCGAGCTCGATGAGGGACCGCGGCTCACCTCGCACATCGTCGGCGCCGGCGAGCAGAAACTTCAGATCGGTCGGCGAGTCGAGGTCGTGTTCACCGATGTCGACGAGGAACTGACCCTGCACGGTTTTCGCCTCGTGGAGGCATGAGGTCTTAGCCGGAGTACAGCGGCTCCGGCAGACCCCTGACGCCGACATCGAGCGCCAGCAGGCCTCCGGCGTACGCCTCGGCCGCGAGCTTGTCGGGCGCGAGACGGAACCGCGCTGTCGTCACATAGAGCATCCCAAGATCGGTGCCTCCGAACGCGCAGGCCGTCGGCCGGCTGACCGGCAGCGGCACCGTTCGGTCGACCCGCCCGTCCGGCGCATAACGGATCACGCAACCGGCGCCGAACACTGCGTTCCATACGAAGCCTTCGGCATCCACCGACGAGCCGTCGGGTACCCCGGGGCGGTCGCCCATGGTGGCGAACACGCGACGCGGGCCGATCGCGCCGTCGGCGAGATCGAAGTCGTAGACGAAGATGGTCTTCACGTGACTGTCGGCGAAATACATTTTTGTATCGTCCGGGCTCCAGCACACCCCGTTCGCGACCCAGATGTTGTCGTCGACCGCGTCTAGATGCCCCCGCTCGAGCCGATAGAGCCGGCCGCTCGCGGCCGCCATCGTCTTGCTCATCGAGCCGACCCAGAATCTTCCGCGCCGGTCGCAGCGGCCGTCGTTGAGGATGTTGACCGCGCCGCCGGCCTCGGGATCGTCGATGCGCTCTAACCTTCCGCTCGCCGGATCGTAATGAGCGAGGCCGCCGCGCGCGGCGATCAGCATTCCTCCACCCAGGCATGGTGCAAACGAGCCGAGCTTTTCCGGCGGTGTCCAGGTCTGCAGCTCGCCGCTCGCGGGGTCCAGGCGATGCATGGCGGGCTTGAATGCATCGATCCAATAGAGCGCCCGTTCGACGGGATGCCAGCGCGGAACCTCGCCAAGGACATCTTGGGTATGCGCGACGCAGCCTATGTCCGGCATCCCGTCTCCGCCGATCGGTCTCATGCCTCGCGGGTGAAGAACTCCGCCAGACGGTTCTTCTGCAGCTTGCCGGTCACGGTGAGCGGCAATTCCGCTTCGCGAACGAACTTCATCAGGCGGGGAATCTTGTAAGCCGCAAGCGCGCGCCGGCAATGCGCCAGAAGCTCGGCTTCCTCGACGCTCTGCCCCGATTCGCACACGATGAGCGCCGCGATCACCTCGTCGCGCCGCGGATCGGGAATTCCGGTCACGCAGGCGAACTTCACGGCCGGATGCGCCATCAGTATCTCTTCGACCTCGATCGGAGCGACATTGATGCCGCCGGTCTTGATCATTTCCTTGATGCGACCGCGGAAATACAAGCGCCCTTCCGCGTCCAGGAGACCGAGATCGCCGGTGATGAAATAGCCGTTCGCATCGAATGCGGCGCGATTTCTTGCCGCATCCTTATAATAGCCCGTCGTCACGTAACCCTTGACGCGAATCTCGCCGACTTCACCCTGCGGGAGCACATTGCCGGTTTCGGGATCCACGATGCGGACATCGAAACCGGGCAGCGGACGCCCGACGCTGGCGAACCGGATTTCCAGCGGCTCGGCTGCGTCGGTGACGGCGCAGTTCCCGTAGGTCTCGGTCAGGCCGTAAATATTGCAGACGTCACGGGCGCCGAGGTCGACGACGCGCCTGATCTGCTCGGGCGTGCCCACGGTGCCGCCTGAGCGCAGGCTCGACAGATCATGCGCCTGCCGGTCGGGATGCTCGCTGAGCGCCTGCACCATGTTCGGGGTCGCGTAGAACAGCGTGCAGCGCTCCGCGTCGATGATGCGCAGCGCTTCCCCCGCCTCGAAGCTTTCCTGCAGCACCATGCAGCCGCCGTGGGTCAGCACATTGAACAAGGCGTTCTCGCACCCGAGCCCCCAAAACAGCGAGACCGCGAGCCACAGCCGGTCGCGCTCGGTGACGTGCATGCGCTCGCCGATGTGCCACATGTTCTCGATCAGCCCATAATGCTGAAGCTGCACGCCTTTCGGCGTTGAAGTCGAGCCAGAGGTGTAGAGCAGATATGCCAGATCCTCGGGATCGACGGCGCCCATGACGCGGTCGATTTCGATGTCGGATATCGTTCTGCCGCGCGCGTACACGTCGTCGAACGAAATGGAATCGCGATAGGGGCGTGCGCCCACATGAATGATGCGCTCGAGCCTGGGCATCGATTTCGTCAGCGGCTCGAGCTCTCCCAGCATCGCGAAATAGTCGCACTTGAGAAAATGGTCGCTGGCGATCAGCGTGGCAGCGTCGGAATGTGCGAGAACATAGCCGAGCTCGCGGCTCGTGACCCAGGTATTGACCGCGACCATCACGCAGCCGAGCGCGCAGATCGCAAGGTCCGCGATGATCCACTCGGGCTTGTTGCCCATCAGGATCGCGACGTGATCGCGCGGGCGGACGCCGAGTGCGTGCAGTCCTTTGGCGAAGGCACGGAGTTCCCGGCGCAACGCCGAATAGGTCCAGTGCCGCCCGTCTCCGACCAATGCCTCCCGCTGCGAAAAACGCCCCGCCAGCTCGTCGAGCAGGCTCGGGATGGTGCGGCTGGACGGCATTGCCGACATGTGGAGTTCGCTTCTCCGTTTTGGTTATCACATGCCCAAATAGACGCTGCGGATGCGGTCGTCCGCGAGCAAGGTCTGGTGCGATCCTTCGAGCACGACCCGGCCGGTCTCGAGAACATAGCCGAAATCGCAGGATTCCACCGCCTCGGCGACGCGTTGCTCGACCAGCAGAATGGTCAGCCCGCCGCGATGCAGCTCGCCGATGCGCTCGAAAATCAAATCCGCAACCCGCGGCGAGAGTCCCATCGAAGGCTCGTCGAGCATGAGCAGCCGCGGCGAGGACGCGATCCCGCGGCCGATCGCCAGCATCTGCTGCTCGCCGCCCGAAAGCGTCCCGGCCGCCTGGACGCGCCGTTCGCCGAGAATCGGGAACAGCGCAAAAATGCGCTCGAGGTTGCGCGCCCAGTGCCGCCGGCCCGCGGCCGGATAGGCGCCCATTTCGAGATTCTCCATCACGGTCAGGGCGGGAAAGATCTGGCGGCCCTCCGGCACGTGGGCGATGCCGAGGTGAGCGCGCTCGGATGGCGCGACGCGCAACAGGTCGCGGTCTTCGAACCGGACGCGGCCGGCGATCGGCCGCACCGTGCCGGAGATGGCCTTGAACAGCGTGGTCTTGCCGGCGCCGTTGGGGCCGACGATCGAGACGAATTGTCCCTCGCGGACGCGGAGCGAAACGTCGGAGAGCGCCGCCAAGCCGCCGTAGGCGACGGTGAGCGCGTCAATCGAGAGCACGGATCGCCGCCCATTTCTTGCCGAGATACGCCTCGATGACGCTTTCCTCGTTTGTGATGTCGCTCGGCTTGCCGACGGCGAGGATGCGGCCGTGATCGAGCACGATCAAACGCTCGGCAAGGCGAACCATGGCCCGCATCGTATGCTCGATGATCACCACGGTGGTGCCGCCCTCGGCGAGCGAACGAATGACGGCGAGCATGTCCTCGATCTCCCGGGCGGCGAGACCGGCGAGCGGCTCGTCGAGCAGCAGCAGCCGCGGGCGGCCGGCGAGCGCGCGCGCGAGCTCCATCAGCCGCAGCTCCTTGTTGGTCAGCGCGCCGGCGATCGCGTCGGCCCGCGCGAGCAACCCTACTTGCGCCAGCGCCGCGCCGGCGGCGGCGCCGGCTTCGGCGTCGGTTCGCGTCGCCACATAGCTCCCGACCGTCACGTTCTGCAGCACCGAGAGCCGCGCGAAGGCGCGCACCACCTGGAACGTGCGCCCGACCCCGAGGCGACAGATCCGGTTCGGCTTGAGCCCGACGATGTGCTGACCCGCGAACCGGATCTCGCCGGAATCGGGCGGCAGAAACCCGTTGAGCAGATTGAACAGCGTCGTCTTGCCGGCGCCGTTCGGCCCGATGATGCCGAGGATCTCGCCCGAATGCACCTCGAAGCTCGCGTCGGCAACGGCGCGCAATCCGCCGAAGGATTTGCAAAGCCCGCTCACCGCCAGCAGCGGCGCGTGGTCGGCGCTTCGGATCGGCGCGTCGATGGCAGGGATGCCCACGGCCGCCGCTGCCGCTGCCGGCGCAGGCTCCGCGCCCACCCGCGGCGCGCGGGTGCGAACCAGCCGGTCGCGGACGCGCCAAAAAATGCCCTCGGGGGCGAGCAGCACCACCAGGATGATGGCGCCGCCGTAGACGACGCCCTGGATTCCGGGGATCACGTTGCCCAGCTGGGCTTGCAGCGTCTCGCTCAGCGGGATGAGCACGGCCGCGCCGATCACCGGGCCCCATAAGGTGCCGACCCCGCCGAACAGCGCCACGACCAGCGCCTGGGCCGACACCAGCATCCCGAACACGCTGTCCGGGGTCACGACCAGGAGAACCACCGCGTAGAGGCCGCCCGCGGCCGCGGCGATCGCGCCGCTGAGCATGATGGCGCGCATCTTCCAGGACAGCGTGTCGATGCCGGCGGCTTCGGCGGCCGGCTCGTTCTGTTTGATCGCGACGAGCGACATGCCGAACCGCGACCGCTCGACCGCGAGCGAGACGAGCAGCGCGGCAACGAGCAACGCCACCGCGAGCGCCACGTACACCCGATAGTCGGAGAACTGCATGTAGAAGCCCGGCGCCTGGCGCTTCATCGGCAGCGGCACTTCCTGGTAGCCAAGCCACTCGAACACGTAGAGCAGCGCCATCGGATAGGCGAGCATGGAGAGCGCGAAATAATGCCCGCGCAGACGAAACGTCGGATACCCGATGACGATCGCGGCTAGCGCCCCGATGACCATGCCGAGCGGAATGCCGAGCCAAGGCGTGAGGTCGTATCCGGCGAACGCGATGGTGACCGTGTAGGCCCCCAGCCCGAAAAACGCCGCGTGCCCGAACGACACGAGGCCGGTGTAGCCGCTGAGCAGATTCCACGACAGCCCCATCACCGCCCAGATCGGCACCAGCGTGAGCATGAGAAGGTAATAGGAATTGGTGACGAACCAGCCCAAGGCGAGCCACGCCGCGGCCAGCATCGCGATCGCCAGCAGGGAGGGCAGCAGCTTGCGGCGAGCGTGCATTTCAGATGCGCTCCGCGGCGCGGCCGAACAGGCCCTGCGGTCGCACCAGCACGATCAGCAGAAAGACCGCGAAGATCGCGGCGTTCTGCAGTTGCACCGGGAGCACCAGGGTGGAGAGCTGCTGCACCAGCCCGATCGTCATTCCGCCCCAGAACGCGCCGAGGATGCTGCCCATTCCGCCGAGCACGACGCCCGCGTACATGATGATGACGAAATCGAGCCCGATGTAGGGCTGGAACGGATTGTAGGTCGCGACCAGGCCGCCGGCGATCGCGGTTACGCCGGTGCCGATGCCGAACGCGATGCGGTGGGCGCGATCGACGTCGATGCCCATGTAGATCGCGGCTTGGGCATTGTCGGCCGCGGCGCGCAAGGTCTTGCCGAGCCGCGAGTAATTGACGAGCCAGTAGAGCGCGGCCGCGGCCACGATCGATACCGCGCCGGAAACCATTCGCGCCTTGTTGAGGAACAGCGAAGCCGCCTCGTCGTAGAGCAGCGGGATTTCCCAGGCCCGCGAGGAGAGCGGCGTGCGCACCAGCTCCGGCGTCGAGCCGAACAGGATCAGCCCGCCGTTCTGCAGCACCAGCGCAACGCCCAGGGTGAGGATCAATTGCACGTAGTGACCCTCGCCCTCGGTGCCGGCGACGTTGACCCCGGTGACGCGGGAGATGAGAAAGCGATGCAGCGCGTAGCCGACGACGAACAACGCCGGTCCCGCGAGCAGCGCGCCGGCATAGGGGCCGACCACGGGCCCGAGCCACGCCAGCACGCCGAAGGAGGTGACGAGATAGAAGGTGAAATACATGCCGAGCATCAGAAACTCGCCCTGGGCGAAATTGATGACCCGCATCACGCCGAAGATGATGCCCAGGCCGACGCACATCAGCCCGTAGATCGCCCCGACCAGGATCCCGGCGGCGAGCGCTTGGAGAAAAATCTCGAGGAAGGTTCCGAGCGAGCTCATGTTCCGCGGGCTCAGGAACCGAGCTCGAGCCGGTAGAACCGCGCCGCGGTGCGGCTGAACAGATCCGCCTTCTCGGCCGCGCCGGCCGCGCGCGTCAAATGCTTGCAGGCGTTCCAGAATGCCGCGTAGCCGTAGGAGCCCTTGTCGACCGGGAAGTTGCTCTCGAACATGCAGCGGGCGGTGCCGAAGCTTTCGATGCAGGTCTCGAAATACGGGCGCCAGGCATGCGCCAATGCTTCGGAGGCAAGCGGGCGCGAATGCTGATGAAAATCGAAGCCGCCGATCCGCATCCCGAGCCCGCCGAGCTTCACGCTGACGTTCGCGCACTGGGCGAGCGCCCGGATGGAGCCGGCCCAGCGCGCGAACACTTCCTGCCGCTCTTGCGCATAGCGTCCTATTCCGAGCGGGCCGCCGACGTGATCGAGCACGATCCGCGTGTCGGGAAATTCTTGCGCGAGCGCCTTAAGCTCGTCGATCTGCGGATGATAGAGCCAGGCATCGAAGCAAAGGCCGAGCGGCGCGAGCCGCGCGAAGCCTTCGCGAAAGCCGCGGTCGGCCAGCAGACCCGGCGGCGGCCGGTAGCTCGGGTTCATGATGGACGCGTCGGCATCCCAGGCGCTGATGTGGCGAATGCCCCGGAAGCGGCCGCCCGCGACGCGCACATGCGCCTCGAGCACGTCCTCGACCCGCGCCCCGAGCCGCAGGTCGGCATGGCCGACGATGCCGGCGCAAATCCGAGTTTTGCCATAGCGGCCGCCGGCGCTCATCGCCGCCACGCCATTGACGAACTCGGTCTCGCCGAGCGGCCGTAATTCTTCCGGCCCGTCGCGGCGATACATGGACCGGCACTGCACGAACACGCTGGCGAGGATGTTGTGGCCGCTGTTCGCGTCGGCCAAAAACTCCTCCAGCAGATAGCGCCAGCCCGGCCGGTCCCACAAGTGATGGTGGGGATCGACGATCGGCAGCTCCGGCTCGAGAATCTCCTCGCGCCATTGCGCGAGCCAATCCTCGCGGATCGGCAGGTTCGAGCTTTGCTGGGCGGCCGGAGCGGGGAGGGGGCTCATGGGCTGGATCGAACTCGATGCGCCGAGGTGGATTGCTTGTTGTCGCTTGCGGGGCGGCGGGCTTGCAAGCGGCTCGATGCCGTCTTATATATGACTGACTAGTCAGTCAGCGGCCGAACATGACGAAGGCGCTCAAGGTACGGCCCAGGCCGGAAGCCTCCGGCCCGAGCAAGCGCGCCGGCGGGCGCGCGGAAAAAAGCGCGGCGCGGCGCGAGGCGATCCTTTCCGCGGCGCTCGACGAATTCGCCGCGCAAGGGTTCGCGGCGACCCGGCTCGACGACGTGGCGCGGCGCGCCGGCGTCGCCAAGGGCACCATCTATCTGCATTTCCGCGACAAGGAGGCGCTGTTCCAGGATCTCGTGCGCTCGGTGCTCAGCCCGCTGGTCGGAATGCTGGAGACGATCGCGCAGACCGACGCGCCGCTGCGGGCGCTCGCCGAGCGCATCGTCGACGTCTTCGTCGACGAGATCTACAGCACCCGCCGCAAGGACGTGATCCGGCTCATCATCACCGAAGGCCCGCGGTTCCCCCACCTTGCCGAGTTCTACTATCGCGAGGTGCTCTCGCGCGTGATCCAGGCCATTCGGGGGCTATTGCGGCACGCGCTCGAGCGCGGCGAGCTCGAGAACGAGGCCATTCTCCGCTTCCCGCAGCTCCTCGTCGCGCCCGGCCTGGTCGCCATCATCTGGAGCGGGTTGTTCGATCGATTCGAGCCGCTCGACGTGCGCGCGCTGATGCACGCCCATCTCGACCTGCTGTTCAAAGAGGGCGGCGCGCGATGACAACCGCCCGGCGCACCGCATTCCTTGCCATCGCGGCGGTAGCCCTGATGCTCGCCGGCTGCGATCATGCGACCGAGGGCGTCTATCAGGGTTGGGTCGAGGCCGACCTCGTGTTCGTCGGGCCGGACGAGACCGGGCGGGTCGAGACGCTTTCGGTGCGCGAAGGCGACGCGGTCGCGGCCGGCGCGCCGCTGTTCACGGTCGATGCCGACCTGCAGCAGGCCGAAGTGCAGCAGAACCAGGCGACGCTCGCCAACGCGCGGCAAGCCTTCGAGCGCGCCCAGCAATTGCTCAAGACGGGGGCGGGCACCCAAAAAGCCCACGACGATACGCAGGCAGCGCTGCGCGAGATCGAGGCGAGGCTCAATTCCGCGCAGACCCGGCTCGCCCGGCGCAAAGTCTTCAGCCCCGCCGGCGGCACGATCCAGCAAGTCTATTATCGGCCGGGCGAAATGGTCCCGGCCGGCCGCCCGGTGGTGTCGCTGCTGCCGCCCGGCAACATGAAAATTCGCTTCTTCGTGCCCGAGGCGGAGCTGCCGAAATTCTCCTACGGCCAAACCGTGCGGATCTCGTGCGACGGATGCGCCGCCGATCTCGAGGCGCGCGTCAGCTTCATCGCCAAATCCGCGGAGTTCACGCCGCCGGTCATTTATAGCCTCGAGGAGCGCGCCAAGCTGGTGTTCCTGATCGAAGCGCGCACCGACACGCCCGAGAAGCTGCGCGTCGGCCAGCCGGTCAGCGTGTCGATGCCCGCGCAGGAGGCGTCTCGGTGAACGCGGTGCCGGAAATCGCCATCGACGTCGAAGGCCTCACCAAGCGCTTCGACGGCCACGCGGTCGTGCGCAACCTCACCATGCAGGTCAAGCGCGGCGAGATCTACGGCTTTCTCGGCCCCAACGGTTCCGGCAAGACCACGACGATCCGCATGCTGACCGGGCTGCTCACGCCCGACGAGGGCCGCGGCACGTGCCTCGGGCTCGACATCCGCACCGAGGCCGACGAGATCAAGCGCCACGTCGGCTACATGACCCAGCATTTCAGCCTCTATCAGGATCTGTCGGTGCGGGAGAATCTGGAGTTCGTCGGCCGCGTCTACGGCATTCCCGACCCGGTCGGCGCCGCCAAGGCCATGGTCGACCGGCTGGGGCTGCACGGCCGCGAAGAGCAGATCGCCGGAACGCTGTCGGGCGGCTGGAAGCAGCGGCTCGCGCTCGGCGCCTGCACCTTGCCGAACCCGCAATTGCTGCTGCTCGACGAGCCGACCGCCGGGGTCGATCCCAAAGCGCGCCGCGAATTCTGGAGCGAGATCCACACGCTCGCGGCCGAGGGGCTCACCGTCCTGGTTTCCACCCATTACATGGACGAGGCGGAACGCTGTCACGAGATCGCCTATATCGCCTCCGGCAATCTGCTCGTGCACGGCACGGTCGAGGAGGTGATCGCGCATTCCAACCTCACCACCTACATCGTGTCCGGCGAGGGGCTGGCGCGGTTGGCCGGGGAGCTCGGCGAGCGTCCCGGCGTCGACATGGTCGCGCCGTTCGGCACCAGCCTGCACGTGTCGGGGCGCGACCGCGCAGCCTTGGAGGCGGCGATCAAGCCCTATCGCGACGATCCGGCGCTGACCTGGACGCCCGCCGCGCCCTCGCTCGAGGACGTCTTCATCGAGCTGATGGGGCGCAAGCCGGACGATCCGCAATGAGCGCGACGGCGCAATCCAGGCACCGCGGCTTCGGCGGCCGGCTCGCCGCCATGGCCCGCAAGGAATTCCTGCAGCTGCGGCGCGACCGGGTGACGCTCGCGATGATCATCGCGGTTCCGCTGATCCAGCTGCTGCTGTTCGGCTATGCGATCAACACCACGCCGCGGGATCTGCCGACCGCGGTGCTGCTGCAGGAGACGAGCGACGTCGGCCGCTCGATTCTCGCCGCCCTGCAGAACACCAAATTCTTCAAGGTCACGCGGCAGCTCCGCGACGAGGCGGAATTCGACCGGGTGTTCGCCTCGGGCGAAGTACTGTTCGCGGTCGAGATTCCCCGCGGCTTCGAGCGCGCGCTGCGGCGCGGCGAGCGCCCGGCGCTGCTGGTCGCGGCGGATGCCACCGATCCGGTCGCCTCGGGCTCGGCGCTCGCCGCGCTCGGCAGCCTGGTGGAGACGGCGCTGCGCAACGACCGTGCGATCCCCGATACGGGCGCAAGCGCCTTCGAGATCCGCACCCACGCCCGCTACAATCCCGCGGCGGTGACCGCGCTCAACATCGTGCCGGGCCTGCTCGGCACGATCTTGACGATGACGACCCTGATGTTCACGGCGCTCTCGGTCACGCGCGAGACCGAGCGCGGCACGATGGAGAGCCTGCTGTCGATGCCGATCACGCCGCTGGAGATCATGCTGGGCAAGATCTTTCCCTACGTGCTGATCGGCTTCTTTCAGGCGGCGCTGATCCTGGGCACGGGGGTGCTGCTGTTCCGCGTGCCGGTCGTCGGCGATCTCGCGCTGCTGGCGGCGCTCACGACGCTGTTCATCACCACCAATCTCTCGGTCGGGTACACGTTCTCGACGCTCGCGCAGAACCAGCTGCAGGCGATCCAGATGAGCTTCATGTTCTTCCTGCCGAACATCCTGCTTTCCGGATTCATGTTCCCGTTCGCCGGCATGCCCGAATGGGCGCAATGGATCGGGCAGTGCCTGCCGCTGACGCATTTCATCCGCATCGTGCGCGCGATCCTGCTCAAGGGCTCGACGCTGACCGACCTCGAGATCGATGCGATCTGGCTCGTCGGCCTGATGCTGGTGGCGATGACGATCGCGGTCACCCGCTTCCGCCGCACGCTGGATTGAGCTTTTATCCCTCCCCTTCAGGGGAGGGTCGCGCGCGAAGCGCGCGGGGTGGGGAGAGTTCAAATCGCCCCACCCGGCTCGACGCTGTCGCGCCTCACCACCCTCCCCTGCGGGGACGGAAAGCGGCGTATGCCGCTTAGCCGACGAGCCGCACCAGTCGGTCGATGAGCTCGCGCTGGCTCGGGTTGATCTTTTCCCGCGCGGCGTCGGGCGCGAACCATTCGGCGCGGTCGATTTCGGGAAAGCTCTGCCTGCGGCCGCTCTTCGGCGGCCACTCGAGCTCGAAGGAATTGGATCGGATCCCGGCCGGATCGAGATCGCCTTCGAGCGCCCAGGCGATGACGCGCTTGCCGCCGGCCTGGCGCACTTCACCGAGCGGGCGGAACTCGCCTTCGAGCCTGACGCCGGTCTCCTCCTCGAACTCGCGAACGGCGATGCTGAGCGGATCCTCGCCGGCCGAATATTCGCCTTTGGGGATCGACCAGGCGCCGAGGTCCTTCGTGGCCCAGAACGGTCCGCCCGGGTGGACCAGCACCACGGACAGGCCGCTCGGCTCTCGCCGATACATCAGGATCCCGGCGCTTTGCTTCGCCATCTTGCTCTCCATCGGCCGAGCCCCGCCGTTGCCGGCATGAGCCTGGCCTGCAAAAAGCGAATAGGTGAATCGCGCCAGCACGCGTTATAGGCAAGGGTCAGTTTCGAGGGAAAGCCTGCAGCATGGATTCTCGCGCCGTTCCGTCCGCTGCGATCGACGATGAGGCCGAGCGCCGCATTTCGATTGCGTTCCTGAACTGGGCGCATGCGCTCGATCATTTCGTCATGCTGATTTTTCCGACCGTGGTCATCGGGCTCGAGCTCGTCTATGCGCGGCCCTATTCCGAGCTGATCGTGCTCTCGACCGCCTCGTTCGTCGCCTTCGGCGTGTGCTCGCTGCCGGCCGGCTGGCTCGCCGACCACTGGAGCCGGCGCAACATGATGGCGCTGTTCTATTTCGGTTGCGGGGCTTCGCTCGCCGGCGCGGCATTCGCGCCCAATCTGGTGATGCTCGCGCTCGCTCTGTTCGCGCTCGGCGTGTTCGCGGCGATCTACCATCCGGTCGGCATGGCGATGCTGATCGAGGCCTCCAAGGCGCGCGGGCGCACGCTCGCCTTCAACGGGGTATGCGGCAACCTCGGCGCGGCGCTCGCGGCGGGCATCACCGCGGTGCTGGCCTCGACGTTGAGCTGGCGCGGCGCGTTTCTGCTGCCCGCGGGTTTGTGCATCGCCACGGGCGCGGCGTATCTGTGGCTCGTGGCCGACGACGGCACGCGTGTCGCGGGCCGGAAATCGGCGCCCGACGTCGCCTTGCCGCGTGCGCTCGCCATCGTCATGCTGGTGCTGTTCATCCTCGTCGCGCTCGCGGCCGGCATCACCTTCAACACCATGTCGGTGGCGCTGCCGAAGATCGTGGACGAGCGCCTCGGCAAGGATGTGCCGCTGGTCGTGGTCGGAGGCTTGGCGACGGCGGTGTTCATGTGCGGCGCGCTGGCCCAGCTCGCGGTCGGCCGCCTCGTCGAGTGGATCGCACCGCATATCGTGTTCGCGATCGTCGCCGTCCTGGCGTTTGTGGGCGTGCTGTGGGCCGCCTATGCGACCGGCCTCGCGCTGATGGCCGCGCTCGCGCTGACCATGGCGGCGATCTACGGCCAGGTGACCGTCAACGACCTGGTGATCGCGCGCTACACCGCCGACCGCTGGCGCGGACGCATCTATGCGGTGCGCTATTTCCTGATCTTCGTCTCCTCCGGCGCGGCGGTCGCCGCGATCGCATATCTCCACAGCCGCGGCGGCTTTCCGCTGGTGCTCGGCGCGACCGCGGTTATCGCGCTCGTCTTCTCGGTCGCGACCGCCGCGATCGCCGTGCTGGTGTCCGGCGTCGAGCGCGAGCGCATGCGGGCCGTGCCGGCCGCGGAGTGATCGCGCCTCTTTCACCCCCCGCAGACGGGGAGAGGGAGTTCGCCGAGACAACAAAAAGGCCCGGGCTTGCGCCCGGGCCTCTTGTCTTGCGTCGTTCGCGACAGATCAGAAGTCCATGTCGCCCATGCCGCCGCCCGGTCCACCGGGCATCGGCGGGCTCTTCTTCTTCGGCAGCTCGGCCACCATCGCCTCGGTGGTGACGAGCAGGCCCGCGACGCTCGCGGCGTCCTGGAGCGCGGCGCGCACCACCTTGGTCGGATCGATGATGCCCTTCGACACCAGATTGCCGAACTCGCCGGTCTGGGCGTCGAAGCCGTAGTTGTAGGTGTCCTTGTCCAGGATCTTGCCTACGACCACCGAGCCGTCCTCGCCGGAGTTGATGGCGATCTGGCGAGCCGGCCAGCCCAGCGCCTTGCGGACGATCTCGATGCCGGTCTTCTGGTCATCGTT
>DASWCW010000230.1:0-18794 GCA_036395835.1 Xanthobacteraceae bacterium
TCATCCGCGAGCGCGAGCGCCTGCAGGCGGCCATCGACCAGTCCTATGCGGCCAACCTGATCGGCAAGAGCAACATCCACGGCTTCGATTTCGATCTCTACGTCCACCATGGCGCCGGCGCCTATATCTGCGGCGAGGAGACGGCCCTGCTCGAGAGCCTCGAAGGCAAGAAAGGCATGCCGCGGCTCAAGCCACCGTTCCCGGCCAACGTCGGCCTCTACGGCTGCCCGACCACGGTCAACAACGTGGAATCGATCGCGGTCGCGCCCGACATCCTACGCCGCGGCGCCGCCTGGTTCTCCGCCATCGGGCGGTCGAACAACACCGGGACCAAGCTGTTCTGCATCTCGGGACACGTCGAGAGACCGTGCAACGTCGAAGAGGCGATGGGTATCACGTTTCGCGAGCTCATCGAGACCCATGCCGGCGGCGTGCGCGGCGGCTGGGACAATCTACTCGCCATCATTCCCGGCGGATCCTCGGTGCCGCTGCTGCCGGCCTCGCAATGCGAGAACCTGATCATGGACTTCGACGCGCTCAAGGACCTCAAGTCGGGGTTGGGCACCGCGGCGGTGATCGTAATGGACAAGTCGACCGATGTCGTGCGCGCCATCGCCCGCATCGCCTATTTCTATAAGCACGAGAGCTGCGGGCAATGCACGCCGTGCCGCGAGGGCACCGGCTGGATGTGGCGCGTACTCACCCGCATGGCCGAAGGGCGCGCCGCCAAGCGCGAGATCGGGCTGCTGCTCGAAGTAGCGGGGCAGGTCGAAGGGCACACGATCTGCGCGCTCGGCGACGCGGCCGCGTGGCCGATCCAGGGCTTGATCCGGCATTTCCGTCATGAGATCGAGCGGCGCATCGACGAATACGCCGCACGGCCGCCCGCCGAGCCAGCGGCGCTGGCGGCGGAATGACGGAGTCGATCATGGAGAAGAGAGATATTCTCTTGGAAACCTTGCAGGTCACCCCACACGACAGAGTCGGAGGTCCGATTTCGACAGAGTCGGATGTCTTGAAGTCGCGCGCACCGTTGATTCGGGGTTTCATCCCCGTTGCGTACTTCGCGCCAGGTCTGGCGATCCTGCTTCCATTAGGCTCGCCCGACCGTAGATTGTTGGCAGCGGCCGCGGTCGGTTTGGCTTCTGCACTGTTCGGGGCTTTTATCCTGAATCGGACGGATAAGCACCGGCTTCGTCTGATGATTACGGGAGGAGGAATTGCGCTGACATTTCTGTACTTCGTGCTGAAGCAGTTCCTTGGGAAATGAGCGAGGGTTTGCAGCTATGACCAAGCTCAACATCGACGGCAAAGAGATCGATGTGCCGCCGGAATACACGCTGCTGCAGGCGTGCGAGGCGGCGGGCGCGGAGATTCCCCGGTTCTGCTTTCACGAGCGGCTGTCGATTGCCGGCAATTGCCGCATGTGCCTGGTGGAGCTCGTCGGCTCGCCCAAGCCGGTGGCGAGCTGCGCCTGGGGCGTTCGCGACTGCCGACCGGGGCCCAAGGGCGAGCCGCCCGTGGTGAATACCAGGACGCCCATGGTCAAGAAGGCGCGCGAAGGGGTGATGGAGTTCCTTCTGATCAATCACCCGCTCGATTGCCCGATCTGCGATCAAGGCGGGGAATGCGACCTGCAGGACCAGGCCATGGCCTATGGGGTCGACGCCAGCCGCTACCAGGAGAACAAGCGCGCGGTCGAAGACAAATATCTGGGCGCGCTGGTCAAGACCATCATGACGCGCTGCATCCATTGCACGCGCTGCATCCGTTTCGCGACCGAAGTTGCCGGAGTTCCCGAGCTCGGCGCGATCGGCCGCGGCGAGGACATGGAGATCACCACGTATCTCGAGCACGCCATGAGCTCGGAGCTGCAGGGCAACGTGGTCGACCTGTGCCCGGTGGGCGCCTTGACTTCGAAGCCCTACGCGTTCGCGGCGCGACCCTGGGAGCTCGCCAAGACCGAATCGATCGACGTCATGGACGCGGTCGGGTCCGCGATCCGCATCGATTCGCGCGGCCGTGAGGTCATGCGCATCCTGCCGCGCACCAACGACGACGTGAACGAGGAATGGATTTCCGACAAGACGCGGCACGTGGTCGATGGACTGAGGGTCCAGCGGTTGGATCAGCCCTACATCCGCTCCGGCGGACGCATGCGCTCCGCATCCTGGCGGGAGGCATTCCAGGCGATTGCCGCGAGCCTCAAGGGGACGCGGCCGGAGCGCATCGGCGCGATCGCCGGCGACCTTGCCGCGGTCGAGGAAATGTTCGCGCTCAAGGATCTGATGACCCGGCTCGGGGTCGGCAATTTGGATTCGCGTCAGGACGCGACCGCGCTCGATCCGCGCTGGGGCCGGGCGACCTACCTCTTCAACGCCGGCATTGCCGGAATCGAGGGCGCCGACGTGCTGCTCATCGTCGGATCGAATCCGCGCAACGAAGCCGCGGTGCTCAACGCGCGTATCCGCAAGCGCTGGCGCATGGGACGTTTCCCGATCGCATTGATCGGCGAGCAGGCGGACCTGACCTATGAGTACGACCATCTCGGTGCCGGTCCGGAAACCCTCGCCGAAGTCGCGGCGGGCCGCCACCGCTTCGCCGAAATGCTGAAAACGGCGGAACGGCCGATGCTGATCATCGGGCAGGGGGCGCTGGCGCGGCCCGACGGCGCGGCGGTGGCCGCGCTTGCGGCGAAGCTCGCGCTCGAGATCGGCGCGGTCAAGGAGGATTGGAACGGCTTCTGCGTGCTGCACACCATTGCCTCCCGCGTGGGCGCGTTCGACATCGGCTTCGTGCCCGCCGGTTCGGGGCGGACGGCGTCGGAAATGGGGCGGGCGGGCGCGCTCGAAGTCGCATTCCTGCTCGGGGCCGACGAGATCGACATCGCGCCCGGAGCCTTCGTGGTCTATATCGGCACGCACGGCGATCACGGCGCGCATCGCGCCGACGTGATCCTTCCCGGCGCGGCCTATCCGGAAAAGTCCGGCATCTTCGTCAACACCGAAGGGCGAGTGCAGATGGCGGCCCGAGCCACCTTTCCGCCCGGCGAGGCGCGCGAGGATTGGGCGATCCTAAGGGCGCTCTCGGACGTGCTGGCTCGCAGACTGCCCTACGATTCGCTTGCAGCATTGCGGGCGGCTCTATTCAAGGCGCACCCGCATCTGCAGCGGATCGATCAGATCGCGCCCGCGGACGCTGCCGATATCCGCAAGCTCGCCGATCGCGGCGGCACGCCCGACAAGGCGCCGTTCCGCCCCGCCATCGCCGATTTCTATCTTACGAGTCCGATCGCGCGGGCTTCCGCGGTGATGGCGGAGTGCTCTGCTCTCGCCCGCGGCAAAGCCACGGCAACGGCGGCCGAGTAGGGGATCGGAATGGTCGAGTTCTGGTGGACCTACCTTTGGCCCCTGGTGGTGATCGTGGCGCAGAGCGTGCTGCTCCTCGTCGTGCTGCTGGTCGCCATCGCCTATGTGCTCTACGCCGACCGCAAGATCTGGGCCGCAGTGCAGATCCGCCGCGGTCCGAACGTGGTCGGCCCGTGGGGTCTGCTGCAATCCTTTGCCGACCTCCTCAAGTTCATCCTCAAGGAGCCGATCATCCCCGCCGGAGCCAACAAGGGTGTGTTTCTGCTGGCGCCGCTCGTCACCTGCGTGCTGGCGCTCGCCGCCTGGGCGGTGATTCCGGTCAACATCGGTTGGGTGATCGCCGATATCAACGTCGGGATCTTGTACATCTTCGCCATCTCCTCGCTCGCCGTGTACGGCATCATCATGGCCGGCTGGGCGTCGAATTCGAAATATCCGTTCCTGGCGGCGCTGCGCTCGGCCGCGCAAATGGTTTCCTACGAAGTCTCGATCGGCTTCGTCATGATCACCGTGCTGTTGTGCGTCGGATCGCTCAATCTCACCGCCATCGTCGAGGCGCAGAACGGGCGCTTCGGATTGTTCAACTGGTTCTGGCTGCCGCTGTTTCCGATGTTCGTCATCTTCTTCATCTCGGCGCTGGCGGAGACCAACCGCACTCCGTTCGATCTCGTCGAGGCGGAATCCGAGCTCGTCGCCGGCTTCATGGTCGAATACGGCTCGGCCCCGTACATGATGTTCATGCTCGGGGAATACGTGGCGATCATGACCATGTGCGCCATGAGCACGATCCTGTTCATGGGAGGCTGGTTGCCGCCGTTCCCGATTCCGCCCTTCACCTGGGTTCCGGGGGTGGTCTGGTTCTCGCTCAAGGCGCTGTTCGTGTTTTTCCTGTTCGCCATGGTCAAGGCGTTCGCGCCGCGCTATCGCTACGATCAGCTGATGCGGCTCGGCTGGAAGGTGTTCCTGCCGATCTCGCTTGCCGCGGTCGCGATCGTCGCGGCGGTGTTGCAGCTCGCCGCCCTGGTGGCCAGATGAGTGCGGGCACGAGCATGGACGCGGGTCGAATACGGGCGCCGGCAGCGTCGCAAAGGATGAAACGATGAGGCTCGACCAGGCGGCGCGATCGATTTTTCTGAAGGAATTCGTGGAGGCACTGCTGCTCTCCATGCGGTATTTCTTCAGGCCGAAGGCGACGCTGAATTATCCGTTCGAGAAGGGACCGCTGTCGCCGCGGTTCCGCGGCGAGCACGTGCTCCGCCGCTATCCCAACGGCGACGAGCGCTGCATCGCCTGCAAGCTGTGCGAAGCGATCTGCCCGGCTCAGGCCATCACCATCGAGGCGGGTCCGCGGCGCAACGACGGCACCCGCCGCGCCACGCGCTACGACATCGACATGGTGAAATGCATCTACTGCGGGCTGTGCCAGGAGGCTTGCCCGGTCGACGCCGTGGTCGAGGGACCGAATTTCGAGTTTTCGACCGAGACGCGGGAAGAACTCTATTACGACAAGGAGCGCCTGCTCGCCAACGGCGATCGGTGGGAGCGGGAGATCGCGAAGAATCTCGCGCTCGACGCTCCCTACCGGTGAGGCCGCTATGGTGGTCGCCAGCCTGTTCTTCTATGTGTTCGCCGGCATCTGCGTGGCTTCCGGCTTCATGGTGATCGCCGCGCGCAACCCGGTGCACTCGGTGCTCTACCTGATCCTGGCCTTCGTCAGCGCCGCGGGCCTGTTCGTGCTGATGGGGGCCGAGTTCCTGGCGATGATCCTCGTCGTGGTCTACGTCGGCGCCGTCGCCGTGCTGTTCCTGTTCGTGGTGATGATGCTCGACGTGGATTTTGCCGAGCTGCGCCAGGGCTTTCTCAATTATCTGCCGGTCGGCATCGTGATCGGCATCATCTTCCTGGTGGAGCTGCTGCTGGTCGTCGCGGTGTGGGCGATCGGGACCCAGGTTCCGGGGGCGATCACGGCGCCGATCCCGCCGCTGGAAAGCGTGAGCAATACCGAGGCGCTCGGACGCGTGCTCTACACGCGCTACATCTACTATTTCCAGGCCGCGGGGCTCATCCTGCTCGTCGCCATGATCGGCGCCATCGTGCTCACGCTGCACCATAAGCTCGGCGTGCGACGCCAGAACGCCGCCGATCAGATCGCGCGCACCCCGCGCACCGCGATCGAGCTCAAGCAGGTGCGGCCGGGGCAGGGGATATAGCGCGATGACCATCGGCCTCGGCCACTATCTCGCGGTTGCCGCGATCTTGTTCACGCTGGGCATTCTCGGGATCTTTCTCAACCGCAAGAACGTCATCATCATCCTGATGTCGATCGAGCTGATCCTGCTCGCCGTCAACATCAATCTCGTGGCGTTCTCGACGCACCTCGGCGACCTCGTCGGTCAGGTGTTCGCGCTCATCGTGCTCACGGTGGCAGCCGCCGAGGCCGCGATCGGCCTTGCCATTCTGGTCGCCTATTACCGCAACCGCGGCTCGATCGCGGTCGAAGACGTCAGTCTGATGAAGGGTTGAGCGCGCGTGTACCAGGCGATCGTATTCCTGCCGCTGATCGGCTGCGTCATCGCCGGCCTGTTCGGCCGCGCCATCGGCCCGCGCCCCTCCGAGCTCGTCACCACGACCTTGCTGTTCGCCGCCGTGGTGCTCTCCTGGATCGCCTTCGCGTGGGTCGGTTACGGCCATCAGGACGCGCATATCGTGCTCGCCACCTTCATCGGATCCGGCGACCTCCACGCGGAATGGGCGCTCAGGATCGATGCATTGACGGCGGTCATGCTGGTGGTCGTCACCACGGTATCGGCGTTCGTGCACCTCTACTCGATCGGCTACATGTCTGAGGACCCGGGGCGGCCGCGGTTCTTCTCGTTCCTGTCGCTGTTCACCTTCGCGATGCTGATGCTGGTCACGGCCGACAATCTCGTGCAGCTGTTCTTCGGCTGGGAAGGCGTCGGGCTCGCGAGCTATCTGCTGATCGGGTTCTGGTATCACAAGCCCGAGGCCAATGCCGCGGCGATCAAGGCCTTCATTGTCAATCGCATCGGCGATTTCGGGTTTGCGCTGGGCATCTTCGCGGTGTTCATGATGGTCGGCGCGGTGGATTTCGGCACCATCTTCGCCCAGGCGCCCGCGCTCGTCGGCAAGACCATTTATTTCCTTGGTTACCAAATCGACGCCCTCACGCTGATCTGCGTGCTGCTGTTCATCGGGGCGATGGGCAAGTCCGCGCAATTCCTGCTGCACATCTGGTTGCCGGACGCCATGGAGGGACCGACCCCGGTGTCGGCGCTCATCCACGCGGCGACCATGGTGACGGCGGGCGTGTTCATGGTGGCGCGATTGTCGCCGCTGTTCGACCTCGCCCCCGCCGCGCTCGCCTTCGTGACCTTCATCGGCGCCACCACCGCGTTCTTCACGGCCACGATCGGGCTGGTGCAGAACGACATCAAGCGCATCGTCGCCTATTCGACCTGTTCCCAGCTCGGCTACATGTTCGTCGCCATGGGGGTCGGGGCGTATTCGGTCGGCATGTTCCACCTGTTCACCCATGCCTCGTTCAAGGCGCTGCTGTTCCTCGGCTCGGGCTCGGTGATCACCGCCATGCATCACGAGCAGGACATCCGCAAGATGGGCGGACTGCGATCGAAGCTGCCGTTCACCTATTGGACGATGGTCATCGGCACCCTGGCGCTCACCGGGTTTCCGCTGACCGCCGGCTATTATTCCAAGGATGCGGTCATTGAGGCGGCATATTCGGGCCACGGCTCCGTCGCGATGTATGGATACGTGCTCACGCTGGTCTCGGCGGCGTTGACGGCGTTCTATTCCTGGCGCCTCATCTTCAAGACGTTCCACGGCGAACCCGCCGACCATCACGCCTTCGAGCACGCGCGCGAGAGTTCGCTGGTGATGCTGGTTCCGCTCGGCGTGCTGGCGCTGGGTTCGATCGTGACCGGTTTTGCCTTCGATTCCGTGTTCGCCGGGCGCGGGGCTGAAGGCTTCTTCCGCGAGTCGCTCAAATTGAGCCACGAAGGCGGCCACGCGCCCTGGTTCATCGCGGTGCTGCCCACCCTGATGATGGCGGCCGGATTCCTGGTGGCCTGGCAATTCTACGTCCGCCGCCCGGACCTGCCGGCCGAGCTCGCGCGGCAGCAGCCGCTGCTCTATCGGTTCCTGCTCAACAAATGGTATTTCGACGAGATCTATGATTTTCTGCTGGTTCGGCCGGCCATATGGCTCGGCCGACTGCTGTGGAAAGGCGGTGACGAGCGCGTCATCGACGGGCTCGGTCCCGACGGCATTTCCGCGCGCGTCATCGACATCACCCGCAGTGTCGTCCGGCTGCAGACCGGATATCTCTATCATTATGCGTTCGCCATGCTGATCGGGGCCGCCGCCCTGATCACCTGGTTCATGCTGCGCGGGGGAATGCACCCGTGACGGGCTGGCCGATCCTGTTCGTCGTCACGGTGCTGCCGCTGGTCGGTGCGCTCGTCATCGTCACGTTGCGGGGCGAGGACGAAATCGTCACCCGCAACGCGCGCTGGGCGGCGCTGTGGACGACGCTCACGACCTTTGCGGTCTCGCTGATCCTGGTCTGGCGCTTCGACCCGGCCTCGCCGGATTTCCAGTTCGAGGAAAAGGCGGCGTGGCTCGGCGGCGCGATCGGCTATCACATGGGGGTCGACGGGATCTCGCTGCCGTTCGTGATCCTGACCACCGGCCTGATGCCGATCTGCATCATCGCCAGCTGGCGGGCGATCGAGCGGCGCGTGCGGGAATACATGATCGCCTTCCTGGTGCTCGAGACCCTGATGGTCGGCACGTTCTGTGCGCTCGACCTGGTGCTGTTCTATCTGTTCTTCGAGGGCGGCCTCGTTCCGATGTTCCTCATCATCGGCATCTGGGGCGGCCCGCGGCGCGTCTATGCGACCTTCAAGTTCTTCCTGTACACGCTCACCGGCTCGGTGCTGATGCTGCTCGCCATCATGGCGATGTACTGGAACGCGGGGACGAGCGACATTCCCGCCTTGCTCAAATACTCTTTCCCGGCCGGGATGCAGACCTGGTTGTGGCTCGCCTTCTTCGCTTCGTTCGCCGTGAAGCTGCCGATGTGGCCCGTGCACACCTGGCTGCCGGACGCCCACGTCGAAGCGCCGACCGCGGGTTCGGTGATCCTCGCGGCGATCCTGCTGAAAATGGGCGGCTACGGCTTCCTGCGGTTCTCGCTGCCGATGTTCCCCGCGGCCTCCCACGAATTCGCGCCGCTGATCTTCGCGCTGTCGATTGTCGCCATCGTCTACACCTCGCTGGTCGCCCTGGTGCAGGAGGATTTCAAGAAGCTGATCGCCTATTCGTCGGTCGCGCACATGGGATTCGTGACGATGGGGATTTTTGCCGGCACCATGCAGGGCGTCGCCGGCGGCATCTTCCAGATGATCTCCCACGGCATCGTCTCCGGCGCGCTGTTCCTGATCGTTGGCGTCGTTTACGATCGCATGCACACCCGCGAGATCGCTGCCTATGGCGGGCTGGTCAACAACATGCCGGTCTATGCCGCGGTGTTCATGGTGTTCACGCTGGCGAATGTCGGACTGCCGGGCACGTCGGGCTTCGTCGGCGAGTTCCTCTCCCTGATCGGCACCTTCAAGGTCAACACCTGGGTCGCGTTCCTGGCGACCACCGGCACGATCCTGTCGGCGGCCTACGCGCTGTGGCTCTATCGCAAGGTGATCTTCGGGACGCTCGAGAAGCCGAGCCTTGCCGCAC
Source organism: Xanthobacteraceae bacterium (assembly GCA_036395835.1). Taxonomy (GTDB): domain Bacteria; phylum Pseudomonadota; class Alphaproteobacteria; order Rhizobiales; family Xanthobacteraceae; genus AP-16. The sequence continues at coordinate 9,144 of DASWCW010000230.1, forward strand.
TCGCCGATCTCGATGCGCGCGAGATGCTGATCTTCGCGCCGCTGGTCGTGCTCACGCTGCTGCTCGGCTTCTTTCCCACGCCCGTTCTCGACATCTCGGCGTCCTCGGTCACGGCGCTGCTCGAGAGCTACAACCATGCGCTCGCCGTCGCGAAATCCGCGGCGCTCGCCGCACACTGATCGGCGTACCCGACGATGAACGAGGCTCAAGCCGTCCCCGCGATGCTGCCGGTGCTGCCGGAGATGGTGCTTGCCGTCGGCGCGATGGCGCTGCTGATGTTCGGCGTGTTTCGCGGCGAGCGCGCTTCCTCGATGGTGAACTGGGCCGCCATCGCGCTGCTCGTGCTCGTGGCGATCATCGTCGCGTTGCTGCCGCAAGGGCGGCTGACGAGCTTCGGCGGCAGCTTCGTGCTCGACAATTTCGCTCGCTTCATGAAGGTGCTGGCGCTCGCCGGCTCGGCGTTCGCGATCGCGATGCTGGTCGGCGACGTCGAGTCCGAACGCCAGCGGCGGTTCGAATATCCGGTGCTGATCGTGCTCTCGACCCTGGGCATGATGGCCCTGATCTCGGCCACGGATCTGATCGCGCTCTACCTCGGTCTGGAGCTGATGAGTCTCTGCCTCTACGTGCTCGCGGCGATCCGGCGGGATTCGGTGCGCTCGACCGAGGCAGGGTTGAAATATTTCGTGCTGGGCGCGCTCTCGTCCGGCATGCTGCTCTACGGCGCTTCGCTGATCTACGGCTTCACCGGGACCGTGAGCTTCGCCGGCATCGCCAAGGCGAGCACCCAGGCCGACCTCGGCCTGGTGTTCGGGTTGGTGTTCCTGTTCGCCGGGTTCTGTTTCAAGGTTTCGGCGGTGCCGTTCCATATGTGGACGCCCGACGTCTATGAAGGCGCGCCGACGCCGATCACGGCCTTCTTCGCCGCGGCCCCGAAGGTGGCGGCGATCGCCATGTTCGTGCGCCCGACTGTCACGGCGTTCCCGGGGATCATCGGGCAGTGGCAGCAGATCGTGGTGTTCGTCGCCATCGCCTCGATGACGCTCGGCGCCTTCGCGGCGATCGGCCAGCGCAATTTCAAGCGGCTGATGGCGTATTCCTCGATCGGCCACATGGGATTCGCGCTGATCGGGCTTGCCGCGGGCACCGAGGAGGGCGTGCGCGGCGTCATCATCTACATGGCCATCTATCTGGCGATGACGCTCGGCACCTTCGCCTGCATTCTGGCGATGCGCTATAAGGAGGGCAGCGTCGAAGACCTTGCGGATCTGTCCGGCCTGGCCCGCACGCACCCCGGCATGGCGGTGTTCCTCGCGCTGCTGTTGTTCTCGCTCGCCGGCGTGCCGCCGCTCGCGGGCTTCTTCGCGAAATTCTACGTATTCCTTGCCGCGATCAAGGCCGGACTCTATGCGCTCGCCGTGATCGGCGTGCTCGCCAGCGTGGTGGGGGCCTATTATTATTTGATGATCGTCAAAACCATGTATTTCGACGAGCCGAAGGCAAGCTTCGAGCCGATGACTCGGGAGCTCAGATTGGTGCTCGGCGTGACCGGCCTGTTCAATCTGTTGTTCTGCGTCTATCCGGCGCCGCTCATCGAGGCGGCCGGCGTGGCAGCGAAATCGCTGTTTTGACCGCATGGAGCTCGATCCCGCTGCTGCTGCCACCGGGGCTCGGCTGATCGTCCACGACACCGTCGGTTCGACCAATGCCGAGGCGCTGTCGAAAGCACGGCTCGGCGAGCGCGGCCCGTTGTGGGTCACGGCGGCGCAGCAGACCGCGGGCCGCGGACGGCGCGGCCGCCCCTTCGTGTCCGAGCGCGGCAATCTCTATGCGAGCCTGCTGCTCACCGACCCGTCGCCCGCCGATCGCGCGGCCGAGCTCTCGTTCGTCGCTGCGCTCGCGCTTCACGACGCAGTCTGCGAGCTTGCCTCGATGCTCGGCCCCCGCGTCCGGTTCAAATGGCCCAACGATCTGATCTGCGACGGCGCGAAGTTCGCGGGCATCCTGGTCGAGGGCGAAAGCACGTCGGGGCGGCCGCTCGCGGCCGTGATCGGCATCGGCGTGAATTGCGCGCACCACCCTGCCGGCATGACCTATCCGGCGACCGATCTTGCCGCGGCGGGGGCCGCGGTGCGCCCCGAAAGCCTGTTTCGCGCGCTCTCGCGTACCATGCCGGTGCGGCTTGCCGAATGGGATCGGGGCCGCGGCTTTGCGGCGATCCGCGCCGCATGGCTTGCGCGCGCCATCGGGCTTGCCGAGGTCATTCGGGTGAGCCTTCCGGAACGCGAGCTGCAAGGTCGGTTCGAGAACCTGGACCATGCCGGGCGGCTGCTGCTCCGCCACGAGGATGGGGGGCTGGAGGTCATCACGGCCGGGGATATCTTTCCCGTCACATCGGGAGATTCGGGTGCCGCCACGCCCCGCGTTGCGCCTCTCCCTGGGACCGAATCTCCGACCGAGAAACGCGGGGTCGACCGCGCGAGCCCGCGTCCGATCCGCCGCGAAGGCCCCGATCGATGAACGGGCCCGGCGAGCTCGTTTTCGCGCCGCTCGGCGGGGTCGGCGAAATCGGGATGAATCTATCGATCTACGGCTTGGGCCCGGAACGTAGCCGAACCTGGATCGCGGTTGACTTCGGCGTGTCGTTCGGAGGCGAGGATCTGCCGGGCATCGATCTCGTCCTGCCCGACATAAGGTTCCTGGTCGAGGAGCGCCGCAATCTCGCCGGCATCGTGCTCACCCACGCCCACGAGGATCATCTCGGCGCGCTGCTCGATCTTTGGCCGCAACTGCGCGTGCCCGTCTATGCCACGCCGTTCACCGCGGCTTTGCTCGAGGCCAAGCGCCGCGGCGAGCCCGGCGCGCCCGAGATTCCCGTGCGTGTGGTCGCGCTCGGATCGCGGTTCGCCATGGGCCCGTTCGATATCGAGCTGGTATCGGTCGCCCATTCGATCCCGGAATCCAATGCGCTGATCATCCGCACCGCGCTCGGCACCGTGCTCCATACCGGCGACTGGAAGATCGACCCGACCCCGGTCATCCAGCCGCCGACCGACGAGGCAAGGCTCAGGGCCGCCGGCGAAGCAGGCGTGCTGGCGATGGTCGGCGATTCCACCAATGCCATTCGTGACGGGCGCTCGCCTTCGGAGCGCGACGTGGCGAAAACGCTGGCCGAGCTGGTCCGCACCGCCCGCGCCAGGGTCGCGGTCACGACCTTCGCATCAAACGTGGCAAGAATCCGCTCGGCCGCCGAAGCGGCCGCTGCGGCCGGCCGCGAGGTCGTCGTGATCGGCCGGGCGATGGAGCGCATCGTGCAGGTCGCACGCGAGACCGGATATCTCGAAGGCATCGGCGCCTTTCGCGGCATCGAGGTCTACGGCCAGCTGCCGCCAAACAAGGTGGTTGCGCTGTGCACCGGCAGCCAGGGCGAGCCGCGCGCGGCGCTGGCGCGGATCGCGGATGAATCGCATCCGGAAATCACGCTGACGCGCGGTGATCGGGTGGTGTTTTCGTCGCGGACCATTCCGGGCAACGAGAAACCGGTGAATCGCATCATCAATGGCCTGGTGCGGCAGGGCATCGAAGTCGTCACCGATCGCAACGAGCTCGTCCACGTCTCCGGACATCCGCGGCGGGCGGAGCTCGAGGACATGTACCGCTGGGTACGGCCGCAAATCGCCATTCCGGTGCATGGCGAAGCCTTGCACCTGCACGAGCACGCGGAGCTCGCCCGCCGTCTGGGTGTGAAGCAAGTGATCGAGTGCCAGGACGGCGACCTGATCCGGCTCGCGCCGGGGCGGGCGGGGATCATCGACGAAGTGCCGTCGGCGCGGATGTACAAGGACGGCCGGGTGCTGGTGGAGGCCGAAGCCCGCACCGTGCCCGAGCGGCGGCGGCTGGCTTTTGCCGGCGTGGTGTCGGTCGCGCTGGTCGTCACGGCGCAAGGGGAGCTTGCCGCCGACCCCGAGCTGCGGCTGACGGGAATTCCCGAGCGCGACGCCGACGGCGAGCCGATGGTCGAGATCGCCTATGCGGCCGTGGTCGATACCTTCAAGTCGCTGCCGCGGCCGCATCGGCGCGATCCCGGTGCGGTTGCCGAATCGCTCGGCCGCGCCGTGCGCTCCACGCTTGCGGCGCACTGGGACAAGAAGCCGGTATGCCACGTTCACGTCCTGACGGTATAAGCGGGCCGCGCGGCGGAATTCGACGAGGGAACGCGAATGATCGGACGGCTCAACCACGTCGCCATTGCGGTCCGCAATATCGCGCAAGCCGCGAAAGTCTATCGGGACACGCTGGGCGCCAGCGTATCCGAGGTGGTCCCGCAGCCCGAGCACGGCGTCTCCACGGTGTTCATCAGCTTGCCCAACGCCAAGATCGAGCTCCTCGAGCCGTTGGGCGAAGCCTCGCCGATCGAGAAATTCCTGGAACGCAATCCCGACGGCGGTATCCACCATCTGTGCTACGAGGTCGACGACATCCTGGCCGCGCGCGAGCGCCTCAAGGCGAACGGGGCGCGGGTTTTGGGCGACGGCGAGCCGAAGATCGGCGCCCACGGCAAGCCGGTGCTGTTCCTGCACCCTAAGGATTTTTGCGGTACTTTGGTCGAGATCGAGCAGGCCTGACGCGATGTCGGTAGCGACTGCACTCGCCATCTATTTCGTCGTGTGGTGGACGGTGCTGTTCGCCGTGCTGCCCTGGGGCGTGCGCTCGCAGCTCGAAAGCGGCGAAGTGGTGCCGGGGAGCGATCCCGGCGCGCCGGCGCTGCCGAAGCTGCGCAGCAAGCTGATCTGGACCACGGTCGTGGCGACGATCGCCTTCGCGCTGATCGATGTGGTTTACGTCTACCGCCTGATCGCCCTCGACGACGTTGCGACCTGGTTCGGCATCCCGAAATGAGTGCATGGGGCGTTCAAGCCCGCGCCGAGGTCACCAATTGCGTCTGCGTCACCACCGCGGCCAGCCGGCCATCGCCCCGCGTGATCCGGGTCTGCCAAACCATGGTGGTCCGGCCGCGGTGAAGCGGGGTGCATTCCGCCCGGGCCACGTCGCCGGCCGGGATCGCGGTGAAAAAATTCGTCTTGCTTTCGATCGTCGTGGTCCAGGTGCCTTCGGGCAGATTCTGGACCGTGGCAATCGCCCCCAGGGTATCGGCGAACGCCATCAAGGCGCCCCCATGGAGCACGGCCGGGCGGGTGCACAGCTCCTCGCGCACCTTGAGCTCGGCTTCGACCCGCTCGGGGGTCACGCTGCGGAGCTCGATCCCGAGCAACTCGGAAAAGGGGAGGGGGTCGATGGCCATGCCGGGTTGCCCACGATTTAAAAAAAGAAGAGCAGGGTCAAAGCCCTGCTCGCTGTTTTTAATCTAGCCCTCGGTCCCTGAGTATGGTTTTTCTGGTGTTCTCTCCGGGTGGCAGCGGATGATCGCGCCGTCGGGCTTTCCTCCCAAGACTTGGACCGCATGGCGGACTGCGGTTCTGACGCCGTCATGCCCGTACCCTGCGCGATTTCGAGACTAGCCGATGTCAGGTACCTTGATCAAGCAGAACGCGACGAAAAGCTCACGAATCCGGGCCGGGATGACAATGCCATGATCCCGCAGTTCCGCGACAAGGTCATGACAGGGGGAACCCGGCGCATTGACGCCTTGTATTTTCGGCGATGATCCGGTTTCACTCCGCCAGCCCCCGCCCGCCCTCCGGAACTGCTTCCGCCCATGCGACTCTCCCGGTATTTCCTGCCGCTCCTGCGCGAGACCCCCAAGGAAGCCGAGATCGTCTCGCATCGGCTCATGCTGCGGGCGGGCATGATCCGCCAGGAGGCGGCCGGCATCTATGCCTTCCTGCCCCTGGGGTACCGCGTATTGCGCAAGGTGTGCCGCATCGTCCGCGAGGAACAGGACCGCGCCGGCGCCATCGAAATGTTGATGCCCACCCTGCAGCCGGCCGAACTGTGGCGCGAGAGCGGACGCTACGAGGACTACGGCAAGGAGATGCTGCGCATCCAGGATCGGCACGAGCGCGACCTCCTCTACGGGCCCACCAACGAGGAGATGATCACCGAGATTTTCCGCGCCTATGTGCGCTCGTACAAGGATTTGCCGCTGAACCTCTACCACATCCAATGGAAATTCCGGGACGAGGTGCGGCCGCGGTTCGGCACCATGCGGTCGCGCGAGTTCCTCATGAAGGACGCCTATTCGTTCGACCTCGATCAGGCCGGTGCCCGGCATGCCTACAACAGGATGTTCGTCGCCTATTTGCGTACCTTCGCCCGCATGGGGCTCAAGGCGATCCCGATGGTTGCCGAGACCGGGCCAATCGGGGGCAATCTCAGCCACGAGTTCACGATTCTGGCCTCGACCGGCGAGAGCGAGGTCTATTGCCATCGCGATTACCTCGATTTCGAAGTGCCGGGTGCGGAAGTCGATTTCGAGAACCGGGAGGGGCTGCAGGCGATCGTGGATAAATGGACGTCGCTCTACGCGGCGACCTCGGACAAGCACAATGCGGCCGCATTCCAGGCGATCCCCGCGCCCGACCGGGTTCAGGCGCGCGGGATCGAGGTCGGACATATTTTTTATTTCGGCACGAAATATTCGGAGCCGATGAAGGCGCTGGCGACAGGCCCGGACGGGAGCGAGCGTCCGGTCCACATGGGATCCTACGGCATCGGCCCCAGCCGGCTCGTCGCCGCCATCATCGAGGCCTGCCACGACGATGCCGGCATCCAATGGCCCGAGCCGGTCGCCCCGTTCCAGGCGATCGTGCTCAACCTCAAGCAAGGCGATGTCGCGACCGACGGGGCTTCCGAGTATCTCTATCGCGCGCTTGGCGCGCGAGGCCTCGACGTGCTCTACCACGACCTCGATGAGCGGCCCGGGTCGAAGTTCGCGACGGCCGACCTGATCGGTATCCCGTGGCAGATCCTGGTGGGCCCCAAGGGCCTCGCCGCGGGCAAGGTCGAGCTCAAACGACGCGCGGATGGCGCGCGCGAGCTTCTCCCCCCGGACGCGGCAATCGACCGGCTTGCGGCATAAAGCTGTTCGCTTCCTCGATTTCACCGTCTTTGGCGCTAGCGTAGCGAGTGGAATCGGATGAAATCGAGTAGGCGGGGACTTAATTCATGAGCCAGCCGATCGCGACCAGGCCGTTTGCCGCGTTCGAGTGGATGTTGTCGCTGCGCTACCTGCGCGCGCGCCGCAAAGAGGGGTTCATCTCGGTCATCGCCGGGTTCTCGTTCCTCGGCATCCTGCTGGGCGTGGCGACGCTGATCATCGTCATGGCGGTGATGAACGGGTTCCGCAAGGAGCTGCTCGAGAAGATCCTGGGGCTCAACGGCCATCTGCTGATCCAGCCGCTGGATTCCCCCCTCAACGACTGGGAACAGGTCGCCGCCCGGGTTGCCGGGGTGGCAGGCGTGAGGCTGGCGGCGCCGATCGTCGAAGGCCAGGCACTCGCCTCCTCGCCGTTCAATGCCTCCGGGGTGCTGGTGCGCGGCATCCGCGCCGCCGATCTGATGCAGCTTCCCTCGATCGCCAACAACGTCCGCCAGGGCACGATTGACGGATTCGACCAAGGCCAGGGCCTGGTGATCGGCAAGCGACTCGCCGATCAGCTCTCGGCCCACGTCGGCGATTCCGTGACCCTGGTCGCGCCCCGCGGCGCGGTCACCGCCATGGGCACCACGCCCAGGATCAAGACCTACAAGGTCGCCGCCGTGTTCGAGATCGGCATGTCGGAATACGACGCCGCTTTCGTGTTCATGCCGATGCCGGAGGCGCAGGCCTATTTCAACCGCGCCAACGACGTCACCGCGATCGAGGTGTATTCCAACGATCCCGACGACATCGATCCCTTGCGCGGCCGGATCAGCGAGGCCGCCGGCCGGCCGATCTTCATGATCGATTGGCGGCAGCGCAACGCCACGTTCTTCAACGCGCTCCAGGTCGAGCGCAACGTGATGTTCCTGATCCTGATGCTGATCGTGCTGGTCGCCGCGCTCAACATCGTCTCCGGCCTGATCATGCTGGTGAAGGACAAGAGCGGCGACATCGCCATCCTGCGCACCATGGGGGCGACCCAGGGCGCGGTCATGCGCGTGTTCCTCATCACCGGAGCCTCGATCGGGGTGATCGGCACCTTGACGGGCTTCATCGTCGGCACCCTGGTGTGCCTCAACGTCGAATCGATCCGGCAATTCCTGTCCTGGCTCACCAGCACGGAGCTGTTCTCTCCCGAGCTTTATTTCCTCTCGCGGCTGCCCGCCGAGATGGACCCCGGGGAGACGTTCGCGGTTCTCCTCATGGCCCTCATGCTGTCGCTGCTCGCGACGCTCTACCCGTCCTGGCGGGCGGCGCGCCTCGATCCGGTCGAGGCGTTGCGTTACGAATGAGTGCCATGGCCGACAACGACCCGGTGCTGTTCCTGGACGGAGTCGAGCGCCGGTATCATCAGGGCGAATCCACGCTGGAGATTCTCGGCGGCGCGAAGCTCGCGGTCTGGGCCGGACAGTCGGTGGCGCTGATCGGTCCCTCGGGCGCCGGCAAGTCGACGCTGCTGCACATTGCCGGCCTGCTCGAGCATCCCGACGCCGGCGAGGTCTATGTGGACGGAATTCCCACATCCAGTCTGTCCGACGGCGAGCGCACTCGCATCCGCCGCACCGAGATCGGCTTCATCTATCAGTTCCACCATCTCCTGCCGGAGTTCTCGGCGCTGGAGAACGTGATGCTGCCGCAGATGATCCGCGGGCTGTCGCGGCAGGAGGCACGACGGCGATCGGCTGAGCTATTGACCTATCTCGGGCTCAAGGAGCGGCTGCAGCACCGTCCGGCGGAACTCTCGGGCGGCGAGCAGCAGCGCGTCGCCATTGCCCGCGCGGTCGCCAACGCGCCCCGGGTGCTGCTTGCGGACGAGCCGACCGGAAACCTCGATCCGCGGACCTCCGAGCATGTGTTCGGGACGTTGGGCCAATTGGTCCGGGCGTCGCGGCTGGCCGCGATCATCGCCACCCACAATATGGATCTGGCTCAGCGCATGGATCGCCGGGTCACGATCCGGGAGGGACTGCTGGTCGAGCTCGCGTAAAAATGGCTGGAAATCAGGGCCCTCTTTCGAGAAAGATCTAGACCGGACAACGGCTTAAGGTGTTTCAATTCGTCAAATTACATCTTTAGAGTGAGACTGGGGATCATTTAATTTCCAGTTGCCGGCTTGCTCCGCGCGATTTCCAGCAGGGAACTTTATTTGCGCTTCTGCGTTCCGGCGGCACGTGTCAAGCGTTGATTTGCCGGGCGCGCTCCCCAAGACCTTGCATTTCGCCAGACAGCCCGGCCGACACGAGCCCCAACTCGGCAACGGGGTGCGCGGTTGGGGCAGGGCGGGCGGCCGCAGCCGATCGGAATTGCGCGCTGCTCAGCCGCCCTGCCGAGGCGACGGGCCCGGCCCGCCGGCGGCGCCGCCATCGAGAACGGCGCGCCCCCGCGCGGTCAGGCTCACGGTCTTGTCCCCGTTCTCGAACCGGACCAGCCCACCGACCACGCAATCCTCCCACACCGAAGTGCGCGGGCAGCTGTGCCAGGCCTCCAGCACGTCGGCCCGGGTGCGGGGTCGATCCGCTACCCAGAGCAGGAATTGCAGCGTGAGGAGA
>DASWCW010000231.1:0-9081 GCA_036395835.1 Xanthobacteraceae bacterium
CGCTCCAACGAGTCGCGCCTGGCCGAGTGGTCCGAGATCGACGGCGACGTCTGGACGATCCCAGCCGGCAGGATGAAGGCACACGTGGAGCATCGCGTCCCATTGTGCGGCCGCGCGCTCGAGATCCTCGAGGAGATGCGCCGGGGATGCCGGCATCCCACATCGGCTTGAGCACACCTGCAGGACCATGTCGACGTTGACCGCGGCGACCGGCAGCGGGCCGAGGACCGGGAACGCGTAGCGCGTCATCATCCCGGTCCAGTCCTCGAAGGTCTTCCGGCTGCGCCATCCTGCCTCGTGGGCGTCGACCCACTCCTGAGCGGCCTGCTTGAACGTCATCACTGGCCGGTCGGCCAACCGCTGCTCCGCGCGCTTGCGGTCGCGGTCGATCTTCGGATCGATGCCTTCCAGGAGCAGCTTGCGCAGCTCGTCGCGCTTCAAGCGGGCCTCTGCGAGGCTTCTGTCGTGCAAGGATCCGAGTCCCATCGCCTGCTTCTTGCCGCCGCCGAGCTGGTATCTGAACAGCCACGATCGGACGAGCCCGCCGCCCTTCGCCGGCTTGGTCCGCAGCCACAGGCCCAGACCGTCGTTGATCATCTCCTTCTTGGACGTCCGGCACTGCCGGTCCGTCAGCCGATTTATTCCCCGTGCCATTTTCGTCTCCTCAGTTCTTCGGCAGCGGTGGCAGATCGCCGAACGTTCTGTCGAAGTAGTCCTTGCTGACCACTCGCGCGTTGTGGATAGGGTCACCGCTGCAGACCCAGTGCCACTCGCCGCGACTGAAGAACCAGGCATCGGCGCCGCGGACGACGCACGGCAAACTCAAGTCCAAGACGCAGTAAGTCAGGTTCATGGCATCACCTCCTCCATCGTTGGGGGCACCTTCGGGGGCATCCTCGGGTAATATATATCCATGTGCGAAAAAATGCAATAACGGATTGCATTCCCGTGGGAAATGCCGATTCCACGCGGGTTTCTTGTGCGATAAAGGGCAACGGTGGCCGGACGCGGCGCGGCCATGACCAAGGCGATCACGTCGACCGCCGCCATGCAGCTCGTCGAACGCGGCAAGCTCGAGCTCGACCGACCGATCCGGGAGCTGCTGCCGGAGCTCGCCGCCGCCAAGGTGCTGGAAGGGTTCGACGCCGGGGGCGAGCCGAAGCTGCGCCCGGCCCGACGCGACATCACGCTTCGACATCTGCTGACCCACACGGCGGGATTCGCCTACGACATCTGGAGCCCCGACCTCATCCGTTACCAGGAGAGGATGGGAATCCCCGGGGTCATCAACTGCCAGAATCTTGCGCTCACCACGCCGCTTCTGTTCGACCCCGGCGAGAAATGGAACTACGGCATCAACATCGATTGGGTCGGCAAGGCGGTCGAGAAGGTCAGCGGACAGAATCTCGAGGACTATTTCCGCGACAACATTTTTGCCCCGCTCGGGATGCGGGATACCGCCTTCAAGCTCGGCACGGGCCAGCGCGCGCGGCTCGCCGGCATGCACGCGCGCCAGCCCGACGGATCGTTGCAGCAAATGGAATTCGAGCTGCCGCAGGAGCCCGAATTCCACATGGGCGGCGGCGGCCTGTACGGCACCGCGGGCGATTATCTCAAGTTCCAGCAGATGTTTCTGCACGAGGGCCGGCACAACGGCGCGCAAGTGCTAGAGCCCGAGACCGTGCGCTTGATGGTCCGGAACCACATCGGCGACCTTGACGTGCGGCTGCTCGAGACCGCCATGCCGCCCTATTCCAACGACGCCGAATTCTTTCCCGGCATGATCAAGAAATGGGGCCTTGGATTCATGATCAGCACCGAAAGCGTGCCCGGCGGCCGCACTGCGGGGAGTCTCGCCTGGGCGGGGCTGGGCAATACCTATTTCTGGATCGATCCGGGCGAAGGCGTGGCGGGCGTCATCCTCACGCAGCTCATCCCGTTCGCCGATCCGAAAGTGCTCGAGCTGTTCGCGCAATTCGAAACCGCGGTCTATGCAGCGCTGCACTAGGATCGGAGCGGGAAGTGCCGTCGAGCTTCGGCTCGGGCTTTCCGCACTCCTGCTCGCGGCTGCTCTGTGCTGCGCCGACGCCCAAACGCCGGATCGGAGTTCGCGGGATGCGGATTGGACGAAGGCCGAATCCGTGGTCGTCACCATGGTGAATTACGAATTCATTCCCGACCGGCTCAGCTTTCGGCGCGGCGTTGCCTATCGGTTGCACCTGGAGAACCGGGGATCGGAGATTCATGATTTTTCCGCGCCGGAGTTTTTCAAGGCGATCGAGCTGAACAATCCGGAGGTGCTGGGCGCCTATGCGACGCGGATCGTGGTGCGGCCGCAGGAAACCAAGGACATGTATTTCGTCGCGACGCGAGCCGGCTCGTACGAGCTGACCTGCGCCGACCACGATTGGGCCGGCATGACGGCGCGGATCACCGTGGAGTGATCCGCGATGCTCCGATGCCGGTGCTTCGGCAGGAATTCTTATTGATCAGCATTAAGGCAGGTAGACGCGCTTTACCTCCACCTGAAAGGGGGGAGGTCGGCGAGCGTAGCGAGCCGGGAGGGGGTCGCGACGGATCCCCACCCGACCGCTGCGCGGTCGACCTCCCCTTTTCAAGGGGAGGTGAAGAACGCGTGCCGCTCAGCCGCGGTCACAAAAACTGCCGCCTAGCGGAAAGGTCTTTGCTCGCGTGCATAGGCGGCGGCCGAACGGAACAGATTTTCGGCCATCAGGCCGGGCTCGCCATCGGCGCGCGTTTCATAGATCGCCGCAACCGCGTCGCCGACTGCGGCATTCTTCGGGCCGCACTCGAGCGCAAAATCGGCGAGATGACAGGCCAAGCGCATGTCGCCTGATCGGGCGAGCTCCCGCGCGCGGCGCAAGAGCGCGTCAATTCCGCCGCAGAGGCGCGCGATCTCCTCCGCCAGCGCTGCGCGAGGCGCGGGCTTGAGCTCGCTCGGGCGTCCGTTCCACCAGCCGCCATAGAAGCGAATGACATTGCGCGCGATGAACTCGGCTTCGTCGTAGACGGGCTGCAGCCAGGGCGAGCCCGAAGCCGGAGGTTGCACCCGATGCACGATGTCGGTGTGAGGCGGCGCACCGTCATTGAGCGCGGCAAGCGTCTGCTCGACGATCGATTCCAGATATTCGGCCGTCTCGATCAGCATGCGCTGGATTTTTTCCCGATTGCCGACGACCGGACCGCCGTGACCGGGACACAGGCTGTCGGGCTCGAGTGCCGCCATCCGGCGCAGGCCGTCCGCCCAGTCCCAGGGATAGCGCTGCACCTTTTGCGGATTGCCGGCATTCGGCACGGCGTTGATGATCAGGTCGCCCGAGCACACCACGGAGCGTTGCGGACACCAAACCCAGCAGTGGTCGTCGGTCTCGGCGCGGCAGTGATGGATCTGGAATTGGAGTCCGCCGACCCGAAACGCGAGCTCGCGATCGAACAGCGTATCCGGCATCAGCTCCGGACCGCGGAAATTGTCGTATTCCCCGCCCGGCTCCGCGCGCTCGGCGCTGCCGCCAAACTGCCGGGCATTGACGGCGGCATTGTAACGACTGGTCCGCTCGTATCGCTCGAAACGGCCCAGTATCCACCGCTGTGCAACGATCCGCGGCTGCGGCTGTCCGGCTTGCAGGAACGCCTTGAGCCCGAACGCATGATCGAAGTGACCATGCGTGAAGATCGCAGTGTGGATCGGCGCCGCCGTCTTCTCGCGCAGCAGCGCGGCGAGCGCGGGCGCGAGCGGCGCCATCCCGGAATCGACCAGCACGATGCCCTCATCGGTCTCGAACGCGGTCACGCCGCTGAACCGCGATTGGAACCAGGTTCGTTCCGCGACCTCGATTGGACCGCCGGACCAGAAGAACTTCGCCTCCTCCGGGCTCTTGTCGCGCATGGCGCGAAAATGATCGGCGGCCTTCATGTTTCGTTCTCCCTCGCAGGATCTTGCAAATCAGGTCGGGATCGTCCCAGATTCCGTCCATCGCGCCGCACTGGCAACAAATGTCGACATCCACGTAGCATATCGGTTGGTCGCGTTCCGATGATCCAGGCGCAACCGCCTGCGCATGGCTCCGGAATCTCATTCTCGAAACAGTTCCAGCATTTCGGATTCAAATTTTACGCACCGCACCCCAGCGAATGTAGTTGCATGAATGTAGGCTGGAACCATGTGGCTGCCTTGACGGTTCGGGTACAAGCATGAGCCAGAGGAGCTAGGAGCGTACATTGTTCACGACACTGGTCTTGATCTGCTCATTGGCGGTGACGCCCGATCTGCGCCAATGCGATCGCAACAACGCCGTTCACGTGGTCCAAGTGCCGGAGCAATATTCGATGCCCGCCTCGTGCTTCATGCACGGGCAGGCATATGTAGCCGGGACTTCGATCGGCCAGCAATTGGCCGAAAACGAGAGCGTCAAAGTGCTCTGCATCAAGAGCACGACCCAGGCCAAGAACGTCGGGTAAGCCGCCGGCCACTTGACTGCATGGCGGCAATCAAACTCCCGCGGTGAAATGTACGTCTCGACATGCCGCTGCCTGACAGCGGGGCCTGAATTATTTTTATTTCGGCACTTGCATCGGCCGCCAACACGCCCGGCCTCTCCCGGAGGAACTTGATACCTGCGTGCCGGTTGCGCGCGTCCCGCGTGCGCTGCCGGGCGACGCAGGCTCGCGGATCGCGGCCAAGGGAGCGACGCGTCGGGATTCGATCCCCGCTCGGGCTGTCCGGAACGTCCGCGCGGCCTTCGACGTTTCCCTCAACACGCCAGCAGGAGGTCATCGTATGAAAATCCTTCTCACGGGAATCGCCGTGGCGGGCCTGGTGATGGCGGCTCAGCCGGTCTGGTCGCAGAGCAGCAGCCAGCAACTCAGCCAAAACACCCAGGACAACGCCCCGGGCACAGGGGGCACTTCCAAGCCGGGCACGCCTGGAAAGCCTGGCGGCAAATCCGGTCCGGCCGCCAAGCCATCGGGAGCCGCCGGAGCCGATGAGAGCGGCGTCAAGGGAATGCCCGGCAATAAATCCGGTCCCGCGGTGAAAGAGCCCGGGAAGAACCAGTAAGTCTGCCGGCGCCCAGCGCGCGTGCCGCGCGGCCCTCATCCGGGAGTGGCCACCAAGGCCCGCCTCCACTAGCATCCGGCCGAGTTGCGCGTGCCGGGGTGGGCGATGGCGGGGTACGTTCGCGTCACTGCAGCAGGGATGCTCGTGCTCGTGCCCGCCGCGGCATGGGCACAAGCTCCCGCTCCCGCGGTTCAACTGCCGACTATCGAAGTTGTCGAATCGTCCCCGTTGTCGCGGGCCGATCTCGATCGCGACAAGGTTCCGGCGAACGTCCAGAGCATCTCGGCGGCGGATCTCGATCACGCGAGATCGCCGGACTTGCTGCAGGCGATCGGGCAACATCTGCCCGGCGTCAGCCTGAGCGACCAGACCGGCAATCCGTTCCAGCTCGATGTGAATTACCGCGGCTTCACCGCCTCGCCGGTGCTGGGAACGCCGCAGGGCATCGCGGTCTATCAGAACGGGGTGCGCATCAACGAAGTGTTCGGCGACACGGTCAACTGGGACCTGATCCCGGAAATGGCCATTCGGGGCGTGACGCTGGTTCCCAACAATCCGATCTATGGACTTAACGCTCTTGGCGGTGCGCTCTCGCTCGAGATGAAGAACGGCTTCACCTACCAGGGCGTCGAGGGCGAGGTGCGAGGGGGCTCGTTCGGGCGGCGCGGCGCAGCCGGCCAAGCCGGCGGCCAGAACGGCAATTGGTCGGGCTACGTCACCGCCGATGCGGTCAATGACGACGGCTGGCGCGATCATTCGCCCTCCCAGCTGCGCCGGATGTATGCCGATGTGGGGGTGCGCGACGATAAGACCGAATTTCACGTCAATTTCACCGGAGCTTCCAATAACCTCTCAGGAATCACCGTTACTCCAATCGAGCTGCTGAGCCGGCGTTGGCAGAACGTCTATACCTGGCCGCAGACCACGCAGAACAACCTCGCGTTCCTCACCGCGAATGGAAGCTACAAGGCGACCGACACGCTGTCGTTTCAGGGGAATATCTACTATCGCGGATTTTGGCAGCGGCATGTCGACGGCAACACTGCGGAGGTGCAGGCCTGTAACGCAAAGGGTCCGTTGCATGGGGATCTTTGCCTCGGCGATGACGTAACGCCGCTATTCGACACAAATGGGCAGATTGTGCCGAACGTCTTTCCCAACAATACCGTGTTCGGCGAGATCGATCGGACCCGGACTGATGCGAACAGTTTCGGCGGATCGGTGCAAGCGACCAGCACCCAGCGCGTGTTCGAGCGCGACAACCATTTCGTCGTCGGCGTCAGCCTCGACCGCGGACGCGTGCAGTTCACAGGGACCAGCGAGCTCGGCACCATCGGCCACGACCTGTTCGTCACCGGCACCGGCGTCTTCATCGACCAGCCGGCCGGCGACGTTGCGCCGGTGCGCCTGCTGGCGATGACCCGCTATACCGGCATTTACGCCACCGACACATTCGACGTGACATCCAAACTTGCGGTGACGGCCGGCGGGCGCTTCAACGTCGCCGAGATCAAGCTGCAGGACGAGATTGGAACTGCGCTCAACGGCAACGAAAGATTTTCTCGGTTCAATCCCGTGATCGGCGCGACCTACAAGATCGCATCAGAGCTCATTGCTTATGCGGGCTATTCGGAGGCGAACCGCGCGCCGACCCCGCTCGAGCTCGGCTGCGCCGATCCGACCCGGCCGTGCCTGATCGACAATTTCCTGGTGTCGGACCCACACCTCAAGCAGGTGGTCTCGCACACCTACGAGGCGGGCCTGCGCGGCCGGTTGGATTTTGGCGAGGGCAACGGTCGGCTGAACTGGAGCCTCGGCCTGTTCCGGACCGGCAACACCGACGACATCATCAACATAGCAAGCCCGATCGCCGGACACGGTTTCTTCCAGAACGGCGGCAAGACGCGGCGGGAAGGGATCGAGGCCAGCGCGGCGTACAAGCAGGATCGCTGGACCGCCTATGCCAATTACACCTTCATCGACGCCACCTTCCAAAGCCCGCTGACGTTGTCGTCACCGAACAATCCTGCGGCGGATGCCAGCGGAAACATCTTCGTCGTTCCCGGCAATCATATTCCGGCAGTCCCGCAGCATCGCTTCAAGGCGGGCGCCGAATACGCGGTGACCGAGCCGTGGAAGATCGGGGCGGATCTCAATGTCGTCGGCAGCCAATATCTCGTGGGCGACCAGTCCAACCAGAATCCAAAGGTGCCGACCTACTGGGTCGTGAACCTGCACACGTCCTATCAGGTATCGAAGCACGTCGAGCTGTTCGGCCTGGTGCAGAACCTGTTCGATCGGCGCTATTACACGTTCGGGACGTTCTTCGATCCCACTGCGATCCCGTTCCTTGGATTGACCGATCCCCGCACCTTGGCGCCAGGCATGCCGCTCGCGGTCTATGCGGGGCTGCGCGCGACGTTTTGAGGCGATAACGAGCGCTTCAAAACTCCAGCCCGAATTGCACCTTGGCCTGACGGCGCTCGAAATTGGTAAGATCCAGCGAGCCGGGGACATTCACGGCTCGGCCGGCAATCTGCGGGCTAAAGGCCGCGATGACCCACATGCGTTTCGACAGCCTGGCATAAAGGGTCGGGCCGAAGAACAGCGCCTGCCCGGCGAATTTTTCGAGCCGGAGACCCTGATAGGCGCGCGCGTAGCGGG
Source organism: Xanthobacteraceae bacterium (assembly GCA_036395835.1). Taxonomy (GTDB): domain Bacteria; phylum Pseudomonadota; class Alphaproteobacteria; order Rhizobiales; family Xanthobacteraceae; genus AP-16. The sequence continues at coordinate 7,742 of DASWCW010000231.1, forward strand.
TCTCGGCGCCGATGAGAACGCCAGGCTGGATTTGCAGCATCAGTCCGGCGGCGGGCCCGACCACAGCCTCGCGCGACCAGGTCTGCGTGACGCGCGAGTGCGTCGCCTCCGGTTGATAGATCAGGTTGAAGGCCGCGAGCACCCGATCGGGCACCAGCTCCTTGTCGAGCAACAATGAAAGATCGGCGCCATAACGGTCGACCGGCTCGCCGCTTGTCGGATCGATGCGGCCCCAGTGCGGCTCCACGTCGAGCGCGAGCCCGAATCCCGACTGCTGCCGGTCGATCAGCCGGTAACGCAGATCGAACGCGATCGAATCGAAAGCGGCTTGGCGGCGGTTGTCCAGCCCGGCAATGCCGGAAATTTCGTGATAGGCCGCGGACAAGGTTGCCGAAACGCGAAGGTTGTCGATCGGCACGAACTCGGCTTCGAGCGCCGGAGCCGCAGCGAAATAGGACCCGGGCCGCTTGCCCCAGCGTGCCACCGTCTCGCCTTCGATTTCCTTGTCGCCGCGCTCACCTACGTCGGTCCCGATCATGAATCCTTACCGGGCAGAAATTGAAAGGCCAATGCATAACAATGGCTTGGCTGCCATTACTTACCAAAAAGAGCGCTTGGTTAGGTTCTAGTAAGAGCGCTGGCCCCAGGTGGCCCGCCTTGGCCCTGCGGAGGCGCTACAGGCCGATCGCGGCTTGGCGGATGTCGGGGTGCTCCGGCAGGAGACAGCCGTCCCGGGCCTTCTAGCGCGATGGGATTATGCGGCGGCGCTGGCCGGTCGCCTGGCGAGCTGTTCTGCCAGCGTCGCAATTGCCGAAGCGGCCTCAAGGGCTCGTAACCGGCCGAGCTCCAGCACCAGCTGGTGCTCGATATCGGGCGAAATGGGCGATTCGAACCACAGCAAGACGGCGATATCCTCGAGTCTGCCAACTAGGTCGAGCAGAATGGCCGGGTGCAGTTCTGCAGCATCTTCGGCACCATCGATCTCGACAATGGTCATAGGCCGTTCGATTTCGGGGGGCTCAAGGGACATGGCGGAACGTCGCGCAGCACGCAGTCGCGGTCAAGGGCACCAGGACCGCCACTGGAGGGCGGGTGACCCATTAACCAGTTAAAAAAGCTGCCCGTGGCGTACTGGCCGCCGCGCAGATAAAAATGCGGAGACGGGGTTGTCCCAGGCCGAGTTTCGGATAATGATCGGGCAATCAAAAGCCAAACCCACCCTGAACCCAATGCATCAATTTCACATAAACGCCGTTGCCTTCAAGGAGGGCGATGCCTGGGTCATTCAAGGCATCGAGTACGATATAGTGGCCCACACTCGTGAAGTAACAACCCTGCCG
>DASWCW010000232.1:0-5782 GCA_036395835.1 Xanthobacteraceae bacterium
TGGATGCACCTTTTCTCGAACATCCTAGTCTCTACCTCGGATGAAACGAAGGTCAATCGGGGATCCCGGATTGCCCCGCCGATGCTCCATCCGGGCTACGGTTTTCGTTCTTTTCTCAGCTTTGCCCAATATTCCAGGCGCTTTTTGATCTCGCGCTCGAACCCGCGCTCCGGCGGATCGTAAAAAACGTGACGTCCGAGCGCCTCGGGGAAATAGTCCTGGCCGGAGAACGCCTCGGGCTCGTCGTGGTCATACGAGTAGCCGCGGCCGTAGCCTTCCTGCTGCATCAGGCGGGTCGGGGCATTGAGGATGTGCTTGGGCGGCAAGAGCGAACCGGCATCTTTGGCGACCCGCATCGCCTCGCCGTAGGCCGCATAGGCCGCGTTCGATTTCGGCGCGGTCGCGACATAGATCACCGCCTGGGCGATTGCGAGCTCGCCCTCCGGCGAGCCGAGAAAGTCGTAGGCGTCTTTCGCGGCGTTGGCGACCACCAGCGCCTGCGGGTCGGCAAGGCCGACGTCCTCGATCGCCATGCGCACGACGCGCCGCGCGAGGTAGAGCGGGTCCTCGCCGGCATCGAGCATGCGGCAGAGATAATAGAGCGCCGCGTCGGGGTCGGAGCCGCGCACCGATTTATGCAGCGCGGAGATCAGATTGTAATGGCCATCCTGGGACTTGTCGTAGATCGGCGCCCGGCGCTGCACGATGTCCGATAGGCCCGCGGCATCGAAGATCTCGCCCGCCCGCGCCGCGCGCCACACCTCTTCGGCAAGGGTGAGCGCCGCGCGTGCATCGCCGTCCGACATGCGGATCAGCGCGGCGCGCGCCTCCGCGTCGAGCGGCAGCGGTTTGGTTTCGATCGCCTCGGCGCGGGCCAGCACCTGCTCGATCGAATCGGCATCGAGCGGTTTGAACACCAGCACGCGGGCGCGCGAGAGCAGCGCCGCATTGAGCTCGAACGAGGGATTTTCCGTGGTCGCCCCCACCAGCACCACGGTGCCGTCCTCCATCACCGGGAGGAAGGAATCCTGCTGTGCGCGATTGAAGCGGTGGACCTCGTCGACGAACAGCAGCGTGCCCTGCCCGATCTCGCGGCGGGCTCGCGCCTGATCGAACACCTTCTTGAGGTCGGCGACCCCGCTGAACACCGCGGAGATCTGCTCGAACTCGAGATCCGTGGCGCTCGCCAACAGGCGCGCGACGGTGGTCTTGCCGGTGCCGGGCGGCCCCCAGAAGATCAGCGAGCCGAGCGAGCGCGTCGCGAGCATTCTGCTGAGCGCGCCGTCCGGCCCGAGCAGATGCTCCTGGCCGACCACGTCGGCGAGTTGTTGCGGCCGCAGCTTATCGGCGAGCGGCCGCGGCGCCCCTTCTTCGAGGCCGGCCGCTTCGAACAGGGTCTCGCCGCGCTCCGCTCGCGGGCCGATTCGCGGAATTGGTGTTCGCTGACGCCCCGCCATGCTCAAAAATTTCTCTGCCGCAGTGTGATCCGCCCGTGATGTATGCAAGCTGCACACCTTCCGCCAGCATCCTCGTGGCGAACGTCAAACAAGGCGAGCCCTCCGGTCGGACGGAGATGATCCGGAGCATTCAAATCCGGCCCGGGAATCTGCCCTGCAACGCCACGAGGAACTTATGCGCCAGGGCCGTAAACCCTGCGGTATATGGATGGATTTCATTGGCCCAGCCCATGGGGCGGGAGGCATCGCGGGTGAGCGTTCCTCTCGTGTCGACCAGGATGAAGTTCCGGCCGTCTGCGAGCTTGCTGAGCAATTGGTGGAACCCGTCAATTGCATCTTTTACGATGGCCAGCCCTTGCGAGTAGGTATATCCCGCAAAATGCAGGGGAGGTTGAAGCCAGGGCCCGGAAAATATCGGATGCACCTCGTTCGGGATGGCATAATCGTAACAGTGGGCGAAAATTGGAGTGTCGGGAAGGAACCTGTCGCGTAGTGCGAACAAATCCTTGTAGGATGCCTCGACCGAAGCGAGGAGTCCTTGAAATCGGTCTTTATCCAGTCCGCCTCCACCATAGTCCACATAAATCGCGAATTGGTCACCTACTATATCGTCGCCGCCGCCGGAAAGAAGAATCGCATCCGGCTTGCCGTTCACCCATCGGGTTTTGTCGGTGATTGCCTGTATGAAGCGCTCCTGATTTCTCCAGGACAAGATCGCCGTCATAGCCTGGCCATGCAAAGCATGGGAAAGAACGAGGGGCGGCGGGTTCCCCATCGATTGCAGCTGTTTGCGTCCGACAATAGCCGCATTCCAAAACGGAAGCGGCAGCCCGTCGTCGCTCAACGGATACTCGAACCAGGAATCGCCGATCGCTAAAAAATCCAGAGGGGTCTCGGGAACCGCGAGTTGCAGCGTTTCCCGGTTCCGGACGCCGGCTCTGATGCGATCGACCCTTAATTGATGTTGCCTGACGCGCTCGGCAAGCTCCGCTTCCGTCGCTTGGCGCAATTGCGCTTTGAGCCGGAGAATCTCGTCGTCCATGCTTGGCCTCATTGATTGTCGGTTGACGGCCGGGCTCATCCGCTCAACACGACCGAGATCTGCTGGCCGCCGCGCTGGATGGTGACCCGCCACAGCCGCTTCGGATTCTTGGTCGCGCGCTCGAGGTCCTGGGTGCTGGCGATCTTCTCGCCGTTGACCGAGACGATCAGATCGCCGGGCTTGAAGCCGACGTTGGCGGCGACCGACCCGTCGGCGATCTCGACGATGGCGACGCCTTCGTTGGGCGAATTGATCCGCAGCTCGTCGGCGAGCGCCGGCGACAGGTTCGCGACCTTGGCGCCGAGGAACGGCGAGCGCGAGCGGATCACGACCTCGTCGCGATGGGTATCGGGCGCGGTCTCGAGCGCGACCGGGACCTTCGCCTCCCGGCCGCCCCGCACCACGCCGAGCTGCGCCGCACCGCCGAGCGGCTTGGTGGCGAAGCGATAATCGAACGCGTTCGGATCCTCGACGCTCTGTCCGTCGACCGCCAGGATCAGATCTCCGCTCTTCAATCCCGCGCGCGCGGCCGGGCTGTTCGGCGCCACGCTTCCGACCAAAGCACCGATCGGCCGCTTGAGCCCGAGCCCCTCGGCAATTTCCGGGGTCACCGCCTGAAGCTTGGCGCCCAACCACGGCCGCTTCACCGCGCTGCCCCCGCCCATGGCCGAGGCGACCACGACCCGCACCATGTTGGCCGGAATGGCAAAGCCGATGCCCTGCGAGCCGCCGGAGCGCGAAAAGATCGCCGTGTTGATCCCGATCAGCCGGCCGCGGATATCGACCAGCGCGCCCCCCGAATTGCCGGGGTTGATGGCGGCGTCGGTCTGGATGAAGAACTGATAATCGGTGATGCCGATCTGGGTGCGGGCGAGCGCGGAGACGATGCCGTGGGTCACGGTCTGCCCGACCCCGAACGGATCGCCGATCGCGAGCACCACGTCGCCGACCTGCAGCTCGTCGGAATTGCCGAACTCAAGCGCGGAGAATTTCTCGCGCGCTCCCTTGAGCCGCATCACCGCAAGATCCGAGCGTGTGTCCTTGAGCACCAGCTCGGCCTCGTACTCGCGCTTGTCGGCAAGCGCGACCTTGACCTCGCTCGCACCCTCGACGACGTGATTATTGGTGACCACGAGACCGCTCGGATCGACGATGACGCCGGAGCCGAGCGAGCGCTGCACCTGCTCGCGCGGCAGGCTCGAGTTCGGCCCGCCGAAGAACCGGCGGAAGAAAGGATCGTCGAAGAACGGATTGCGGTTCTCGACCACCTTGGCGGCGTAGACGTTGACCACGGCCGGGGCGACTCGCTGCACCACCGGGGCGTAGGAGAGGGTGAGCTCGGCGGTCGAATTGGGCACCCGGCGCTCCTGGGCGGCGGCGAAATCGGCGGAGCCGAGCAGGCCGAGCGCGAGAAACGAGGCTGCGAGCAGGCGCGAAGAGAAGGTCATGATCCCCCAAGGCAATAGCCGCAGATGTGGCGCAGATATAAAGCCCCGAAGGCGGTAATAGAAGGGCACGCGTGACCTGCCCCGTTGGCAGGGAGCGGGCCGCAAATGCGCTTTCCCCTCTCCCCTTGCGGGAGAGGGGAACGCGTTGCCGGCTCAGCCCAGCCTCCATGCTCCTTCGCATCCGAACCGGCCCGGCGATATGCTGCGCACGGGAGCGGCCCGGGTTCGGCCGCCAAGCGGGGCAAGCCATGCACGAACCAAAAGAAATCCAAGTCCGCCAGGCCGTCGGGGCGGTCATCTACAGCCTGCGCGAGACCGCCCGCGAAGCGCTGCGGTAGTTTGCGCCGTGCAGGTCGAGTTCCCCAACCGACGGGTCATCGTCGCCGGCGCCGCGCGCGGCATCGGCCGCGCCATCACGCAAGCCTTTGCCGAACGCGGGGCGCAGGTCTGGGCCTGCGATCTGCTGGTCGAGGAAATCGAGCCGCTCGCCGGCGCGCGTTCCGGCGGCGGAGAGGTGCACGCCGCCCATGTCGACGTCACCGACGCCGGCTCGATCGAGCGGCTGGTGGCGGCGGCGGCACGCGAGGGCACGATCGACGTTCTCGTCTATGTCGCCGGCGGCGTGCGCGGCCAGTCGGCACAGCCGGTCGAGCGCGTGTCGGCCGAGGATTGGCGAGCAATCCTCGACGCCAACCTCACCGGCGCGTTCCTGTTCGCCAAGGCGGTCGCGCCGGGGATGAAACGCGCGGGCTCGGGCCGCATCGTCACGATCTCGAGCCGGGCGGCGCTGGCGACGAGCCTCACCGGGATCCAGAGCTATGCCGCCGCCAAGCACGGCCAGCTCGGCCTGGTGAAGCAGCTCGCCCAGGAGCTCGGGCCATTCGGGGTGACGGTCAATTCCGTCGCGCCGGGGTTCATGCCCACGAGCCCGGATTACGAACGCCAATGGGCAGGCTACGATGCGGCGTTCCAGGCGCAGTTGCTCGACCGCACCGCGATGCGGCGGATGGGAACGCCCGAGGACATCGCCTATGCGGTGCTGTTCCTGGCTTCGGACTACGCTTCCTGGATCACCGGCCAGGTGCTACCGGTCACCGGCTCTCCCATCGCTTGAAATAGGAGCGAGAAATGACGGAGCAGATATCCAAGCTCGAACCGTGGCAATGGCCGGAGGAACATTGGCGCAAATTGGTCGGCCACGTGCGCGCCGGCCGCGCCTATCGGCCGAAATCCTGGAAGGACGGCGCGCGCTGCGCGGTGGCGCTTTCGTTCGATTCCGATCACGAGACCAACGAGCTGCGCGACGGCGGCAAATCGATCGGGCGGCTGTGCTGGGGCGAGTACGGGGCCCGCGTCTGCGTGCCGCGCATCCTCGCGCTGCTCAAACGCTACGGCGTGCGCGCCACCTTCTACGTTCCGGCCGTCGTCGCCTTGCTGCATCCCGAGGAGCAGCGCCGGGTCATCGCCGAGGGCCACGAGATCGGCATCCACGGCTGGATCCACGAGCTCAATTCCACCCTGCCCTACGAGGCCGAGCGCGACCTGATGCTGCGCTCCGCCGATACGCTGGAGAAGATCAGCGGCGTGCGCCCCGTCGGGGTGCGCACCGCTTCCTGGGACTTCAGCCCTTCGACCTTGGCGATCGAGAAGGAGATGGGGCTCGCCTACGATTCCTCGCTGATGGCGGACGAGGACTGCTACGAGCTCCTGCTCGACGGCTCACCCACCGGCATCGTCGAGCTGCCGGTCGAATGGGTGCGCGACGACGCGGTCTATTTCATGATGCACCGCTTCCAGTCGCTCCGCCCCTATACGCCGCCCAAGGACGTGCTCGA
>DASWCW010000233.1:0-2137 GCA_036395835.1 Xanthobacteraceae bacterium
GACGAGCGCGGCTTGATCCGCGCCTTCGTCAATAGCCTCGCCCAGTCCGGGCGGCCGCAGGGCGGCTCGACCATCACCCAGCAAATCGTGAAGAACCTGTTGGTGGGCGATGACCTCACCTACGAGCGCAAGATCCGCGAGATGATCTTAGCGTCGCGGGTCGAGCGCACGCTCAGCAAGGCGGAAATCCTCGAGCTCTATCTCAATTCCGTCTATCTCGGCCGCGGCGCGTGGGGCATCGAGCTGGGGGCGCGCAGCTATTTTGGAAAACCCGCCAATGATCTCGAGCTCGAGGAGGGTGCGTTGCTCGCTGGGCTCGTGAAAGGGCCCAACTATTTCAGTCCCGACCGGCATCCCGGCCGAGCGCAGGAACGGCTGGCCTATGTGCTGAGTCGGTTACGCGATGATGGAGCCATCAGCGCCGAGCAGCCCGCAACGGGAGTGCCGCCGCTGCCCCCACTCGCGGCCTATGAACGGCCGCGCCGTGATATCGGGTTTCATTTCATCGACGAAGTCGCCCGGGAAGCCAAATCGGTCGCCGGTATCGACGCGATCACGGCCAACTCCTACACAGTGCGCTCGACCATCAACCCACTGTTGCAGCGGGCGGTGGAGGGGGCGTTGCAGGAGGGGCTTTCGCGCTACGAGGGCAGCGCTGGCCGCGTCCAGTTTGGCGCCGCTGAAGCCAATCTGGCGCAAGCCGTCCAACGCATCGAGGCGAGTAGCAAGACGGGCGACAGAAGGCCGGCCTGGCAGCGGGCGCTCGCCAATGCACGGCTGCCGCTCTACGATGTGCACTGGACGTCGGCCGTGCTGGTGGAGAAGCCGAGCGGCAAGAAGAGCGCCGCATGGCACGTCGGCCTCCCCGACGGACGCGTTCTGCCGCTCGCTATCAACAACGCTGCCGCCCAGCGCAAGCTCATGCTTTACGACGTGGTGCTGGTGCGCGTTGCGGAAGGCAAGGGCAAGGCGGATACGCGCGCCGAACTGCGGGTGCGTCCCGTGGTGCAGGGCGCGGTGGTCGTTCTGGAGAACAAGACCGGCCGCATCCTCGCCATGACCGGCGGCTTCTCCTACCCGCTGAGCCAGCTCAACCGTGCGACCCAGGCGGTGCGCCAGCCGGGCTCGGCCATCAAGCCGCTGAGCTACCTCGCCGCGCTTGGTAAGGGCCTGCAGCCCAATACGCTGGTGATGGACAAATCCATCACGCTGCCGCCAATTCGCGCCCGCGACAAAGACTATTGGACCCCAAGAAACTACGACAGGAGCTCCGGCAACACCCTGACCTTGCGGCGGGCGATCGAGAACTCGCGCAATCTTGCGACTGTTCGTCTGCTTGACGGCGGCATTGAAAGCAAACCCGAAGCCAGTCTCAGCCGTCTGTGCGATCTTGCCCTGGAAGCGCAGATTTATCGCGAATGTCTGCGCTACTATCCGTTCGTGCTCGGTGCCCAGCCGGTGCGGCCGATCGATCTCGCCGCCTTTTATGCCTCGATTGCGAATGAAGGCGTCCGGCCCGCACCTCATGTTGTGGATTCCATCGAGCGCGGCGGGCATACGATCTATCGCCATGACGGGGCGTCGTCGGTGACGATCAATTCCGTCGACCGCGTCGCGTTCTATCAGCTCAAGACTATGTTGCAGGGCGTGCTGGCGCGTGGCACGGCACGCGCGATCGCTGGGCTCGCCCCCTATGTCGCGGGCAAGACCAGCACTTCCGACGAGGAGAACGACGCCTGGTTCGTGGGCTTCACCAACGAGGTCACCGTCGCAGTCTGGATCGGCTACGACAACGCCGACGGCAAGCGCCGTACCCTCGGTGGCGGCGCGACCGGCGGCCGCGTCGCCGTGCCGATCTTCGAGCCAGTGATCGAGGCGGTATGGGCTAATGTCGCGCCGAGAACCGCGCTCGCCCCGCCGTCGTCCGAGGCCAAGCGCCAGCTCGCATGCAAGTCAGTCGACCTCGACTCGGGCGAAATCCAAAACGGCCGCGGGAAAGCGGTGTCGGAATGCTTCCGGGTGGATGCAAAGGGCAAAATCCTCGACACCCAGTATCGGCTGCTTGCGCGCGAGAGCGCGTATGCCAGGCGCAGTCGCGACGACAGCACATCTCGCGACAATCGCGATCGCGAACTTA